>JBGSMY010000239.1:0-24124 GCA_041739975.1 Pirellulaceae bacterium
GCAGGTGGACAAGCTGGCGGTGGCGGCGGTGGTGCCGGCGGCGGTCGCGGTGGCCGAGGTGGTGGCGGGCCTGCCGTTCCTTTGGGAACTTACCTCGTTACCCTGACTGTTGATAATACGGTAACCACCCAAGAATTGACGATCGTCGGAGATCCGGATACGCCTCCTGATGCAGTTGGAATCTTGGAAGAAGAATCCATGATCGAAGAAATGGAGTCGACTGAAATCGACGACTAACCGATTCTGTGATTAATTCGCGCAGCCGCCCAATCGGCTGCGATTAGAAAGACAATTAAAGCCGGGAACAAGTGTCATTGCTTGTTCCTGGCTTTTTTTCGTTCTGAATGCTTTGTCCGCCAGAGCAGAATTTAGATGAGTATTGTACATCTCGAATTGTGTCGAGCGGGGCAATTTGTTCTGGGTTCGTTCAACAGCGTTGTTTTATGCTAATATCTGCTTGTCAATTGACTCAATTTATTTCAGCAGAGGGTTTGTTCATGAGCGCGGGAATTGAACGCATGATCGATCATGCTTTATTGCACCCCACAATGACCGATGACGAGATTCGCGCCGGCTGTCGTTTGGCGGCCGAACTTCAACTTATGAGCGTTTGTGTCAAACCTTATGCTGTTCCGCTGGCCGTGGCCGAATTGCAAGGGACGACCACCTGTGTCGGGACGGTAATCGGATTTCCACATGGAAGTGCCCCGACGGAAGTCAAAGTTGCGGAAGCAGTTTGGGCCATGAACTATGGGGCAGTTGAATTGGATATGGTGATCAACATAGGCAAAGCGATTCAAGGAGATTGGGACTATATCACGCAAGATATTAAGGCAGTTGTCGATGTGGCCCACGCGCGTCAAATGTTGGTCAAGGTAATATTTGAAACGGATTTTGTAACCGAGGAAGATACCAAACGTAAATTGTGTGAAATCTGCGACCATGTCGGCGCCGATTTTGTGAAGACTTCAACCGGATTTGGATTTGTCAAACAGGCCGACGGCAGTTACAACTATCGCGGTGCCACGACCGCCGATATCGCTCTGATGCGACAAGTTTGTTCCCCGCAAACGGGAGTCAAAGCCTCGGGCGGTGTTCGCAGTTTTCAGGAAGCCCAACAGTACATTGCGTTAGGCGCGACACGACTTGGTACCAGCGCTTCGGCCGCAATTGTTCGGGACCAGGGCCACGATGAAAAAAGCTATTGAGCGATCCGTGTGAAATTTGTTGGATCGGTGATTGTTCACACTAATTGAGATTTTCGTTGCGGATGTCGACCGAAATATAATGCCGAACGTGGCAGTATAGTCGACAGGTTGTAAATGGTCAGGGTGGTGAATTCTATGAGTTTATGGCGCTGGTTAGCTCGGCCGGGCATGTTTTTATTGCCACCTGAGCGAGCCCATTATTTTGGGATGGGGACGTTCGCTTGGTTGGCAAAGCTGCCAGGTGCAGTCAGTTGTTTTCGAGCCTGTTATGGTTTTTCCGATCCGCGATTAATGACCCGTTGTTTTGGAATTGATTTTCCCAACCCTTTGGGATTGGCCGCCGGCTTTGACAAAAATGCCCAGTGGTTTAATGAGTTGGCACTGTTAGGGTTTGGGTGCATTGAGATAGGCTCGGTTACAGGGCAAGCTCAACCAGGCAATCCGACTCCTCGTTTGTTTCGCTTGCCACGGGATCAAGCAATTATCAATCGGATGGGCTTTAATAATGAAGGAGCTTCGTCCATTGCAGCGCGACTTGAGCGACTTGCTCCGGATCGGTCTGACCGCAATTTTATCCTCGGCATCAATCTGGGAAAAACAAAACTTGTGCCGGTCGAGCAGGCTGAATCTGATTACACCGAAAGCTTACGAGCATTATTTAGGTATGCCGACTATTTTGTAATTAATGTTAGCTCGCCGAATACTCCCGGTTTGCGGACCTTACAAGACCGTGAACCGTTGGAACGATTGTTGCACGCGGTTCAATCAACGAATCGCGAAGTTGCTAAAGCGAGTGGTCAAGCGATCAAACCGATCTTGCTCAAGATCGCACCGGACTTGACCGAATCTCAATTGGACGAAATTGTCGATTTGACACTTGAACAAGACTTACAAGGACTCATTGCAACCAACACGACTTTACGCCGCGATGGATTGCGAACACCGAGTGCAACGATCGAGCAAATCGGCGCTGGTGGTTTGTCCGGCCGACCGTTGACCCAGCGCAGTTGCCAAGTTGTTCGACATGTATATTCGCGATTACAGGGACGATTACCCATCATTGGGGTTGGCGGGATCTTTGACGGCCATGATGCTTGGCGGATGATAACGCACGGGGCTTCGTTGATCCAACTCTATACTGGGTTTATCTACGGCGGGCCGGCAACGGCAAATCGAATCTTGCGACACCTACAACAAAAACTCGACCAACATCGGCTAAACCATATTGGCGATGCCGTTGGTCGAATTGACCTTATGACATAGTGTCCGAATTACATAGTGTCCGATGGATCAGCATCCATTTGACTGTAGCGGAGAGGGTAACATCGCAGCGGATTTAGTGTCGACAGTTCTCTGTTATTTGGTCAATGAATCCAGGCGTTCTGCAATGTTTACCTAAACCGATTCGATCACCCGCATGGATCGCCATTTGCCTTGTTGGAAACGCAGCCAATATAAAATCCCGAGCAGGCAAACCCAGAGCGTGACCAGAGTCCAGCATTCATACAATCCAAAGTCGAATTGTTTGAGTCCGATCCAGGTAGCCAAAGCCAATACGGCCGCCATCGAAAGGCTAATCAGCATCACGAAAACAGTATCGCCAGCACCTTTAACGGCACTGGCAAAAATCATATTCCAGGCGTCAAATAAATTGTAAGCCGCCACAAAACGCAACAAAATAACCGCCATATTGCGGATTTCGATCTGGTCAGCGCTGTCATTGGCGGTCACAAATCCCATCAAGAACCAATCCGGAACGACGACGTAAAGCGTTGAAATTGCGCCCATGTAAATTGAGCCAATTACAGCAGTCGTCCAAGTTGCACGGCTGGCGAGATTGGGGTTATTAGCGCCGAGATATTGCCCAACTAAAATCGACCCAGCGATTGCCATCCCCATTACGGGTTGGAAGGCCAGCGAACTAATATTAAATGCCAAATTGGTTGCGGCCAGTTGCGTGACACCAAGGCTGCCGACCAACATCACAAACGTGGTAAATCCAGCAACTTCCAGCAAAATCTGCAATCCGCTGGCGCCACCAAAATATAACAATCGTCCAAAAAGTCGAGGTCGAAATTGCACGGCCAATGTATCGCATTCGCGGCGATGTCGAGGGCGCCAGATTAACCACAAATAGACAAGGACCTTGATCCAAAAACAAACGACGGTTGCTGCCGCTGCGCCGGTGATTCCGCCGGGCGCCAGTCCCAGGCCGCCGAAAATCCACCACCAATCGAGCAATGCGTTGAGCAATGCTGCGGAGGCGTCGACAATCATCACCAGCCAAGTTTGACCTTTTCCCGCGAAAAATCCCGACAAGGCATATGAGATCAAAAACGACGCAGTGCCCCAATTCAGCGTGTTGAAATAATCAATTTCTTCAGCCAATACATCCGTGCCATGGCCCGCCAATTGAAATAATGCCGGGGCAAAGGGTATGAATGCCAATACAAAGGGAACCGTCAGCACAGCCAACCAAACGCCTTGCCAGACAATAGGTCCGATGGAACGATGTTGTTGCGCACCGTGATACTGAGCCACAAACGTTTGGACATACATGCAGCAGCCGAGCGGAAAACTCAGCAGCGACCACCACAACAGAGCTGCCGGAAAAGAGGCGGCAAAAGCTCGCTCCGAATAATGGAATAAATAGCAGCGATCAATAAACGTCAACAGCGTCCAAGACAAACTGGCCATAACCAAAGGCATCGCCACCTGCATTACTTCTCGACCGCCGGCTTGGCGATTCCACCAGGTCGGTTCGGTTGCAGTTATATCCATAATTCCGTCACAGCGCTTTCAAAAAATGATTCGATCTCGTGGAGAGACTAATACTCAGGCCTCAAGGTTCACTTTCTCCGCTCGAAGCGATTTACGCGCTTTTGGTCGTAACTGAACCAAATTTGAAATGAATTAGTGCTCTGATAAGGCGGAAATTGACTTAAAGTCCGCTCGCAGCGAGCGATAGAGCTGTTGGAAAATGGGAAAAGCGCGGTCGTAGGTTTTGACCGCGGGCTTTTTAGGCGGCGTCTTTTCCACGACTCGAATCGTTGCCTTGCAGGCTTCGCCCACCGATTTGTACTCGCCCGATCCGACTGCCGCGAGCAACGCCACTCCAAACGCGGGCCCCTGTTCGGCATTGATCGTCACCGCGGGCTGGCCGAACATATCGGCCTGGATTTGTCGCCACAAGGGGCTGCGAGATCCCCCGCCAGAAGCCCGTATTTGTTTCACCGGTACATCAAGCGACCGGATAATATCCAAACTATCGCGCATCGCCATCGCCACCCCTTCCATAATCGCTCGAGCGACGTGTCCTCGACCATGTTTGAGCGTCAGGCCGATCAAGCAACCGCGAGCATCGGGGTCAGCGTGAGGCGTGCGTTCACCGGCCAGGTACGGCAAGAAAAACAATCCTTCGCTGCCGGCCGGAACGACGCCAGCTTCTTGGTTTAAAATGTCATACGCGGATTGTTTCTTGGTTTGCAGTTCCTGACAAAAATGATTGTGAAACCATTGCAATGCGCCGCCTCCAGTTAATGAAACGCCCATCAGATGCCATTGGCCGCGCACCGCATGGCAAAATGTATGCAGTCGACCCAACGGATCGATCTTAACTTGGTCGCTATGGACGAACATGATTCCACTGGTGCCGATGGATGTTGACAGCGTGCCCTCGCTGACAACTCCGGTGCCGACTCCATTGGCGGCACAATCACCTGCGCCGGCGACAACGCGGCATTCGGTGGTCAGTCCGAGTTCTTTGGCGGCGGATGCCGTCAATTTGCCGGTAATCTCTTCGGATTCATAACAATCGGCCAGTAAACTGCGATCTAACTGGAGACGGCTGAGCAGCGGCAGCGACCAATTTCGTTTGGCAACGTCCAACAACAACATCCCACTGGCGTCACTGACGTCGGTGGCAAATTCTCCCGTCATCCTCCGGCGAACATCGTCTTTGGGGAGCAAAATTTTGGTGGTGCGGTCGAAATTTTTCGGCTCGTGGTTGCGCAGCCATAAGATCTTGGGCGCTGTGAAGCCGGTAAGGGCGGGATTAGCGACCATTTTTATCAAGGCCTCTCGCCCACCCGCGGCGCGTTCAATCTCAACACATTCTGCGGCGGTCCGTTGATCGTTCCAAAGGATAGCGGGGCGGATGACTTGATGATTGCGATCCAAAAATACGGAACCGTGCATTTGACCGGACAATCCAATTGCCCGGACATCGGCCGGTTTTACACGAGCCAATTTAATGGTCTTGCGAACCGACGCCACAACGGCTTGCCACCAATCATCTGGATTCTGCTCACTCCACAGCGGACGGGGATGATGCGAGGGGTATGTTTTCAAACACTCGGCCACAATTTGCCCGGCCGCGTCAATCAATAGTGTCTTGGTCCCGGATGTCCCAACGTCAATTCCTAAATAATAGCTCATACAACTGGTCCATTGATTTCGACGAATAAATTCGACTAATTTGACCGGACAATATTTAAACCCCGACCCGGTCAACAACGTAAAAACGATGTGTGTTCTGCAAATGAGTTACACATGATACCATAGATTCCATGAATGTAGAATTTTCACAAACTGATCGCGGGAATTTCAACTTGAGGGCTTGGGGCTTAAGAGAGCGTGGACTGTTTTTGTCCACGCTGCTGCTGTCCGCGTTGCTGCTATCCGCCCTGCTGCTGTTCACGCTGCTGGGATGTAATCCCGGAGCCAATAATAATACTACTGCGAACAGCGCTGGCGCCCCTTCTGCAAATGTTCCCAATGCCGATGACCCTAATTCCATAGTTCCGGCTGCCGGAAATCTTGAGATTTTGGTTGTCTCATCACCTGGTTTAGGAGAGGTGATCCAAAGAGTCTGGGACAGCGAATCGGAAGGCTCGGTCAGCATCAAATCGATATCGATGGAAGAGTTTGCGGCTCAGAACTATCGCACGCCCGCGACCACGGACGTAGTTGTATATCCGGGAGCAATGCAAGCGGACTTGATCGCCAGCGAGCAGCTTTTGGAAATTCCTGCCGATATTTGGAATGGAAGTGAGATCGGCAAAGCCGAATTGCTCAACTACTATCGGACCAATTTAGTTCGATACGGCAGCAAGTATTACGCTGCGCCGCTGGGTGGCCAACAACTTTGTTTGATCTATCGCGAAGATGTATTAGCGGCGATAGGAAAGAACGTTCCACAAACTTGGCCCGAATTCGTGTTATTGGTAGAACAATTGCACGAAATGAGTTCTTTGTCCGATGCTGCCGGACAATCATTGCCGCGATCGTTGGCGTTGCCACTGGCATACGATTGGCCGGCTCACTTATTCTTGTCCATAGCTGCACCATCGATTCGCTCATCCGGAAAACTGTCAACCGTCTTTCACACGGAAGACTTGCGACCATTAATTGAACGAGCTCCCTTTCAAGAGTCATTGCAGACATTGATGTCATTAGGTGCGGTTGTACCTAACAAAGCTGTCGAGTGGAGTCCTGACGATGTTTATCGCGAAATGTTAGCAGGTCGTGCGGCACTGGCGATCACTTGGCCGTCACATCATTTTGCCGCGAGCCCCGCCGACGTGTCAGCCCAAATCAAAATAGCGACTTTACCTGGTAGTCAGCGTTTTTTTGACTTTGCGACGGATCAGTGGTTTGAGCGAGAGCCAGATGACGAAACCAAGGTTCCCTATCTCGGAATTGAACAACGCGTCGTTTCGGCAGCGCGAAATAGTCTGCATGCGAATCAAGCCCTGTCATTTGTGGCTTGGTTGGCGAGCAAACGCGTCAGCGGTCAATTGGCATCGCAATCGGGATGGATCGGCCCGTTTCGCAACAGCCAATTGGCTGATCCGCAACGATGGACGGGAGAAGGCATACGGTTTGAAGTGGCGGAACAATATGCATCCATCATTCGCAATTCCCATGAATCAAAATTGGCATTTGTTTTTCCTCGAGTTACCCAGCAACCTGAAATGATAACTCAATTGGCGTCGGGAATTCGCGACGTGTTTCAAGAGTTGGATTCGCCCGACAAAATGCTTAACAAACTGGCGAGTCGGTGGAAAGAGATGTTGGAGAAGCCGGGATTGAAATTGCAGCGAGAGTTATTACGACGTGGCGAGGGCTTGTAACATTAGGCCCTTTCGCCGCTTACTTACCGTTCCCACCCGACACGATGGCACTTCTGCAAATGTTGCTGTCCTCAGCGGCAAGCCCTACCAAACGCCCATAGTCATTGACGTCGATCCAATACTGCCTATCCTGTGTTCCAATGAGCCGTAAAAACGAGCCGTAAAAACGAGCTGCGAAAACGAGCTGTAAAAACGATCCGGAAAAGGTCACGTCTGGATGATCATCGCATCGAAATGTTTTCGCTTCCGCGCCATTCCTCAGTTGCCTGCCGCACTCAAAACCGGCTCAATGATCCGAAAAAATTAACGCTTCATCTTTAAATCGGATCGCAACCTTTCGATTGAAGGTTTAGCGTCGGCACTAGGGGCCTGTTTTCTGTTGTTGGGGAGTTTCAATGGATGGGGGGGCGTGTCGAAGTTTTTCTGGAACCACAAACGGTGCGACTTGGCCAACGCGAGGTCCAATACTAAATGGATCGAGTCCCAGTCCCCACCAAATGATCAGTTGTGAGACCGGCAAAGCCAGCAGTGCTCCAGCCACAACTTTGGCAACTTCGACCAAGGTATTGAATTTTGCAGTGCGATTGCGTGAACTGCGACTATGGGAGCTGTAGATCGGCTTTCCATGATTTTGCAAGCTATGGCTGGGTGAACTGCCGGCCAGAATTGCTTGAGTCTGTTCGTCCGTCGATCGGATCGTTTCGCCAACTTGCGAGTCAAAAATAGGTTGTGCCACTTCTGTGGATTCGTCGATAGTTACCCCGTGATGCCGTCCGTGTCGTCGTCGCCGTGCGCCGTCGCGAAGCGCTTTGGCTACCGGCAGTTTTTCGTCGGGCGACAACCGAATTTCGTCCACGGAAGTCGATCGAGAGTTGGCGCTTTGTGAACTATTTTGTGGTTGATAATGTTCTTGGTTAACGACCTGCAATTCGGGAACATCGGAAGGTAAGGCGGTGTGTACTGGAAAGGTGGAATGGCAAATCGGGCAACGGACGATCGCTTGCAGCGAAATCGCTTGAGGGAGTGTTACCAAATTATTACATTGCGGACAGCTGATCAACAAAGCAGCTTTGTTCGCAATGGATGATGATGCTGACATGGGCTGGAAGTGAATCCCTCGATTTGTAGCGGCCATTTTGCCTTCAAGTCATTGGGTAAAACAGTCGAACTCGATTCTGGTTGGATCGACTTTTGACTTGATATCCAATGATTTGGTTTCAACTCGATTATACCTCCCGCTGGTTCTGGCACCAAGCATATTGCTGTGATCCGCGGGAAATCTGCAACTGTTAATCGGTACAAACGTTACAAAGTGAATTGAGCTTAAGTGATTTTGGCTACGATCTCCAAATCCTCGTCGTTACCAGCAATCAGCAACGAATCGGAATCTTTGAGTTTTCCATCAGGATCCGTTGACACGAAAATCTTGTCGATCAAAACATCGTGAAGTGCGACAATGGTCACACGGTAGTTTTGACGCAGTTTTAGCTCTCTCAAGGTTTTGCCAATCCAGGATTGGGGGACTGCCATTTCCTGAATGCTGAAGCCTGTTCCAAGTTTGACGAAATTTAACAAGCCTGTACCGGACATCCTTTTACCTAAGCTCAAGGCTGATTCACGTTCGGGGAAAATGGACTCGGTGACACCCACTCGCTCCATTACCCGTGCGTGATCGCGGGAAATTACTTTTACATAGACATCGCGAATCCCGATGTCGTGTAAAGCGATGGTTGTCAGAATGCTGGCGGTAATATCATCGCCCGTGGAGACAATGGCAGCATCGGCACCTCTCGCACCGACACGCTCTAAAGTCGGCAAATACTTGCCGTCGCCAACGGCAGCACGGGACACAAACGGAGAAACGCGGTCAACCGCATCGGGATTGGTATCAAGGGCAATGACTTCATGGCGCTGGGCAATGAGTGACTCGGCGACACTAGAACCAAAATTGCCCAAGCCGACAACAACAAAACGTTTCATGAATGGTTATTCCCCACCGCAAAATTTGGTTTATCCCACAACAACGTCTTCGTATGAATACCGAAAACCGCGAGCCGTTGAACGCGGCAACGTCAATGCGGCAGCCATAGTCAACATGCCAATCCGTCCAAAAAACATTAGCATGATAATGACTATCCGCCCCGAAGTCGTCAATTGTGTGGTGATGCCGGTTGATAGCCCCACGGTGTTAATGGCACTAGTGGCCTCGAACATTTGATCGATTAGGCCATCGCTGAGTATTGGTGACGCGATTGTAAGAACAAAGATACCAACAATTAAAACTCCTACCATGATCACCACTAGACCAATGGCCCGCGAGGTTGTGCTATCTGGAATCGATCGCCCCCAACAGGTCGTTGTCTCTAGCCCTTGAATTCGAGACCAAGCGACGAGGCCAATGACTGCAAACGTCGTGGTTTTAATTCCACCGGCGGTTGACCCGGGTGAGCCGCCAATGGTCATCAGCAATAAAGTGAGCAATAAACTGCTGTCGGAAACTTGCCCATAATCAACAGAGTTAAAACCTGCCGTTCGGGCCGTGATGCTCATAAATAGTGCATTTGCAATTTTGTCCAACGAATTTAGCGTTCGCAGCGTGTAGTCCCATTCGAAAACAATATAAAAACCCCAGCCAACCAGAATTAAGCATGCCGAAGTCACTAAAACGAGCCGCGTTTGCAATGATAATCGAAATGCTGCGCGTTGACGTCGAGAACGAAACATCGTCCACAGCTCTTCATGAGCTAAAAATCCTAGGCTTCCGGCAACGATCAATCCCGCAACGATAAACAAGATCTCTGGCGCCGTCTGAAAACCGCTCAAAGAGTCAGAAAATGTTGAGAAACCGGCATTACAAAAGGCACTCACCGAATGAAAAATCGCTGGCCAAATTGCTTCGGTCCAACCGAGGCGAGGTGCGAAAGCAAAATAAAGGGCAACCGCCCCGGCCAACTCAAACAACATCGTGAAGCGAAAGATATCCCTAAGCAGTTTGCGGCGATCGATTGACGGCGTCGAATCGGTCTGGATGATCCCGCATGCATCTTGACGTAGAGAAATTCTCCCGCCCAACGCTAAAATAATCAGGCTGGCAAAACTCAACATCCCCAAGCCGCCCAATTGGATCAACAACAACAAAAACGCTTGGCCCCAAAATGTAAATACCTTCGCAATATCGACAACCGAAAGTCCCGTAACACAAACGGCACTGGTTGAAGTAAAACAAGCATCAAGCCAAGATAACGGTTCGGCGCGATAGAGCCCAGGTAAAAATTTAAATCCAATGGTGCCCAGAATGATCAAGCCCAAAAAAGATCCTGCAAACAGCTGTGGTGCCGTCAACTGAAACCTATTGAGCCGCCAAGCAGGTTCGCTGACAGCCCATTTTGATCGAATCTTCTTGAATCGCTTTTTCACGACGACATGCCAAGTTGTTAATGCTGAACGCGGTCAATGAACAAATATCGATAGTTAGAGCAAGCTACACGGTTCGAGGACCTTTTTCTAGTCCGCGAAAGGTTCGTACATCAAATCCAACGTTGCCATTGGTCTGGTGTGGGAGGCGGTACGCAATAGTATTAGCAAATTTTTGATCACGTCAGCTTAATTCAAGGCGGCAAAAAGTCCGTCGTCATGCGTCTATCGAATCCACTTCTTAGGATGCAATATATCAGATCGCAACCATCTCAAGGCGCCGCAACACCGGCATCGGAAAGGACCGATCATTAATATCAAGCCGAAAGTAAAACCGACCATGATGGAATAAAACCAGCGGTTGCGATTGACCACGGCATGCTTTTCGGTGCGATGGCAGCGAAAACAGTATAGGCTGGCATCGCGTTTGGCGATTAAACGATTCCTGCTCCAATCTTCATTCATTAATTCGATAATTTCGCTGGAGTCGTGAGCAGGACGTGAGGCGGTCGAGGTCTGGGACACTGCAGTTACGTTCTCCCGGCCAATCGAAGGGTTTTGGCTAGATTTAATTCGCGTCGGATTGGATTGCACTTGCTGGGGTGCTTTCGGATCGAACTGTGGACTCGTTATATACGACATGGCAGGCATTTCGAGGCGTAAAAAAGAGTGTAAAAACGCGCTGTTAGCTACCCACCCGCAATAACACGGGCCGCAACGGAAATTCAATATTCGAACTTTCCATTGTAAATCAAAACCTGAAGGGCGTCAAAACAAGTATTCCCAGCGATATTAATGCGGCTTTTGAATAGGCCATAAGTCCCAGCCAAAAAAAAGACCCAGCCAAAAAAAAGACCGGGCCAAAAAAAGGACCGGGCAAAACATTCAAACGGTTAGTTTTCTTGATTCGAAATGTGGAGATTGCCATTACGGAACGCATTTGCCATTGCCAATGGAACTTCCGCCTCGGCGATGATCAATTTAGCTTTGTTTTCAGCCACGCTGGCTTTCATTTCTTGTTCCCGGGCCACGGCCTCTGCCCGACGAACTTCGGCGTTAGCGCGAGCCACGCGCGTGTCCGCTTCCGCCTGATCCGCTTGCAAGCGAGCGCCAATATTTTCGCCCACGTCAATATCGGCAATATCGATCGAGACAATTTCAAATGCGGTGTGCGCGTCGAGGCCACGAGCCAACACGGCTTTGGAAATTCGATCAGGGTTTTCTAATACGTCTTGGTGATGGTCGGAGGAGCCGATTGATGAAATGATGCTTTCACCCACTCGTGCGATCACCGTTTCTTCCGTGGCGCCGCCGATCAATTGACCGAGGTTAGTGCGGACAGTAACACGAGCCCGAATTTTGAGTTCCACGCCATTGCGGCAGATCGCGCTCAACACGTTGCGACCACTGCGAACCGGGTCGGGGCAATCAATGACTTTCGGATAGACACTGGTTCTGACGGCATCAAAAACATCGCGCCCCGCTAAATCGATGGCCACAGCCCGATCAAAATCCAGATCGATGCCCGCTCGTTGTGCTGCAATGATTGCCGTCGTAACTCGCATCACGTCCCCACCGGCCAAATAGTGGGCCTCGAGTCGCTGGGTGCTAATTCCCGTGCGACGATTAATATCCAAACCCGCTTGTGAAGCCATAATTTTAGCGTTGACGATGACACTGGGGCGAACTTGGCGAAATCCCATACCCACAAGGCTCAACAACGTTACGTCAGCACTTGACATAAATGCTTGAAACCACAATTTCCCATAGGCCAGAAATGCGGCACCAATACCCAGAACAATGGCACCGGCGATAATAATGAGACCGATATATACAAAGTTCCAAATGCGGGCTGTATTGGGGTCAACTACCTGCTCAGCCGGCCCTTGGGCCAATAAAAATTCACTTAATTCAAACATAACGGAGTGGATTCCCAAAGTTTGACAAAAATCGAGATGGGGCATCAAATACTGTAGGCAGATTTTACCGACTTAAGCTGGACTCGCCAAGTATTACCGAGTTTTGCTAGACATTAATTTCGCTGTCAAAACACCCATTGTCGCCAAATTGCCTGGCAGCTTACACTAGCCAAAGCAATAAACACGCAGAGCCACCAGGCTAACAGACGTCGCCTGAGGATGTTTTTGACCCATAAGTTCCGGATCTTATTCGAATCTAGGATAGGTTGCAGATTTCCAGGTCAAAAGAAATAATTTAACCCCCCTGCCCGCTTGGCTGGCCCGCCTGGCTGGCAGGAATACGAATATGGCGGCTAGTGTTAATCGAATATTGAGGAAGTCACGGGTCACAAGGCCCGTATTATCTCCTGACCCAGGAGGAAATGGATTTAAAAAAATGTCAGCCACAAAAACATACACTGCCGCGGATATCGTCGCACTCGAAGGTCTGGAACCCGTTCGCAAACGGCCGGGCATGTACATTGGCGGAGTCGGACCCGCTGGTTTGCACCACCTTGTATGGGAGATTTTAGACAATTCAGTTGACGAAGCGATGAACGGGCATGCTTCGGAAATTTCTGTAACTCTGCACCGCGACAACCGCACGGTCACGGTCACCGACAACGGCCGCGGAATTCCTGTCGATAAACATCCTAAGACCAAAAAGCCTGCCTTGGAAATGGTGCTGACCATCTTGCATGCCGGCGGCAAATTCGAAGGCAAAAACTACAAGACCTCTGGCGGCTTACACGGCGTGGGCGCTTCGGTTGTCAACGCGCTCTCTCGACAAATGATTGCAATCGTCAAACGCGATGGGGCTCAGTACCGAATGGAGTTTTCAAAAGGCAAACCGACTACAGTACTGCAAAAAGCCAAAGGCGCGATTCGCGGTACTGGGACGTCCATAACCTTTTCACCCGACCCCACAATTTTTCCCAAGGTCGAATTCGATGCGGAAACCATTCGCCAACGATTAGAGGTCACCAGTTTTTTGCACCGGGGACTTCGAATTCACTTTGTCGACGAGGTGAATAACCGCAAAGATAGTTTCCATCACGAGCATGGAATTCAAGATTATTTGAAAAAAGTTTTAGAGCAACGCGGCGCAAAGGCCATTCACGAACTCTCATTTGGATTGCAACGCGAAGATGAAATTCAGCTGGAGCTAGCGCTACAATGGTCAGAGTCGACCGACGAACATTTGCGATCGTATGTCAACGGAATTCCAACGACTAACGGGGGAACACACGAAAATGGATTTCGCAGCGGCCTCGGCAAGTCCGTGCGAAACTATTTTGAAACTCATGACCTCATACCACGAGGTGTAAAGATATCACACGAAGATATTCGTGAAGGGTTAGTCGCAATCATTTCCGTATTTATCGCTGAGCCGCAATTTCAAGGACAAACCAAAGACCGACTTAATAACACCGAAACCCAAAACCAAGTCGACAACATTGTTCGTCCGGCACTCGAGCAATGGTTAAACTCCAATCGGACGACGGCTGATGCGATTGTGGCCAGAATTATCGCTGCCGCCCGCGCTCGCGCCGCATCGCGAGCCGCGTCAGAATCTATTTCCCGAAAAGTCGCTGGCCCGCGCGGAGCAATGTTGCCCGGAAAACTGAGCGATTGCCTTAATTCGGGCAAAGGCAATTCTGAGTTGTTTATCGTCGAAGGTGACTCGGCCGGTGGGACAGCCAAACAAGGTCGTGATCGGAATTATCAGGCCGTATTGCCATTGAAAGGTAAAGTGCTCAATACCGAAGCAGTCAACCTAAAAAAGATCATGGAGAACAAAGAGATCCAGGATATCGTTACGGCACTGGGGGTAGGGATCGGCAAAGTTCTGGATTTGTCGCGTTTGAGATATGATCGAGTTATTTTGCTGGCTGACGCTGATTCCGACGGACATCATATTACGACGTTGCTGCTGACCTTTTTTTACCGACACATGCAATCGTTGATTACAGACGGACGAATTTACATCGCCCTGCCTCCGTTGTACCGCGTTGATATTGGCAAAGAAACGTATTGGGCCGCCGATGACGACGATCGCGATCGAATCATCAAACAACATGGCGGTCGCGCCAAACCAGAAATCACCCGATTCAAGGGGCTCGGAGAGATGATGCCCAAAGTCTTGTGGGAAACAACATTAAACCCCAAGACACGACGACTACTGAGGGTAGAAATCGACGATCAACTCGAAACCGATCGCATCATGAGCGACTTGATGGGCCGGGATGCCAGTGCGCGTTTTCGTTTTATTATGGATCGCGCCGAAGACGCTGATGAAGTTGATGTGTAGAATACGTCCATGGCGTTCGCCAAATGGAAACGATGTGGTGCGCTTTGCTCGCCTAAAGTAGATGCCGCCAGAAATTGGCGCAGCGGCGTTAAGTGCAATCGGGTGACCGCCTGAATACTGTACCCCAATCTGATGTCGCAAAAGGTTGACCCGATGGAATCCATTGATTCAAATTCAAAGACAATTCGTACTCCGCGACTTGAGCTGGCGGTGGCTCATATCGAATCCTGCCGGCGATATACAAATCAATTGGTTGCCGATCTGACGGAAGACGAGTGGTTTTGGCTGCCACAGCCGGCAATTTCACATATCGCTTGGCAAATTGGACATTTGGCCGTTGCCGAATACGGACTGACACTTTTTCGCCAGCGTGGCCGAGCGGAGGTCGATACGGAATTGATGTCGGGAGCGTTTCGAAAGCTCTTTATGAAAGGCACCAGCGCCACCGCGCAACGAGAGGATTATCCATCGCCGACCGAAATTCTAGCCGTTCGCGATCGGGTGCATGCACAGTTCTTACAGGAAGTCGATCAATTTGATGGTGAAGCGTTGGACCAGCCGAGTGATCCGCCCCACAGTGGCACATCCAATCGTTATGGATCTTTACTTTTTGCGGGTGATCACGAAATGTTACATGCGGGACAAATTGGAATGCTGCGACGCTTGATGGGAAAGATCCCAGTGCGATAAAGCGGAGCAATTCCAAATGGAGGCCGAGCCAAATATCAAAATGTCAAAGCCCGGTTAAATTAAGGTCTTACTAAAATAAGGCCTGATTAAAACGAGCACCGATGAAGAGATGCACTGGTGAAGAGATGCGCCAGTGAAGAGTTTCACCGATGAAGAGTTTCACCGTTCAAATCAAGGCATCGCCAAATGGCCCACGGAATCATTGCCTCTGGGCGGATTTGTTGGGGCGTGAGTCAACAACTTAATACCAGCAAATCGGTTTTGCCGGTCGACAATCGCCGAAATTGGGCATTCAATTCGCAAGTAAAAACGGCCAAGGGATGCACCAAGAGCACAAACCATCGAGTAACGAACCGTTAGTGGTCGTCGACCAACTCACCAAAGCTTATGGCGATTTTTTCGCGATGCGCGATTGCAGCCTCACCATTCCTTGCGGCCAAGTATTTGGTTTGCTGGGACCAAACGGAGCGGGCAAATCGACATTGCTTCGATTGTTATTGGGATTTTTGCGGCCCACATCCGGTCGAGCGCGGATTGGCGGTTTTGACTGTTATCGCCAAAGATTGGCTGCACACCGCTTGTTGAGTTATCTGCCCGGTGATCCAAGATTATTTCGAACGATGAGTGGCAAACAGGTCTTAAAGTTTTTTTCACAAGTTCGGCCGGATTGTGACTACCAGCGTTCACTGCGAATTGCTGAGCGATTAGACCTCAATTTGTCGCGCTGGGTTTTATTGATGTCCACGGGAATGCGCCAAAAACTAGCTATAGCAGCAGTTCTGGCGGTCGAACAACCTTTGTTGGTCTTAGATGAACCGACGACCAATCTGGATCCAACCGTGCGAGGTGTGGTGCTGGAAATGATTCGTGAAGCCCAGCAGGCGGGGCGCACAGTTATTTTTTCGTCACATGTATTGTCTGAGATCGAAGAAGTTTGTGATCGCGTAATCATATTGCGTCGCGGCCAACTGGTTCACGATCAATCGATTAGCGACTTGATGAGGCAGCACCGAGTGATTGCAGTGCCCACCGCGCCTTTACCGGATCCGCCGTCAGAAATGGCTGCGACCATTTCAATTCGTAAACTCGACGATCAGCGAATCCAAATCGATTCCCCTGACTCACTTCATTCGTTGTTGCGTTGGCTATCGGATTGTCCGCTGCGCGATGTGCAAATTCAGCCAATTGGATTGCGTGCGATTTACGATCGCTTTCACTCGGAGGAGGAAGCGAAAGATGTTTAATTGGGGATTGATTCGCAAAACGATACATGAGGGAGCGATTCTCTGGCTATCTTGTGCATTGGGACTGTTTGCCTTTGCTTGGTTTCGAGTTTGGGTCGTGGGCAAAATTGATTCTCAGCGATTCAAACAAATTATCGAATTGCTGCCTAAAGAATGGGAAAGGTTCTCAGCGGTTGAATTTGACTGGCTAATTTCATATATCGGCCGAACTTCATTGACGCTAGAAGAGCCGATGGTAATTCTGTTGATAACTTTATGGGCAGTAGTTCGGGGCAGCGATGTGGTGAGCGGTGAACTTAATCGAGGCACCATGGAAATGGTCCTTGCTCAGCCGGTCAGTCGTCCCCAAGTGTATTGGACGCAGGCACTTATTACTTGGTTAGGTTTAGCCTTCTTATGTTTGTTATTGTGGGTTGGTATGGCCATTGCGGTCGAAACGACGGTTATCAAAGAGACCAGCTATCCGGAAATTCGAATTCCCTTTACGTACCAAAAGCTACCAATTCCTTGGGGGGAAACGGAAACGCAGCTCGTGCCGATGCGCGATGTGATCCAGAGCTCAAAGTTTTTACCAGGCGTGATCAATTTGTTCTTTTTAGGCGGATTTTTGTGTAGCTTGAATACTTTAATTTCTAGCCTTGATCGCTATCGATGGCGGACTTTGGGCATTGGTATCGCGATGTATTTTGTGGCCGCCATGCTCAAAATTGCGGCGATGGCAACCCCTACGTTATTGTTCTTGAAATGGTTCACGTTTTTTACCTTGCTTGAGCCGCAACTTCACATCAAGTCAATCGAGGAGAACGCGGCGGCGGCTTGGAACTGGGGCCTTTATCGAAGTACGGGCGAATGGAATAATCTAGGACCGCTCGGTTGCAATCTGGCCTTGTTAGCGCTTAGTATTATTTGTCTGGTAATCGGCTCACGCTGGTTTCAACGGCGGGACTTGCCAGCGCCCCTGTAGGTCTGCTTGTGTCTGTTTTGACGATGCAATCGCGTTTACGTTGGGCGTTATTACACCGGTGAAAATTGCAATTGTCGCGCCCAGTAGCTGTACGCTTAGGCATTCGTTAGCTGCGATTGTCGGTTAGTAATGATTGTCCTGCAGGAATCGACAGGCAAATCGTGTATCATTATCGGTAATTGGAATTTCGATTATTGAAATTGGTTAACTTGAAGAAGGAAGAACAATGAAAAATAGTTTCTTGCGTTGGCTTACCGCGTTGAGTTTGTGCATCGCGTTGGTGACCGTAACTGGATGCGATTCGGGCAAAAATGGCACCGATAACAGCACAACCGGTGGAACTACAACGTCGAAGTCGGCAACAATGGGCAACTCCGCGACCGGAACGGCAGACAATAAAAACAGTGAACAGGCCGCAGGCGGCACTGCATTGACTCCTGCCAACGCCAACATCGGATTTATCGGCACTCATGGTGGCAAAGACCCCGATCCTGAAGCCCGCGTTGGTAGTTTTGAAAAATTTACGGGCAAGATTGATGTGGATGCAACGGCTAAAACTGTGAAAGCATTAAACTTTGAAATTGACGTCGCTTCGCTCAAGACCGCTATGGGAAAACTTGACGACCATTTGCGAACGGAAGACTTTTTCGATGTACGCAATCATCCAACGGCAAAGTTTGTAATGACGGAGTTAAAGTCCGCTGCTGAAGGCGGAAAGACCACTCACGAACTGGTTGGCGATTTGACGATTATGGGAAACACAAAATCCGTTTCCATTCCGGTTGACGTCGAGTTTGCTGGAGATCTGGGAGTAAAAATCTCCGGCGAAACGAAGATCAAACGCAGCGAATTTGGCATGAATAAGATGTTGGATAAAGTAACCGACGACGTTGCGATCAAATTGGCGATTGGCGCTTAGTTCGTATTGTTGGGATTGGCACCAAGGCAATTGCAAATTGGTCGCTATGCACTGCGCGTTTCTGTTTCGCGTATGAAAATGTGCTCTACGGCCAGTATTCAATTTTCGCGGAGGTGCCTAACCCAGCCCCGCCTTAAAGAACTATATTGCAAAACAATCGGCAATCGAGTGACAACGGTATGGAATTTGAATTTGCGGTGTGCCTAGCAGTGCCGGCAATGGTCGCTTGGGCGATTACTCAGTTGCGTCGTCCAAAATGGTTTCGGTGGGGCGCGGGTGCAACCGGACTGGCCGTAGCAATTGCTTGGTTATCGGGTTATTGGGTGCTGGTCTCCGGCCAAGAGTGGTGGCCAGAGCGGACTTGGCATTGGCTGCCCTACCTCAGTTTACTTGCCGGTGTGATGGGTGCGGTTAGCGTTGGCGAAAAGTGGTCAACAACAGTGCGATCTGTTTTAGCAACGATCCTGGCACTGCTGTTTGGTTACACGATGGTGCCCAACTGGCAGGATCTGTGGCCCTCGCGGGGAATCTTGATCGGATCGTTGATTGTTTACGCTGTGGTCTCGATCGGCTTACTGATGCGATCGGCTAATGAA
This sequence comes from Pirellulaceae bacterium, assembly GCA_041739975.1. Classification (GTDB taxonomy): domain Bacteria; phylum Planctomycetota; class Planctomycetia; order Pirellulales; family Pirellulaceae; genus BJ22. Next base: position 19,439 of record JBGSMY010000239.1, read on the forward strand.
ACCGCAAATGCGGTCGACAATGAAGTTAAAGCAGCCAAGCGACGACTTTTGTGGATGGCCGCCGCATTCTTGGCATTGACGGTCGCTGGCCTAGCCGGTTATGGAATTACCTACGCCAAACTGGCATTAATTGGCGGGTCGGCAATGTGCGGAGTCGCGTTTGCAATGAAACCTTGCGGTCGCAGTCCCGCGGGGTTGCAGGCGGTCGTGGCATGGTATGTCGTGGTTGCGGGAGGAATTGCTTTTACAGCAGCCATTTATCCACCGCGGCCACGATTTGAGTTGATGTTGTTGCCTTTGACGCCTCTAATTGCAACTTGGTTAGGGGCACTCGGCCGACGACTTACCGGCAAATCTGGGCCACTTTTGTATGAGGCGATTGCCGCCATCGTGTGGATCGTCGCGGTTCTGTCGATCGCGATTTTAGCTTAATTCACCGCCGTTCAAATTGTTTGCTTGATGGTCAAGTGGCTCAGTTTGGGTGATCCCGCACGACATTAAATGTCTACCGGGTTGCTCCCAGTTGCTCTCCGCTGCGCTGCCGCACCAAACCAGGACATTGCCCATTCAAATCCGCATCGTTTCATGCGATTTTAAGGGTCTAGCTAGGTAATGCCAATCTGAAAACCGAGTGTTAGATTGCGCGGTTGGCCCTACCGTTGGCAGTTGATCGGATGTTTGTTAGGTTAATCTGCGAAAAGCCGGGTGAGCGAGTCTCCAGAGTTTGCGAGATTTTTAGATACAAACAATTAGTCAGAGGAGTTTTGAATTATGTCGATGTTTATTGGCGAAGCTTTGTCAGGTGATGGAAATGAAATTGCTCACATTGATTTATTGATTGGCAACAAAGAAGGTCCCGTAGGCGTAGCCTTTGCTAACGCCTTAGCTCGCCAAAGCGAAGGCCATACAAATTTGTTGGCTGTATTGACTCCTAATTTGGCCGTAAAACCGGCAACCGTGATGGTAACCAAAGTTACGATCAAAGGGATGAAGCAAGCCGTGCAAATGTTTGGTCCAGCACAGGCGGCAGTAGCGAAGGCTGTGGCCGATAGTGTTGGGAAAGGTGTCATTCCCCAAAACCAAGCTGAAGATTTGGTTATTGTTTGCGGTGTATTTATTCATCCGGCAGCCACAGACGACAAGAAGATTTATCAGTACAACTATGATGCTACAGTTGCGGCGATTGCCAGTGCGATGGGCGGCAAGCCGACTGCGGCAGAAATGATCGCTGGTAAAGATTCCTCCGTTCACCCATTCCGCGGGTTCTAACGGCGCGGCCATTGTCAAAAATTTTTGCCGGCCCAGCGCAGTGTGCGTTGGGCCGTTCGCATTGGTCGATGTTTAATCGGGGGCGTTGGCAATGAGTACCAAAAAGAAAGTGCTGTTGCAATTAGATAGCGATCAATTTGCCAGTAGTTTTGATTCGCTCGTGGCAATCGATGCTGGGGCTGAATTTGTGTTTCCCTACGCCAACGTCCAGCCCGATGACGTTGCGGCTATCGTCCACGGTGGCATGTTTACTCGCGGACTCGCGGATCTATCGGCAACAGCCATTTTTGTGGGTGGATCGAACGCCGAGCAAGCCGACCGGTTAGTGGACCAAGTGACCAAGACTTTTTTTGGACCATTTCGTGTGTCGGTGATGGCGGATCCCAATGGAGCCAATACCACGGCCGCCGCTGCCGTGATCTCGGCCACGAAACATTTGTCGTTAACGGGAAGTCGAAGCTTGATTTTTGGTGGTACCGGTCCCGTTGGCTCACGCGTGGCTCGACTTGTCACACACAGTGGAGGACACGTTACGATTGTCTCTCGCCACCTTGAACGAGCACAAAAAATTTGTGATTCGTTGGATCGCAAGGTCGGCCGCAAATGTGCTCAACCAATCGAATGGCTCGGTGCAGACGCACCGGGTGAAGTGGCCAATCTGCTGGCAACCCATCAACTGGTTTTTTCAGCAGGGGCTGCAGGGGTTCAATTTTTGCCTGCTTCGTGGTTGGATCAACCCGGAAACATCCGCGTAGCAATTGACCTGAATGCCGTGCCTCCTCTGGGACTGGGTGGAATTGAACCCAGCCATCAAGCGAACTCATTAGGGTCTGTTATTGCTTATGGAACGATAGGCATAGGCGGCCTAAAAATGAAGATTCATCGTCGCAGCATTCAGCAACTTTTCTTGGCTAATTCCCAAGTCCTCGATACGTTGTCGATTTTTGAATTAGCTCAACAACTGAGTACTTAACCGATGTTGCTCGCAGCTGGTTTGGCTGTCTGGCTAAGTGCCGCGTTACTTTTTTTGCTGCAACCGCTGTTTGCAAAAGTGATGCTGCCACAATTCGGCGGACTGGCTGCCGTGTGGACCACTAGTTTGTTGGCCTTTCAAGGGTTGTTGTTGGTTGGCTACGCTTACGTCCACAGTCTGCGAAGTTTGCTAGGATTTCGCGCCGCATGGACAGTGCATTCGTTTTTGCTGGTGATCGTATGTTTTTTTCTTCCAAACATTGAATTGAACTTGCCCGATAACCCCGACTCCAGCCAGCTTGTTCGACAAGTTCTCAAGACCCTGTTTATCAATGTTGGCATTCCTTTTGTTTTGTTGTCCTCGACCAGTCCGTTGTGGCAATGGCGTCAATCGATTGCCAAGTCGCAACAGTCGCCCTATTGGTTATTTTCAAGTTCGAATTTTGGTTCACTAGTTGGATTGTTGAGTTATCCGTTGGTGGTGGAACCTTGGCTGGGGCTGACATCGCAGATTCAACTGTGGTCCGGTGGATTTGTGGCCTTGTCGATAATGTTTGGGCTGGAGACATTGCGACTGTGGCTAAGAGCGGATTTTAAAACCAAAGCTCTCGGGCTTGATGAGTTGCAACTTGATCCGCCGCACAAAATCGACTCGAGCCCGGGATTGCTGCGCCGAATTGCCGATTGGTGGCGCTGGGTTTTCTTGTCAACGGGTGGTTGTTTGGTGCTGATGTCAACATCGTCTTTGTTGACTCAAGAGGTCGCTGCCTTTCCGTTTTTGTGGGTGATCCCATTGGCGTTGTACTTGATTTCGCTAATTGTGGTGTTTGGAAGGCCGGCTTGGTATCGACCTATAATGATGAGTTGGCTCTTCGGGTTAACGGCTGTCGTGGGGCTTGTTCTGTTTCATTTGGGGACAAATGTTTCGATGCCGATCCAAGTCATTGGCCTGGGCAGTTTGTGTTTTTGGGGGGCGATGATCTGTCATGGTGAGATGGAACGTCATAAACCGATTGCATCAAGGTTGACCGAGTTTTACTTTGCGACGGCCTGGGGAGGACTGTTAGGCGGAGTACTTAGCGTCATAGTGGCGCCGCGGGTGTTTGTTGGCTATTTTGAATTCCATTGCGCCATATTGTGGGTTTTGGCAACTTGTGTGGTGTTTGTGATTGTGCCAACAATCGTCCGGCGCCGACAATTGGGTTGGTCGAGCGGAATTGGGTTGGTCGCGGCGGCGTTGCTGGTTTTACTTGTCGTTCAAAGTTGGATGATTGGTGCCGAAATTAATTCGGGTCAAGAAATGATTTTCCGTGGCCGCAGCGAGTATGGTACGGTTGCCGTTTACGAAAACGAAGAGTTCAGAGAAATTATCAGCGGTCAAACCGGTCACGGTCGCCAGTATTTGATACCTGACCAACAATTTATACCTCACGACTATTATGCCCCCCAAGCTGGACTGGGTTTAGCGATTCAACATCTTCGCGACCTTCGGAACAATACAACTCCGTTGACAACAACCAGCGAAACGAAAACGTCGGTTCCGCTGAAATGGGGGATTATCGGACTCGGCAGCGGATGTTTGACGACTTGGTCATTGCCGGGTGAAACTCAGCGCTATTACGAACTTAATCCTCAAATGGTCGAATTAGCACAGCGTTTTTTTAGTTTTCTCGATCACAGTCCTGCGGACATCAGCATCGTTGTCGGCGATGGTCGCCAATTGTTGCAACAAGAACTATTAAAAACCGGTTCGCAGAAATTCGACATTTTAGTGGTGGACGCGTTTACTAGTGACAGTATTCCGATGCATTTGTTAACACGCGAGTGCCTATCGTTATATGAAACGCATTTAAACAGTGAGGCGAGCCTGATTGCCATTCATATCACGAACCGTTTTTTGGATTTAGCACCTGTGCTTGCCAATGCTGAAATCCCGGGAGTAATGATTGAACAACCGCCTGATCCAAAATCGGGGATCGGCTCGCGCTGGGTGCTCATGTCGCGAAATGAGCCCCTGTTGGCTGCGCTGCGCGATGAGCCGGGTGCAACTGAGATGCCGAAAACGGGCAGGCGTTGGACGGACGATTTTTCCTCGGTTTTCTTTTTGGTGGATTGGACTTTTTGGGTACAAACGCCAAGGGTGAAGAATCGCTGAGAAAAACAATCGACCAACCTTATCCCAGATTTGTAAATTGGGTTAGAATGGTCGAGGCGACCGATGAACGCAAACACGAGCAGTGTTGATTTGTCCGGTTGGTACCGCCGTGAGGCGGCCGTCGCCCGTGCAAGGGTCAGCGCGCACGACCAGAGATTGTGTGCTTGGCCCCCTTAAGGTGCAGTTGAAATGGCAATGAAAAAATTAAAAAGTGGTGGTGGCTTGCAAGCCATCCGTTACACTTTCAAAAAAGCCAAACAGGCGGGCGGATGGTTTAAGTTTTATCGCGC
>JBGSMY010000261.1:0-10145 GCA_041739975.1 Pirellulaceae bacterium
AGATGCCGGAGTGTGTGGCCTGCATCTCGATATCATGGATGGAGTGTTTGTCCCAAATTTTACTTATGGTTTGCCGATCGTTTTAGCGTTGCGTCAATTGACCGATTTGCCCATCGATGCACACTTGATGATCGTGAATCCTGAGAAGTATGTTCAAGCCTTTCGCGATGCTGGGGCGGATCTAATTTCAATACATTACGAAGCGACCTCCCAACCGGCAGAATCACTAGAATTGATTCGATCATCTGGCGCTGCGGTGGGTTTGGCAATCAATCCGCAAACGACCGTTGAGCAAATTAGCGAGTTTTTGCCCCGAATAGATTTTGTGGTGGTGATGAGCGTACAAGCGGGGTTTGGAGGGCAAACTTTTAACCCTAACGCATTGCAAAAAATCCGTGAAATACGGGGGCTTGCTAAATCTCAATTGTTCGTAGAGATTGATGGGGGCATTAATTCGGTTACGTTGCCAAACGCTATCCAAGCGGGGGCGGATTGGTTGGTGGTGGGCTCAGCGATTTTTGCAAAGCCCGACTATACTGTAGCAGTATCCGAATTAAATGCTGTGGCTGAGCGCGCAAAGCAATTGCTAGTGCCGACTGCAGTCACTTGATAGTTTCAGGGAGTCGAATTCCGACCAAATATATGTCGCGAATGCTGCCGCATTTGCTGTTGGTTCAAGCGGGACCAACGGATCTAGATCTACAAAATCGAATTACCGGACGATTGGATTTGCCGCTCAGCCCTCAGGCTGAGACCATGACCAAAACTGCTTTGGCCCAAATGGGTCAAATAGCCGTCGAGGCGATCGTTTCCGCGCCATGTCAATCAGCCGTGCAAACCGCCCGAATTCTGGCGGGTTCCAGCCGCATACGAGTTAAAGTCGATAAACGCTTAGTCAATATCGACTACGGGCTGTGGCACGGTAAGAGTCGCGAAGAACTAAAACGCACTCAGCCCGATGTCTATCGGCAATGGGTTCAATCTCCCAATCGCATCCAAGCTCCCGCGGGCGAGAGTCCTCTGGAAGTGCAGCAACGATTGGATTCGTTCTTGGAATGGTGTTTGTGGAAATATGCCACCAAACGAGTGGCGGTTATTGCGCCTGCAGCGATCGCGCGAGCGATTGCCGAATTGTATTTTCCAGCGGACCCCGATGAAAAACGTTTTGGCGACCCGGCGCAAATCAATTGGGCATGGCTACCCATCGGAGCGATTGACCGCTCACCGGCAACCGCGCGAAAGCAGTCACTTATTGACAATTTTTCCGCAATTTGGGGCCTGTAGCTCTTACACAACGCTGCAGAATTAGTTACAATCTTTCGATTCCCATAGGGTCAATGGTTGCTTGCCCTATTTGCCGATGATGGATGTGCAATGTCCAGTCGGTCGCTCAAGCTTATTTACGGTTTTTCCCTGACCATGTGCCGGTTTGGCCTTTGAAGACTAAAAAAATAGTCTGCAAGGAATCGTCTGCATTGCGTGGTTTAGGAGAGAAAGCTGGGGCTTGCAAAGAAGCCAGGGTTGAGGGAACAAAAGCAACAACTAGTTTCAACGCAATAAATATTCATGTTCGATTCGCTTCAAGACGGATTACGCGCGGCATTTAAAACGATCAGCGGCAAGGCCAAGCTGACCGAAGGCAACATGCGCGAAGGTCTGAAGATCGTTGAACGATCGTTACTGGAAGCGGACGTCAGCATTGAAGTGGTGCGCGACTTCATGGCTTCGGTCACCGATGAAGCGGTGGGCGAAAAAGTCTTATTGTCCCTTAAGCCTCAAGAGCAGCTGGTTGGGATCGTTCATCGCGAATTGATCAAGTTGTTGGGGCCCGTCGATCACAGTCTGCCACTTACCGACGACGTGACTGTCATTATGATGTGCGGCTTGCAAGGGTCTGGAAAGACGACCACTTGCGGTAAGCTGGCCAAATTGTTGTTGCGCAGCAAAGTTACGCCTTTACTGGTTGCGGCCGATTTGCAGCGTCCTGCAGCCGTCGAGCAATTGCACGTGATTGGACGTCAGTTAGGCGTTCCGGTTTATTCGGAGCTAGGGCAACAAGACCCCGTAAAAGTTTGCCGTGACGGCTTGGCGCTGGCCCGCAAAGAAAAATATCCTTTGGTGATCTTGGACACGGCCGGGCGATTGGCCATCGACAAAGAGCTGATGGATCAGCTGAAAAACATTGATCGCGAAATCAAGCCGCAACAAGTATTCTTGGTTGTCGACGGCATGACGGGTCAAGATGCCGTCCGTAGCGCCGCAGCGTTCCACGAAGCATTGGAACTTAACGGCGTGATCATGACCAAACTCGATGGCGACGCTCGTGGTGGCGCATTGCTGTCGGTCAAACATGTCACTGGCGTGCCGATCAAATTTATCGGAACCGGTGAGCAACTTGAAGCCTTAGAGCCATTTCGTCCGGAAGGTATGGCAAGCCGAATTCTCGGCATGGGTGACGTCGTTGCCTTGGTCGAGCAAGCTCAAAGTCTAGTCGACGAAAAAGAGCAACAGCGGATGATGGCCCAATTGGAAAAGGGCCAATTTTCATTAGAAGACTTTCGCGATCAGATGGTTAAATTGGCTAAACCAGGCCTGATGACCAAAATGCTTAGTCTGTTGCCCGGCATGGGCGGGCTGCGCGATTTACAGAATATGATGGCCAGCGGTGACTCAGCCAAGCAGATTCGTCAGTTGGCCGGTATCGTGGACTCGATGACTCCCGAGGAACGCCGAAAGCCTCAGATCATTGAAATCAGCCGGAAACAGCGAATTGCCAATGGTGCTGGTGTTTCGTTAAAACAAGTCACTGAATTGATCAAACAATTTGAATTCATGAAACCGATGATGACCGGCATGGCCAGTACGGATGCAAGCGGTCGTGCGGCTATGATGAATCAATTGCAGCAGCAAATGATGAATCCGGGGGCCTCAGGTCCAACGACAAAAAAATCGACGGGCAAGCGATTAACGCCGAAAGAGCGCGAACGCATGCGAAAAGAGCGAGAGAAATTGCTGCGGCAAATGAAGAAAAAAGGCAAAGATGGAGACTCTGACAATTAGATTAAAACTGGTTTTGGCTGGTGGATTAGTACTGGTCAAGGCTGGTCTTGAGTTGGTTGCGCAGTAGTTAACTGCGAGTCGAATCAGACAGACTCGCCATTTTCAAAACAGTCTGGACGGTTGAACTTTATTGGTAGTGGTTGGCCGGTAGTTTTTGGCATTTTACAAGGACAAGGATTCGGAACGTGTCTGTTAAAATTCGAATGAAGAAAATGGGGCGAAAAAATCGCTCGTATTTTCGCGTCTGTGCTATGGACATTCGTAGTCCTCGCGATGGACGAGTCATTGAAGAGTTGGGGACTTATGACCCCTTTGTTCCCGAAACGGATGCTCGGGCAATTTTGAATGGCGAACGAATTGATTACTGGATGGGCGTCGGGGCTCAGGCCTCGCCGAAAGTCAGTGTATTGATTCGCAAATATGGCAAGAACGGTTCGCATTTGGAAGCGCAAACTCAAGCGATTTCTCGTTTGGGTCAACGCCGCGCAAAAGCGATCCAAGCCGCGATTGCTGCTACCGCAGCGGTTCCGCCACCTGCTCCTCCAGCGCCCGCTGTTGCTGTTGAGTCAGCCGACAGTGGCGAATCGGCGAGCGGTGGTGGCGAATCGTCGAGCGGTGGTAGCGAAGCGGCTGAGTCGTAAACAATATTTCGTTGGCTGGCGCCATGCGTTTTGATGTGTTGACCCTGTTTCCTGAGATTTTTTCAGGGTATTTGGGGCAAAGTCTGTTGCATAAAGCCATCCAGCGCGAGTTGGTTTCGATTTATACGCATCAACTGCGCGATTGGACCGAACCACCTCAACACCGAATCGACGATCGTCCTTACGGCGGTGGCCCAGGGATGATTTTGATGGCGGAACCAGTCGTTGCAGCCGTCGAATCGGTGCAGTCGATTGTGGATCCGCCAGCACAGGTGATTTTATTGACGCCACAAGGCGAACGATTGTCGCAACCGTTATTGGAAGAGCTGGCATTAGTTCCGCGACATTTGCTGTTGTGTGGCCGATATGAAGGGTTTGATCAACGAGTAATTGACGTATTGCAACCGCGAGAAATTTCCATTGGAGACTACATTCTCAATGGAGGTGAGGTCGCAGCAATGGTTTTGATCGATGCTTTGGTTCGCTTGATTCCAGGCGTACTGGGCGACGAACAGAGCAACTTGCAAGATTCATTTTCCCGGGCAAATCGTTTGCTCGAGTATCCGCAGTACACTCGACCTCGTTCGTTCCGCGGTTGGGATGTTCCGGAAATTTTACTCAGCGGAAATCATGGTGAAATCGAACGGTGGCGATTGGCCGAAAGCCATCGGCGAACCTTGGAACGGCGTCGCGATTTACTCTGAGAAAGATCCACTGAATTTACAAAACACTTGAATGACACAGAACCGCTCAGATTTCCACAGCTCAGATCTTGAAAATGGAAATTGCCAGCGTTCTTCGATATAACAGATAAACCGGTCGCTTGGTGCGGGATTTGGCAAATACCAATCGAATTCCCAAACAAGACCCCACAGGAAAGAAAGAAAGGTTAGGAACATGTCGCAAGACATTTTGAGAAAAGTCGCCGAAAGTAGTTTGAAGAAGGCCGTTCCGCAATTTGGCATCGGCGATACCGTCGATGTGCATTGCTTAATTCTGGAAGGTGAAAAAACACGCACCCAGATTTTTCAAGGCGTTGTGATTGCCCGCGGTGGAGCTGGTATCAGCGAAACGTTTACCGTCCGCCGGATTGTTTCTGGTGAAGGGGTTGAGCGTAAGTTCCCCGTTCATTCACCGAGAATTGCCAAGGTCGATGTTACCCGACGGGCGGTCGTCCGCCGCGCTAAATTGTTTTATTTGCGCGATCGCGTGGGCAAAGCTGTCCGGTTGACCGAACGCCGCAATTGATTCTTGGGGCATCCAACGCAATGAAATTTTCGCGCTCCGCGCTTTGAATTTGCTGGATTTCTCGGGAATCATGTATTGAACGCAAGCCTCGCGGTGTTTGTGATTACAAACATCAGGGGCTTGTTGCGTTGTTTGTGTCAATATGACGTTTAAGGCAACTTTTTTTATTTCACTGCAAAAGAGCAAGTAAGTGGAACGTCGACCTTTCGCAAATATCCTGGTCTTCTCGTTGATTTTCTTTAGCTTGTTGTTACTGCAAAACTGGCTTTGGCCGGTGCCTCAACAGCCCCAACAAAATCCGGCAAACGTTCAAAATGAGGTCGTTGGGGAACAAACTGGGGAACAAACTGACCAACCAGCAACCAAACCAACCAGTGACAACGCGACGACTCCGCTTGATTCCGATGTCAAATCGGGCCAAGGAAACACAAATTCAGATGCAACGCAAATCGCCCAAGATCCAGCGGCCCAAGATCCAGCGGGCCAAAAAGTAGAAAACGATACCGACACCAATATTGCCAATCCCGAAACCGCGCCTAACCAAACGCCACCCGCCGTTCCCGAACAATTGATCACCTTAGGGTCACTAAACGCAGACGCCAATGACCGGTATTTAGTGACCTTTTCTACGCGAGGCGCCGCGATCAGACGGGTTGAATTAAATGCGCGCGATCCAAAGGGCAACTATCGGTACCGCGATTTGCACCATTTTGGTGGCTATTTGGGGAAATTGGAGCTGGTCGAAGACGACATGGGGCTGCGAGCTCGTGTTGTCGGCAAGGGAACTCCAGCCGAACGCGCTGGTATGCGAGCGGGAGATCTGATTCGTTCAATTGACGCCGTACCGGTTGTTTCGTCGGTGGATTTTCGCAACTCGTTAGAAAAGACAAAAGAAGGTCAAACGATTGCGATTCAAGTAAGTCGCGATGAAAATGGAGCGGCGACGACGGTCGATCTGCAAGCAGAATTAACCGATCAACCTTTGGAATTATTGCAGCCCGAACGCGGAACGTTGTCGCCCAATTCGAACAGCCCAGACAGCTTTCGGTTCTCACTCTATAAATCCAATTCAATGGAGTGGATCGAAATAGATCCAAAAATGTTGAAAGGTGATTGGGTTGTTCGCGAGGGATTGCTCGAACGACCAAACGATGCCGATAACGGACAGGCTACCGTTGAGTTTTCGTATGAACTGCCGACAGACGTGTTGGAGAAGTTAGGGCTTGTTGGGCCATTGAAAGTTGTCAAGCGATATTGGTTGCCGAAATTAACCGATAGCAATCGATTGTTACACTCCGATCGATCCTTTCATATTAATTTAGAATTAGTGGTCGAGAATTCCGCCACTGCAGCCCAGACAGTAGGATTTCAATTGATTGGTCCGACGGGAACACCGACCGAGGGCTGGTGGTATCAAAACAAGATCCATGGCCGGTCGACCGCATTTGGTTATATCGCCGGAGCACGCGACGTTGTCGGGAAAACAGAAGGCGGCGGTTATGTTTTCTGGGGTGGACCCGAAATCATCAGCAACACGTTGAAGCCGCAACCAATTTTCCAATCGATCGTCGACAAGAATAGCCCTGATTTAGCGCGCAAACGTCTTTATTATGCGGGTGTCGACACGCAGTATTTCAACGTCGCCTTATTGCCGGCCCCGCGCGACGATGGCACACCCGCAACGTATGAGTGTTACAGCGCGATTGCAGGTATTATCTCCTCGGAAATTCCCTCGGGAGCGAGGCTACAACGACTCGTAGATTGTTCGTTTTATTTATTTGATGAAATCGAAGTTCCTGGGGCTGGGAGTTGGCGACAACATTTTCAAATCTTTGCTGGGCCGAAAGAAGCACCGCTGCTGAACGTCTACGGCCTCGAGGACAATCGCACTTTTGGATGGTTTGCTTCGTTCTCACAAATCCTTTGTTGGCTTTTGACTTTCTTCTACAACATCACGTTTCAATTTAGTTATGGCCTTGCGATCATCATGCTGACCGTTTTGGTTCGTGTGTTGATGATCCCGATCTCGCGGAAAGTCGCTTTGAACGCGCAGATGATGCAGTTGTTAGCGCCGGAAATGAAAAAAATTGCCGATAAGTACAAAGACGATATGGAAAAGCGGGCGATCGCACAGCGAGAATTGTTTCGCCGACATCGTTACAATCCGTTTGGCGGTTGTTTGTTGATGTTTTTGCAGTTGCCGATCTTTATAGGATTGTATCGAGGACTTTCCGTCGATATCGCCCTGCGCGATCAACCTCTGATTCCAGGCATGCGCTGGTGCTCTAATTTAGCTGCTCCCGACCAATTGTTTTATTGGAAGGATTGGATGCCGTCATTTCTGGCCGATGAAACTGGCTGGATGGGACCGTGGTTCAATTTGTTGCCATTGGCCACCATTGCATTGTTTTTAATACAGCAAAAAATGTTCACGCCCCCTCCGACGGATGAGCAACAAGCTCTCGCTCAAAAAATGATGTCCTATATGATGATTTTCTTGGGCGTGATGTTTTTTAAAGTGCCGGCTGGATTGTGTATCTATTTTATTACCTCCAGCATCTGGGGCATTCTCGAACGCCAATTGTTGCCCAAACCTAAATTGGCGACCGACGCATTGAAATCAATCGATGATTTGGTAATCCCATCCACAGCCAGTGCGTCCAAAAATCCGCCGGCCGCGCCTGCCAAGGGTATGGCCGGATTTATGGAACGTCTGCGGGATGCGGTTGAACAGAATAAAAAATCAAAATCAAAACCCGTCGATTCGGAAACCCAACGTCGATTGGAACGCGAACGACAGAAGAAAAAACGAGATCAAGGCTATTAGAGAGTTGGTCTGCGATGGCATCCTGGTCGCTCGATGACACGATTGTCGCCATCGCGTCTCCCGTGGACGCTGCTTGGCGCGGAATCATTCGCCTGAGTGGCGTTGACGTGTCGCTGACATTGGCTGCCGCTTTTCCTGATTTGGATTTCGGTCTTGAGGTAAAGTCCAAGCAAGTTTCTACACCGGCAGGTCAATGTGCAAACCGGGGAACGCGAACTACGGCTCGAGTTATTCCTGCTGAATTGATACTGACCGATTCGTTGCGTTTGCCTGGGCGACTCTGGTATTGGCCCGATTGTCGGTCATTTACAGGTCAGGCGTCCGCAGAATTCCACACCTTGGGTTCACCCGCTTTGCTGCAGTTAGGTGTGGAACAATTGGTGGCCTCAGGAGCCCGTTTAGCGCGGGCAGGTGAGTTTACGCTGCGCGCTTTTTTATACGGTCGTTTGGACCTCGTTCAGGCCGAAGCGGTATTGGGTGTTGTGCAATCGCAATCTGCCGCACAATTCCGCGAAGCACTCAAACAGTTGGCCGGTGGGATTCATGGACCCTTTCAACAAATGCGCACCGTGCTGTTAAATCTGTTGGCTGACATTGAAGCAGGGCTAGACTTTGTCGAAGACGACATTGAGTTTATCGATCGATCCAGCGTCCTGCAAATAATTGAACAGCAACTTGAGACTTCTCGTTATTGGATCTTGCAACTCCAGCGGCGGCATTTTTGGGATGGCGCTATCCGGATAGCTTTGTGTGGTCTGCCCAATGTCGGAAAAAGTAGTTTGTTCAATGCGTTGCTCGATCGTTCGCAAGCGATTGTATCGAACCGTGCGGGAACGACGACCGATTTCTTGGTCGGGCAAACACAATACGACGGCTGGCGGCTCGAATTTGTTGACACGGCCGGCTGGTTGAGATCAAAAATGCCGAGTATGGGATTGGGCGACAGCATTGAAATCGCCGCCGGAAAGAATTTAGAATCACCGCTAGATTCAGTATCGCGTGAAGAATTGGATTCCAATGTTGACTCGCAGTCTCAGGAACAAATGCAGCGGCAATGGGAGATGGCCGATGTTCGACTGCTGTGTATTGACCTCAGTCGCCAATTGACGCCGCTGGAGGAGGAATGGTTACAGCATGCGTCACCTGATCCGCGAACCATTGTGGTCGGCACCAAATGCGATTTGGAACCGAAAACGAAATTGCCTGGATTAATTTGCCGCACCAGCACGTTTTCTGGTGAAGGAGTTCGGGATTTAATGATGGCAATCCTTGCAAACTTTGGCCAGCGCCATCAGAATGATCAAATACACTTGTTAAGTACAACAGCGATGCGTTGTGGTGACAATCTGCGAGCGACAGAACAATGTTTGGAGCGTGCCCGACAGCTAACGATTTCGGGGGATCCAGAAGAATTAGTCGCTTTGGAGATTCGCCAAGCATTGGACGAATTAGGCCAAATCATTGGCACGGTCTACACGGATGATTTACTGGATCGCATCTTTTCACGATTTTGCATTGGGAAATAACACGAATGTCGACTGATCAAAGAACATGGCGCCAGCAAGTGTTGTTATTGGCGTTGTCGGGGCTTTTTGGAGCTGGGAATACCTGCAGTTTTGCTCAGAATACCGGTGATCGTGTCGTGACTATCGGGTCGTTTGATTCGAAGTTGGGTGAGAAAATTGTTTCCAAAGTATATGAAGGCAGTTTTCATGTTGTGACCGCACGCGATGGCTCGTGGGTTGGGCTCAATGATGTTAAAGGTTGGGTGCCGGCCAGTCGTGTGATGGATTTGTCCGCCGCGTTGGAGCACTATGGAAAACGGATCGGCGGCAACGGCCGAGACGCTGTGGCCTGGGCAACTCGAGGTATGGTCCACTATGAATTGGGAAATTATCCAGCAGCATTTACCGATTTGAACCAGGCGATCGCGTTGCAGCCCCGCAATGCCGTTGCCTGGAACAATCGCGGGATCGTGCTGAATGCACAGAACAAGTATCCGCAAGCCGTTGACGACTTAACTCAGGCCATTGAATTGAATAATAAATATGCATTGGCATATTACAACCGTGGCTTAGCTTTTTACGGATTGGGAAAATACAGGGAGGCCATTGAAGACTATGGACGGGCTATCGCTTTGGAAGCCAATAATCCATGGTTCTTTATAAATCGAGGCAGTTCGCAACATGCGTTAGGCAAGTTCGAAGACGCCTTGGCCGATTATCGCAGCGCTCAAAAACTCAATTCAAATTTGTCAGAGCCGCTGATCGGTATCGCAAACGTCTATCTGTCCCAAGACAAATTACCAGAGGCCTTGGAACAGGCTCAAGCGGCTGTAAATGCCAACGCTCAAAATGCGACAGCGCATA
>JBGSMY010000263.1:0-21471 GCA_041739975.1 Pirellulaceae bacterium
AGCTCCGACCAAATTGTATCCAGGCGGTAACGATCCTCGCTCGACCATTTTGGGTGGTGTGAAGATCGCTCAATTGCCAGGCTTTAGCGCTGCTCACCCAGCTGGTGTGAACTTCGCTTTGGCCGATGCATCGGTTCGCAATGTTCGCCGTGCGATCAACTGGGAAACCTTGTACGCTCTGTACGGTATCCGTGATGGTCAAGACACCTCCAGCGAACAATTCTAATTAGTTCCGATTGCGGAAGAATTAGTTAAAAGGATTGACGTCAACGAGACCTTCGTGATTGCATCACGAAGGTCTTTTTATTTTTGGTTATCAGGACTTCCAGGAATTCCAGGAATTAAACTGGCTGGCTGGGGGCGATTCGATCGCCATTCACGAGGATAACTGTTTTTCTCGGAGCGCTATCTTGCAACCGACTTCGATGGTACCGGGTTTTACATTCTCTAGTCGATTGGCCAGGGTTGAGGACGCCTCCCGATCCACTCTGGTTGCCCCGCAAAAATGCCCGTCGAGTCGAGTTCAAGGTTGCCGGCAATTCCTCGCAACCACCCTGACGCACCACCTATTCCGTCGTTTGTGCTTTTCGTGTTTTCGTGTTTTTCGTGCTTTTCGTGGTTAAATACTTCCGTGGTTAAATCCTGTTTGCCACTAACTTCCTCGATGAGCCTTATTATTTGATATGACCTAAAATTGCTGGGGTAAGCGATCGTCTATTTTATTGCCCCACCAAAACCGCTCCAACGCGTTGTCAACCCTCCTTTTTGAAATAATTGAGTTCGATCCCAATGTATTTTTCCCCATGTTTGGCCCGAATGGCCTTATCGCTAGAATTACCGTTGCCCATGTTTCACGGTTGGTAGCGATAGTTTGTTGGCGGGACAACGGTTTCACCCACAACCGCGCCTTGCACTCAAGCCACTTGCTATTCCCATTTTGCTGTGGACGACAGCCCTAAAATTGGCTAAATTTAATCCCAATTGATTCGCCGTTCGAGCGACCCAGGACGAGGATCGCATTGCTGGACGCTTGCCGCAGAATTCAGCGAATTTGTCAGCGGGCTTTAACAGCAGGCTCTTTTGAGGGAAATAGAAATGATGCCGCGTCGGATTTTTTCACGGCGAATTCCTCTTTTCAATAACGTCGCGATGCTAATCTTGTGCATCGTCTTTTTCTTAGTGCCTTTTGCCCTGCGCGGCGCGCGCTTGGCGATCACTGAGATGAAGAATAACGTTGCCGATTGGCTACCCAAAGATTACCAAGAAACGGTTGATCTGGCTGAATTCCGCAAGTATTTTGTCGGCGATCAGTTTGTCGTTATCAGCGGACCTTGGTGCAAAGACGGCAATCCATCGTACGCCAGTCTAAAACGAAAGATCTACGAGGAATCCGTAGAGTACGAGGCTGTTTTGCGGCAATCTAACAAGCCGGAAGACCAAGACCGATTGCGAGCGATTCGCTTGGGCGATGAACTAGGCTTGTTGTACACCGGCCGTTTTCACGAAGATTGGGGCTTTCACCGAGAACGTTGGCTGCAGGGCAACAAAGGGCGTTGGTATTGGATTAATCGCGAGGGCGAGTTATGGCGATGGAAAGGGCAAAGCAATATCGTTGAGGGGGTAACTCGTTCCATGCAGCGAGTAATCCACGGACGAAATGATCCGGAAGCGGAAGGCGAATATGTCGATCGATTTGGCCCTCAGCCAGACGATGTTCGTGGCATTGAAAACCCTTTTTACAACAATCCGCTGTTACTGTGCGCTCGCCCCTTTAAAAGTGTTACATCCGGTCCGGAAATTTTGGAGAAAATGGCTGGCCCTGGGGGAACATTGATTCTGGGCAAACGCAGTTCCGATGGCCAATCTGCTTTTGATGCCAAAGTCGAAGCTCACCGCCGATTGACGGGAGCACTTTTTGGTCCTATTCCACCGCGTCGATTTAATTGGAGCTTTGAGTCGCTGCTGAAATATGTGGAGGATGTGGGTGAACGAAACTTGTCATTGACGCTTAGCTCGTCGCCCGTCTATCGGGAACAGTTTAATTTGTATCTGGCCCACGAAATCAAAACCAATTACGAAAACGATCCTACTCGATTTGCCGCCGCAACCGAAGCCGAGCGATTGACTTTATGGTTTCGATTGTGGAGTGCAATGGACTTGGAACCTCCGCCTCGCCAAACCTGTCTAGTCGTGACGATTAATGAGCCGTTTTTAGATGAATTAGATCGAATCGTGGGACGCCCATTGATGGGCAAACCGCGCGGGCGAATCTTAGAAATCGCCACGGGTGAAGTTGGACTAGACAAAGAAAACGTGCATTTAGGTGGACCGCCCAGCGATAATGTGGCGATCGACGAAGAAGGTACCAACTCATTGTTGCGGTTGGCATCGCTGTCCGGATTGATCGGCGTACTGTTGGCTTACTATAGCTTTCGCAGCTTTGGCGTAACCTTCATGATGTTTTTTATTGGTGGCATGTCGGCTATCGCCAGTTTGTCTTTCGTGTGGTTTGGTCGCAGCCAATTGGATGCGATTTTGATGACCATGCCTTCACTAATCTATGTGTTGGCAATTTCTGGTGCCGTACATTTAGTCAATTATTAC
Organism: Pirellulaceae bacterium; assembly: GCA_041739975.1. GTDB lineage: Bacteria > Planctomycetota > Planctomycetia > Pirellulales > Pirellulaceae > BJ22. Next base: position 2,605 of record JBGSMY010000263.1, read on the forward strand.
CGGGACGCATGTCATGAGCATGGGCACAAACGGGCCGTAGATATCGCCGTGGCGCATGGCTGGTTCCCTTGTTTTCTAGCAGCTTTTACGACTTCGTTAGGCTTGATTTCGCTATGTACCAGCACGTTGGCGCCCATCTATAAATTTGGATTGTTTTCTGCAATTGGCACCATGGCGACTCTCGTCTTCTTGTATTCATTCCTCCCAGCCGCACTTACCATTTGGCCACCGGGATGGCGAAAACAAGATCATTCCAACGCCGGTGTGATTGCTGCCCAGCGCTCCAGTTTCGAGCGACGATTTTGGACTTCAACGGCGGATCACGTAATTCGATTCAATGGCCTAGTCACCATTGGCGGGATTCTATTAATCATTGGAATGGCCGTCGGATTGACCAAAATCACCACCACGGTTCAGTTGTTAAAACTGTTTGATCCGCAAGCTAAAATCTTGCATGACTATCGATGGATGGAAGACAACTTGGGGAAATTGGTGCCGATGGAGATCGTTGTCAATGTCGACAAACGATCACAACGTGAACAGTCCAATCCCGAACTTGGAGTCGTTCAACCTACGCCTAACGCCAATCAAGTTTCAAGTTTAGATCAGACAGGTCCAGAAAAGACTACCACCGAACCAAATAATGTCGATTCGGAATCGATGTTTGCTGGCCCGGCGAATGCAAGCACTGAAAGCCAAAACGTCGTAGCCGCCATCGTGCGGCCACGACGCGTTGAATTGCAGTATTCAATGCTGGAACGAATCGAATTGTCCAATCGAATTCGTGTTGCTCTCGAACGATATTTCGGCCCAGATGGCCTCGATATCGTCGGATCAGGGATGTCGACCGATGTGTTCATTCCTTTGCAAAACATCACGACACAACTTGAAACCGAGTCGGCAGGGGACTATCGGCGAATCTTCAATTACCAACTTGAGGAACAACGCGAATTGATGTTGTCCGAAGATTACATGGCGATTACCAATCTCAATGCAACCAGCGATATCGACGCCGACAATGTCTACCTCAAGGACCCAAATTACGATCAACGTGAAATGTGGCGAATCAGTTTACGATTGGCCGCTCTCAACGATGTCGACTATGGCCAATTTGTTAACGACCTGAAAATGGTGGTTGAACCTATTGTCAAAGCCTATGAAATACGCACCCAGTTGTTGCGGTCTCTCTTGGAACGGGACGGTGCCAAGCCGCTGGAGAAATCTCGCATTTTATTATTGGGCCGAAATCCTTTAGAGGCTAATACCCCGCTGCAGACACCCGTAACTAACGGACCGTTGCAAACCGAGTTGTTGGTCGATCAAACTCGCCTGTTCTCAGCGACCTTGATCGATTTATTGCAAAACCGTGGAATCGAAGTATTAGCTCGACCTTCGCTTGTACGCTGGTTAGATCCACATCGATTTAATGCGGAAAATCCATTTCCGGCCGAGGAAGCCTGGTCGAACGTCCTAAAAAAATCGGATGCCGTCGTCATGGTCGAAGATCATGACTTATTTAATGCGTCGTTCATCCGCCAACATGCACCGATCGTGGTCGATGCTCGTACCCATCGATTTGCTCGCAACCCGGAAAAAGTACCATTCTCTTTCAATGCGACAGCCACGGACCGAAAGATTGATGGGGAAGACTTAGATATTACCGCTACCTACACGGGAATTGTGCCAATCGTTTACAAAGCGCAACGAGCGTTGTTGGGAAGTTTGATTGAAAGTATTGTGATGTCCTTCATTATGATTTCGATTGTCATGATGATCCTGCTACGCGATTGGCGCGAAAAAGTGACCCTCACCAACTTCATCAATCCGTGGGCGGGTTTAATCGTTATGCTTCCCAATGTTTTGCCGATCGTTCTGGTGTTTGGCGCCATGGGTTTCTTAGGAATTCCTGTTGATATTGGGTCCATGATGACCGCAAGTGTGGCTCTCGGAATCGCCGTTGACGATACAATTCACTTTCTCAATTGGTACCGACAGGGCTTGGACGAAGGATACAACCGCCGGTCGTCCATTCATAAGGCCTACGAGCGTTGCGCACCGGCTATGATGCAGACAACACTCATTGCCGGGTTAGGGCTCTCTGTGTTTGCTTTGAGTACGTTCGCGCCCACCCAACGATTTGGTGTGCTAATGTTGGTCTTGTTGGTCGTGGCCCTGTTAGGTGACCTCATTTTGTTGCCTGCGATCTTGTCGAGTCCGCTAGGAAAGCTCTTTGGAAAAACCCGCGAACGGCTCGACAAAGAGAATGAGGATCTAGGTGAAAGTGAAGAGGTCCCCAGGACAATTCCGCTGCAGTCCATCGACAATACGACTATGACCGATGGTTTAGGCGATGTCGCGAAAACACGCCCCCAACGCCGAGGCAGGCCCCTATAAGTGATTGGTACTTTGCCGATCCATAAAAAAACACCAAGCGAAATTTCTCGCTTGGTGTCCACTTACCGTCGTTTGAAGTCGTGATGTCTCGTTTACAGACATCTTTGTTGAGAGTTTTTTAGTTTTTGTGGTCTGACGGAGATGCTTGAGGGTCAACGGGTACGGCGAGAGTTGGGCCGTGTGTCCCTTGTAAAGGTTGAGCCGCAGGCTCGGATGCAGGTGCGCCGACCGTTGAATAACCGCCATCACATCCGCAGCTGTTGGTAATTGAATTGCCGACACAACTGTTGATATCACCGCAGCCAAATTCTTGGCCGACGGCAAAGCGAAAGAATCGGCCACGCGATCCGCAATTTCCGATGTGACAGCCATGATCGTGGCCATCGCAATCGTTGAATCGGTCAAAGGTGTGCAGCCCGCGATGGCAACGGAAATGTCGCCCACCGGTCAACAGGCCTGCGCCACAAGCAGAACCTGCGGCACAACCGCAATTCGATCCGGGCCAGCCAAAACAATTGCCCTGATCGCACCCACAACCATTTCCGCATTGTTGGCCATGAGACCCGCCACGTCCGCCAAACAAACCGCAACCGCCATGACCGCCGAACAAGCCGCAACCACCGTTGCCGCCAAACAGTCCGCAACCGGTACGCCCACCGACGCCGCCACATCCTTGGCTAGTACTGCATGAGCCATAGCCGAAACAACCATTTCCTCGACCTCGGCCGGCGCCACAACCCGTTCCGCAACCGGTACCACATCCACCACCAGAAAACAACGTGCAATCATCTTGGCAATAGGTACCCCAAAGATCTTCAGCTTGTTGTTGGTTAATTCCGCGTCCGCAATTGGCCCCGCCAAAGAAATTGGCTCGCACGTTTTGCATGTGAGCATGCCAGCCGCCCCCATGACCGTCGTTGCAATTTCCGGGCCATTGTTGTCCCATGGCAGTCGCGGAACACGCTGCCCAGACCAGGCCGACCATTGCCGTCAATTGAAATACACTGCGCATGAGTTCCTCCTCCGTGGGATAAATTCGACTTGCCATCTGGAAGTCGCTACCACCCGCGCTGGGTGGCCGAAAAACAGAATACGAAAGTTTGTTTTTCAAGGGTTCGCTCGGTGGAATCGTCTGACCGATGACCCTTAATCCACTGCTTTGAACGAATTTGAGTCCAACCCTACGAAATTGCTGCCCAACATTCGGCTTCCGTAAACAGGTTCGCCTATACGCTGAAAATCGGCGGTGGTGATTGCGACCAATATCTCGGTCTTGCAGCATTTGCGATTTCGTGCGTTTGTATCGGTCGCACCGAATATCACTCCCATGGAGGACTCCCATCCGCTAAATCCAAAGTCGCTCAGCATCCGATCCAAGTTGCCGATGGCAGTGGCTTGTCGACCTCGGCCAAGAGCCTTTGGAACGGCGAATTTTGCGGTGTCGCTCAATTACGTCCTGGAGGTTTTCCTGTGATTCGCCTATAATTGGGACCAAAGTAGTTGGCGGGAATGCTCAACGTTTACGCCTGAACTCCGATCACTGGAACCAAGATCGCATGTCGCCGTCGACGTTCTAGATGATCTATTACACTCCTGAGATGAAAACATGTTGCCATTGCCCGTGTTACCGGAAAACAAACGCGCTTGCGGTCGCCTTGAAATCTTAGGGCCCTCGGCCCCAGCCGCAAATCCGTTGCCCATGACCATGGACGAGGCGCGGGCTCGTGGTTGGGATGAACTTGATGTCGTCTTTGTCACTGGCGACGCATACATTGATCATCCGAGTTTTGCGATGGCCATTTTAGGACGCACGTTAGAGGCCGCTGGCTTCCGTGTCGGAATGGTGTCTCAACCCGATTGGCATTCTTGTGATGATTGGCGCCGTTTTGGAAAACCGCGGCTGTTTTTTGCCATCAGCGCCGGCAACATGGACTCGATGATCAATCATTACACGGCCAATAAAAAAGTTCGCAACAGCGATGCTTACTCTCCAGGCGGACGAATCGGACTGCGTCCCGATCGAGCTACCCTCAGTTATTGCCAAAGAGCTCGCGAAGCCTACCGAGGTGTGCCCGTTATCGCCGGTGGCGTCGAGGCGTCGCTGCGCAGGTTGGCTCACTACGATTACTGGAGCGACAAAGTTCGCCGGTCAATTTTGCTCGATAGCAAAGCCGACTTGGTCGTGTTCGGTATGGGCGAAAATCCAATTATCGAAATCGCAGAACGACTCAGTCGCGGTGATTCGGTTAAGGATTTGCGCGATATGCGCGGTGTGGCATTTGCCCTTGGGGCCAGTGAACAACCGCCCGCTGATGCATTGGTCTTGCCGTCGTTTGAACAAGTTTCCGAGGCAAAAGAACAATTTGCCGAGGCAACGAAAATCATTCACAATGAAACAAATCCACACAATGCACGAACCTTGGTTCAGTGGCACGGCACTCAAGCGGTAGTTGTTAATCCGCCACAATTTCCGATTTCGCAGACCGCGATGGATCGCATCTATGGGTTGCCCTACACACGCAAACCGCATCCCAGTTATCGCGAACCGATCCCGGCAATGAGCACGATCAAAGACTCCGTTACGATCATGCGAGGTTGCTTTGGGGGCTGTACATTCTGTTCGATAACGGCGCACCAAGGACGTATCATACAATCGCGTAGCAAAGATTCAGTCTTGGCCGAACTCAATCAAATGGCCGCAGATCCGAAATTTAAAGGAATTGTCAGTGACATTGGTGGGCCAACTGCCAACATGTATCAAATGCAATGCTCGCGGCCCGAAGTTGAGGCCAAATGCCGGCGGCAATCGTGCGTCCATCCTACCATTTGCAAACTATTGGGAACCGATCATGGACCATTGATCGAATTAATGCGAGAGGCTCGTCAGGTTCCGGGTATTCGTAAGGTTCTAGTTGCCAGCGGAATTCGAATGGACTTGGCACAAAGGTCTCCCGAATACATGCGCGAACTGACTCAACATCACGTCGGCGGCTTATTAAAAGTCGCGCCAGAACACGCCAGTGGCGATGTGCTCAATCACATGAAAAAACCAAGTATTGACGAGTTTGACCAATTCGCACAAAAATTCAGAGAAGAGTCCAAAGCGGCAGGCAAACAACAATATTTAGTGCCTTATTTTATTGCCAGTCATCCCGGTAGCGACCTCTCCGCAATGATCGATTTGGCATTATTTCTAAAACGAAACGGCTATAAACCCGATCAAGTCCAAGATTTTATTCCAGCTCCACTCGACGTGGCAACCTGCATGTATTACACCGGTTTGGATCCGTTCACGAAACAGCCCGTGTATATTGCCAAAAGTCTAAAGGATCGGAAGTTGCAGCGCGCTTTGATGCAGTTTTTCAAGCCCGAGAATTATTTCGAAGTTCGCGAAGCTCTACGGCAGGCGGACCGCGCGGATTTGATCGGTGAAGGTTGCGACTGCTTGATTCCCAGCAAACCACCACAAGCGGCGATTCACAAACGTCGCGAACAAGCGGGGCAACAATTTCGCGGGGAATATGTCCATCGAATGCCTGATGGTGAAGCAACGTCCAGCGACAAACCTCTTCGGAAAGGTTCGCGAAAACAATCTCGTTACGCACCAGGCCAAGGTTATCGACCCGACCGGAAAAAAAATAAACCGAATCAATAACAACCTTTGGATTTGGGTCGAGCCCGTGGCTGCAAGCATCCTGCTTGCAGTTTGTGGCTGCCAGCATCCTGCTTGCAGTTCGTGGCTGCAAGCATCCTGCTTGCAGTTCGTGGCTGCCAGCATCCTGCTTGCAGTTCGTGGCTGCAAGCATCCTACTTGCAGTTCGTGGCTGCAAGCATCCTGCTTGTAGTTCGTGGCTGCCAGCATCCTGCTTGCAGTTCGTGGCTGCCAGCATCCTGCTTGCAGTTCGTGGCTGCAAGCATCCTACTTGCAGTTCGTGGCTGCCAGCATCCTGCTTGCAGGTGACCTAATCCTAGAATTCGAAAATTCTAACATCAAAATCATAAGCAAAAATTTAACACCACACGCCACAAGCTTATACCACTCACCACAAGCCAGAGGCTTATGCTACGTGCTCGGACATTGCAGACCGTTTTCCTTGAATGAGTTCGATCAATTCCCTTTGAGGCTTAACAAATTTATCGATGCCTTCGGACATCAATTTATCGCCTAAAGCATTGAGGTCCACGGTACTATCAATAATGGAAACCAAGTCCTGCGACGGAAGTACCGCAATTTTGCTGTCAAAAACTAAGCTGTCTTGATTTCGAATCGCTAAATTCGTCGCGGGTGGATTCGTTTGAATATCACTGCCCGCCAAAGCTGCCACGTATTTCCACGCGGCGTCATTGGGATTTTTAGTGCCCGTACTGGCAAACACAATTTCCTGTTCTAAAGGCAACGACTTATCAGCCCAAAATCGTTGATTAAGTTGCCAGATCCGTTGAGCATTGAGGATTCCGACCAAACCTTGGGCCGTTACATTGAGTTGTGGGTACCATTGAGGCACCAAGACATCAATTCGAGAAACAAAAATGCTGTATACGGTTTTCAACGGACGTCCCCATCGTTGAATACCGCGCCACATGCGTTGCACGGTTTCGCGGTACTGCCTCTCGGTAAATATCAACGTAACATTCAGGGGCACGCCGTGCGCCGACAATTCTTCCACCGCGTCGATACCCGCCGGTGTTGCTGGAATCTTGATCATTCGATTGGGATGGGCACCCGACCAGTGTTGACCTAATTCAATATACTTTGCCACTCGATCACCGTGCGCAAGGTTTCGCTGCGGATCTTCTAACAATGGGTCAAGTTCAAAACTTACATAGCCATCGTTGCCTTGAGTCCGTTGCCAGATCGGCAAAAACGCTTTCTCGGCTTGACTCACAAGCTCATCAGTCAATTGCCAAGCCACCTCATGGTCCGAAAGGCCATCGGATACGAGGTCTGAGATTCGGGTATCGAATCGTCCCGATTTGAGTAAGTCCGCAATGATGATTGGATTTGACGTTGCACCCGTGGCACCATAAGTCAAACAATCTGCGACCAATTGAGGATCAATACTATCCAACCACAGCTTGGTACCGGAACGGACCAGCGATTGCAACGATGCCGACATAGCTGAAATTCCTAAATGTCCATACGGTCGACGAACTGTAAACCGTTCGAGTTAAATTGACCCAATACAAAACCAGCGAGAAATGTTGCGGCCTGCGCGGTTAGACCTCGGTATTTTTAATCCGCGGAAAAAACGCACAAAGCTGGCGGCTCTCAATTGCCAATTCTTCGCGGCCGCTGACATTCAATTGCCATCATACCCGTTAATTGAATTTTTCCCAGTCGACTTTCGATGCCCAATCGAAACGACCATAGTCAAATAATTTAGGCCGTCTGCCGTGCCTAGCCGGTTCAGCGGGAGCACGAAAAATTGGTAGCAAGAATTCGGACCGCACACTTAATTCAACAACGGGTCTCCGGACAGTCGAATCCCCAAACCTTTAAACAGCACTTCTTCCCCTAACAACTGACATGCGCGCTTCCACTGCGTGTCGGGGTCGGAAAATACAAAGGCCTCATTCGTATCGGAAACAAACCAACTGCCTTCGAGAATTTCTGCGTCTAATTGGCCGGGCCCCCAACCAGAATACCCAGAAAATAAGCGCACCGGCTGTTTACCGTCTTCAACAATAGAGACTACATGTTCCCGGTCAACGGAAAACAACACGCAAGGTAGTAGTGAAATTTCGGCCAGCATTAATCGGGAATGCAAAATCATCAACGGACCCTCCACCGGTCCGCCCCAAAAAATGGGTTGCGACAAGGGACAAGGATTTGTCGAAACGTTTTCCCAAACTTCGCCGACACCGACCGGAGTCGGGCGATTGAGAACCAACCCCGCAGCGCCATCCTCGTTAAATTGAAAACACAAGATCACGGTGCGATAAAAATTCGGGTCGATTAGTTTTGGACTTGCAATCAATAATTTGCCAGGATGAAGCGTCATCGCTTGTATTTCCTATGCCACAAAATTTAAACATCCTAATTATAGCGAATAAGCCGGCCGCGCTGTTCCGCAGTACCCTGAGTACTCGATAGCGTGCCTTTTGGGGGCGAGCAGGCCTCCTGCATGCTTTAGATCTTCAATCCCAACCGACAATCAATCGAATTTTCAATGCGATCTGCGCGAATCCGGTTATATCAATCGCGACGGACAAACGGCTTACCTAAAGTTTTTCTTTTGGGAAAACTGTGAACTTAGGCATGGTTCTTACTCTTACGAGCTATGTTTTCTGCGGACAAACTAGGTTCGATCTCTCGTTAGCTCAAGGGTGGAAAATGAGTTCAGCTCAACCAAAATCAAATACGCGAACACAGGAATATGATGCGCTGAAACAGCGAATCCATCAAAAACTAATCGGCAAACTCGACTTGGCAAGAGTTGGCGATATGGCCAACGATGTATTGCGACGAGAGATTCGGGTTGTTATCGAACATTTGTGCGATGGCGAAAACAACCTCATGAATCGGTTGGAGCGCGATCGCTTGGTCGAGGAAATCCTCGACGAAACGTTCGGTTTAGGTCCGTTGGAATTGTTGCTCAAAGATCCCACGATCAGCGATATTCTGATCAATGGCCCTAAAAACATTTACTGTGAACGCGGCGGCCGGATGGAACGATCCAATGTCGAGTTTCGCAATAACCAACATCTTTTGCAAATTATCGATCGGATCGTGTCAAAAGTCGGTCGGCGAGTCGACGAGACTTGCCCAATGGTCGATGCACGCTTGGAGGACGGTTCTCGCGTCAATGCGATTATCCCGCCGTTGGCACTGGACGGCGCCGCAATGTCCATTCGACGATTCGGCTCGAATCCACTCAAGTTGGAAGATTTGTTGAACTACAAAGCCTTCACTCCAGAAATGGTGATGTTGCTTGAGGGAGCCATGAAGGCGCGACTTAATATCGTTATTTCCGGCGGTACCGGTTCCGGTAAAACGACTTTGCTAAATACGCTTTCCAGCTTTATTTCAAATACTGACCGAATCATTACCATCGAAGACGCAGCGGAATTGCAACTGCAGCAAGAACACGTTGTGCGATTGGAAACGCGACCACCGAACATTGAAGGCAAAGGCGAAGTTCGCGCAACCGACTTGGTTCGCAACTGCTTGCGTATGCGGCCTGAACGAATCATCATCGGTGAATGCCGCGGTCCCGAAACACTCGATATGTTACAAGCCATGAACACGGGTCACGAAGGCTCGATGACCACGACTCACGCCAACACACCGCGGGATGCCATCGCTCGTTTGGAAACCATGATTATGATGGCCGGCTTCGAACTGCCTATCAAAGCCATGCGAACCCAAATTGCCAGCGCCGTAAACCTGATCGTTCAAGCCAACCGTTTACAAGGCGGGCCGCGCAAGGTGACTTACATCACCGAAATCGTCGGTATGGAGAACGACACGATTGTGATGCAAGATATCTTCCGATTCGTTCAAGAGGGCGTTGACGAAAACGGCAAAGCAACGGGACGGTTTGTATGTACGGGTGTTCGGCCCAAATGTATGGATCGTTTGGAATCGGTTGGCGTTCGCTTGCCTGCAGCGATTTTCCGCGAACGTACCATGATGCAGTGTTAAACGTGGCGTCGTAAATGACCAATCGGCATTATGCCTTGCGCGTCAACGCTCCACAGTCTTGTTATAAGTTTCGAATTTTGTTGAACGAGATCCGATCATGAACTTAATCATTTTGGCCTGTGTGGTCCTGTCAGTAAGCGGAATCTGTTACGCCGCTTACTCGATGATGGCACCTGACAAAAACGATCTTCGCGATCGCTTAAGCCAATTGACTCAACAGCGCAAGCCGGGTGCGGCCGGCGGTGCCGAAAAGTCACTATTGGTGGGCTCGCTGGACGATGTTCCTCATCAAATTGAAGTTCTTGTCGGTCGAGTATTCAATATTCGAATGTGGCTAGACCAGGCGGGTTGGACGATGAAGCCGTTGGCGTTCCTGGCAATCGCGGCCGGGATGGGCGGCGTAGCGTCATTGATCTACGCCGTATTTGTTCCCTATCGATTGCTGACGCCATTTGTATTTGCGATGTTTGCGTTATTACCGTTCTTGGCATTGGTTTTTAAACGCAACAAACGACTGCGATACTTTGGCTCACAATTGCCGGCCGCTCTCGACTTAATGTGCCAAGCATTGCGGGCCGGCCAGAGTTTACCCGCTGGCATTCAGTTGGTGGCTCAACAAACGGCAGCTCCGCTGGGCCCGGAATTCTCGCGATGTTACGAAGAACAAAATCTGGGCGTACCGCTGGAAGAATCGTTGATGCGGATGACGGAACGTGTTCCCAATCTGGACTTGCGGTTCTTTGCAACCGCGGTGCTGCTGCAACGCCAGACCGGTGGTGACTTGGCTGAGATTCTCGACAAAATTGGCGCTTTAATTCGAGAACGCTTTCAAATCTGGGGACAGATTCAAGCGCTCACGGGCGAAGGCCGTTTATCCGGCATTGTTTTGTTGGCCTTGCCCCCCTCGTTGTTTCTCGTGATGTTGCGCCTCAACTATGACTACATCATGATGTTGTTCAATGAACCGCTAGGCCAAAAAATGCTGATCTTCGGCATTGTCATGCAAGTATTGGGCGCCATTTTCATCAAAAAAATCATCACCATTAAAGTGTAAGCAGCGCAATGAATATTTCATTACTCGCAGAAATCGATTTTATCGCCTTTTTGCCGTTTGCGGCCTTCGGAGCTTGCGCTCTATTTGCTTGGGCTATGGCTGATTTTGTGATGAATCGGCAAGGTCAATCGACGGCTCGGTTGCAAAAAATCCGAGCTGGACTAGGCGGAACGGACCCCAACGCCAAAGACGGCGATCGCCCAAGTCTAACCAAATTTCTGGAAGCGGCCAGCCCGACGTTTTCGGAGTCGATGAAACCGAAAAGTGCCAAAGAGGTCGGCAAACTCAACCAGAAACTTAGCGAAGCTGGTTTCCGAGCTGAAAATGCCCTCGCGTTGTTTGTTACCATCAAAGGTATCGGCGCGATGGTAGGTTTTGTGTTCGGAGGCGGGCTGGGTCTAATTTTTGCCGGCATCAGTATTTTTACACTGCTGTATACTTTTGGGGCGGCAGTTGTTTTCATGATGGTTCCAGAGTTTGCTTTGGCGTTTATCGCCAAGAAACGAAAAGAAGCAATTTTTCTGGGACTGCCCGATGCTCTTGACTTGATGGTCGTGTGCGTGGAAGCCGGGTTGGGTCTGGACCAAGCCATGCGAAAAGTGGCCGAAGAGCTAAAACGCTCACACGCTGTCTTGGCTCACGAATTCCGAATCTGCAATCAAGCCCTGCAAATGGGGCAAACTCGTATCGAAGTTTTGGAAGATCTAGGACAACGTAATGGTGTTGACGACCTGAAAACACTGTCGAATATCATGATCCAAGTCGATCGTTTTGGTACCAGTGTCGGTACGGCCTTACGAACGCAAAGCGATGCGATGCGAATCCGCCGCCGCCAAATCGCGGAAGAGAAAGCGGCGAAGACTGCCGTCAAATTGATCTTTCCGCTAGTCTTATTCATTTTCCCCGGAATTTTCGTTGTTCTCGTTGGACCCGCTGCAATCACCATGGTCAACGAAATGCTCCCTGCTTTCCAAAACGGACGTTAATTGGCGAACATCAAGCAGGATTTCAACGCTTGCCAGCAATCTTTTGGGTATTTGTTTACCGATGAACGAATGACAAGGCTTGGAAATACGCGCGCCGGATGCGCTCGTTCAATCACAGGTCCCTCGAATGGAGTATTTCAATGAGACAAACCTTTTGGGTTATGCTGGTTGCAACGATTGGGGCCTGGGGTAACGCCCAAACCACTTGGAGCCAATCGGCCTGCGGGACCAATGAACCGGTAGCGCAGTTTGGTTATCCGCACGATGGCGGCTGTCAATCGTGTGGCACCGGCGGTGAAATCGGTAACAGCCGACACGGTGGTGCATTTTCTGGTGTCCGCCAACACCATCAAGATTTCTTGCAGTGGCGCCAAGAAGCACAAGTTCAAGCGGCAAAAATTGAAGCTCGCAATAAAGCTTGGCCCAAACCGTTTGATTGTTGGGATCGACAAGCTTACTTTCAAGTATGGACCGGCTTCTACGACGGTGGTTGGATTCATCATTGCACTTTGTGCGACGCGCACTTCGAAAATGCCAACGGCAAACTCAATGCACTTGGCGAACGCAAAATCGCTTCAATCATGCAAAACAATCCACAGGACCGACGCGCAATCTTTGTGTCGCCAACCAATAGCCAAAACACCAACGATCAACGGATCGATGAAGTCCGTTCGCTGGTCAATAAGTGGTACGGAGCGGAAGCCGCCAACTTTGTGGCAATGACTGACCAATACAACCGACCAATTAATGGTCGTCGTATCGAAACCATCAATACCCTTTACAATACCCAAACTCCTCCGCCAATTATCCAAATCGGTAACCAAGGTGCTTTGGGCTCCAGCGTGAATTCAGGTAACTAGTCGCCGACCTTGAGTCAACAAACTAAAAATTCACCAACGCTTCGCACTGAAAAGTTCGAAGCGTTTTGTATTTTGCGGCAAAATTCGAGCGATTTAATCTGGCGGGATCGCAGACTGGTTCTCAGTTGGTTCCAATCCAATCGTCAGTTCGAAGTGCGCGGGACTTTTCCTTCTAAGACGTTACTCCTCGCAACCGCGACGTGCAACTCAAACCCGAGGCAATGCAGGGGCTGATGGCTGGTTTGACAAAGATGTAATCGAGTTGATTTTGCGCGCCATCAAAACGGCAACATTATCTGAACCCACAAGGTTTGGAATTGGCGTTCGGATAGGTGGAATCGCTGTTGTTGACGCCAAATGCGTGCTTGCAGAACGATGGCGACTATTTTCGACAACTGAAAATACTTTGGCCCGAGCTTTGCGTTTGGTTTCTCCCAGTTCCCTGTTTATCAGGGGTTAAGAAACCGGAGTGTTCTTTTTCTGGGAGATGTCATGAGAAAGTTCTTAGTGTTTGCAACGGCGACAGTGGTGGGTTGGATTTTGGCGACTACGGTTGTCAAAGGAAATACGGATCGATCGCGAGTTTTTGAGTCGGCCGTCGATGATATTCAATGTCAGGCGGACGATTTGCGACAATTCATTCGAGAACAGTTTAAAGACTCGGCCAGTTATCGTGAATTGTTGAATATTTCAGGCGATATCAAAAACCGCGCGAATCGACTTGATAATTTGTTGCGACGGCGAACCGTTGAAGCTTGTGATATCGTGTCAGCGTTTGAGGAGCTAAATTGTCTCGTTCGCGATCTACATGCTGCTATTGAAGTTGCAAGACTCCGGGCCGCACGCGGACTGGACCCACCTTTAATTGGATGTACATTGCATATCGACGCCAGACTCAGTCACTTAAGCGATTCGCTCCATTGTTTGGAACGAGATTTATTGACGCGATGTGGATACCCCGAACGTGTCGCGGGATACGCTTCACAGCCGGCCGTTACGCCTTATCGCGAAATGGGACATCGTGAACGGATGCTCGGCGAAATGTACCCTCGAGATATGAAATACGGCGATATGACAATTGGTCGTCGCTCGGGATATTTAGACGGAGGACGAACTGATATTGATGTTCCTGCACATCGTCATGATTCGGCGATTCGAGGTGACAACAGGTTTCGACCGGAAAGTGGCCGAGACGGTTCAAAGCAAATTTTCCCTGAACCAAATCATGGTATTTCGATTGGCAGCAAAGGTCGCGGGATTGATTTTCAACCGGATGGTGGAATTCAATTGCGATTAGGCGTTGGGAATATTCGAATTCGTTAGTATTGCGACTGGGCGTTGGAAAAATTCGAATTCGCAAGTATTGCGACTGTGCGTTGGGAATATTCGAATTCGCAAGTAAAGCGACTGTGCGTTGAGAATATTCGAATTCGCAAGTATTGCGACTTTGCGTTGGGAATATTCGAATTCGCAAGTATGAAGTCGGACTGAAATTAAAATAAAATACGAAACGCGTTACCTCAGCCAGTGTAAATTGGCTGAGGTTTTAACTGTAAGGCGAACCCATCGCTTGGGGTTCGCAAGTCACCTCGGAATTCAAAGCACGGCTGTGTGAAACGTGTGCGGAACTGGAGCTCGATCCCAACCATTTAATGTCGGCAATCGCGTTTGAGTCTGCAGAAACGTTCAGTCCGGCTATCAAGAACGCCGCCGGAAGCGGCGCCACGGGCCTTATTCAATTCATGCCCAAAACAGCAATTTCATTAGGTACGACCGCCAATGCTTTACAGTCAATGTCAGCCGTCGAGCAGCTGCATTACGTCTATAAGTACTTTGAGCCATACAAAGGGCGCTGCAAAACTATCAGCGACGTCTATATGGCTATATTGTGGCCCCAGGCGATCGGTAAACCAGACGACTATGTATTGTTTGCCGAATCAGATCGACCGCATACCTATCGCTTAAATCGAGGACTCGACTTAGATCGGAATGGCAAAATTACCAAAGCCGAAGCTGCGTCGCTGGTCGTCAAAAAACTCGAAAAAGGTCTGACGGAGGAATTTCGCCGGTAGTTGTCGTAATGCAATTTGAGATCTTATTGGCGGATGTTTTAACTCGCGGAAATCTTGCGGGTCCGGAGACTGGTTTGCGAACAAAGGGGGAACTGCGGTGGGGGGATTTTATAAATAGGGGAAAACAGGGTGGTGGGGGGGGAAATAGGATGCGGCAAACAGGATGTTTGGTGGAAAACGGGGCGCGGCAAACAGAATGTTTGCCGCCACGGACGCGGCAAACAGGATGTTGGGGGGTAAATAGAATGAGGCAAACAGGATGTTGGGTGGAAGACAGGACGCGGCAAACAGAATGTTTGCCGCCACGGGCGCGGCACACAGAATGTTTGCCGCTACGGGACATGTGTCGACGTATAGAATTAAAGTGCAATCAAGCGTACGAATTTAAGGATTGCCTGGGGTTCGCGAATCTGTTCAGGAAAGCCAACGAATTCGAGAAGTCGTTGAAAAGCTGCCGTGTCGCGCCCGATCGACTTATCGTTGCTGCCAAGTTGAATGGTGAGAAAACGAGCAACAGCCTTATGGGTTAGTGGTCCGTATTGGCCGTCAACAGCCAGTTTTTCAGCGGGTCCGCCGATTGAATGGGGGATTCCGTTTAGTGTTTGCTGTAACCAACGAACGTCCTCCGTCCGATTTGTTTCCGATTCGCCGATGGCGACAAATCCGGGCGGTTGTGCATTAATCTCAGTTGGAAGGAATACGACCATAAAGAGCAAACAACTTAAACGGTTCATAAGTGAAACCTTGGTGCTGGCGGATCGCTTTGGGATTTGTGATAAAGTTACTTGAGTCATGTTAAGGGCCTCTCAGTCATAGGTTCCTCGTATCTAATAGCCAAGCACCCAGACGGTTACCGCAACAGTAGCCACCACAGGGTTGTTAGATAGTTAGGCAAGTTCGCAATAAATAAACGATTCCACACTTGGTCTCTCAAAATCCTCGTAACTCTTGTATTCGTTTTCCCAACCAAGTGGAAACCAAAATTACAACAAAAAAAGAGACCCTAAAATAGGGTCTCTTAGCGAGTTAGCTTTTAATTCGAAAAGTCGAATCAAAATAAAAGACTATTTGCGGCGGCGTGAGCCGACGACACCAGCCAATCCGGCCAAAGCCAGAATCGATAACCCTGGTTCAGGGATTGTGATTGAGTTGAAGCTGATGTTATCAACTCGGTTAGTTCCTGCCGTGGCACCGGTTGCCGAAGTCTGAACTAATCGAACCGTGACATTTGCTTGGTTGGCAATAAGATTGCTCAAATTAAAGGAGTAATCGCTCGCCGGTTGTGGAGTTCCAGAAGACCAAGTAACTTGGTCGACAACGTATGAAGTTAGGTTAGTGAAATTTGTGCCGTCAATGCTTACCAACAAATCGAAATCTGAGGGACCGGTACTGCTTCGAGTTTGACTCCAAGAAAATTCAACGTTGGAGTAACCCGTTAGGTCTGTTGTGAATTGATAGTAATCGCCCGTCGACCAGAAGTTTGAGCTGAACGATTCTGCGGAACCGTTTCCGGCCGGATTGCTATAAACAGCAGATCCGCTGACGTGAGAACCGGACGCAAACGACGAAGCGGCCAACAAACCACCTTCGGCCGCATGTGGACCCGAGGTGGTGGGGATACTTGTTTCAAAGGTCCATTGAGCGATTAAATCGGCTTTGGTTTCACTGGCGAACAGTGCCAGAGCGAATGCGACTAGCAGCGATAGCTTTTTCATACTTCGAGACTCCTAAATTCTTAGTGCTTGGGTCAAAACAATAGCAATTGAGATCAACGAAAAGTCAGGCTTGGGGTATTGGGCACAGTCACTCATCGTTTGAGAAAAGTATGCCCTCTAGCCAATGTTAAGTCTAGTTTTTTTTAAGGCAGCCGCAAGTCTAAAATAGTGATTCTGGGGGTTTTAGCACAACGTTTACATTAAGTTTTGTTCACGATTTCTGTTGGCTTTGTTTGACTTTTGCGATCCATGCAGTTCCGTGCCGAAAACGAGGAAGTTTGACGCCAAGATGGCAGTAAATTGATGCCGAGATCGCCGTAGTTTGATGCCGCGATGGCCGAAGATTGATGCTGAGCTGGCCGTAGAAGGATACCCAGATGGCTGAAGATTAATACCGAGATGGCCGTAGATTGATACCGAGATCGCCGTAGATTGATACCGAGATCGTCGTAGATTGATGCCGAGATCGTCGTAGATTGATGCCGCGATGGCCGTAACCCAGATGGCTGAAGACTAATGCCGTGATGGCCGTAGATTGATGCTGAGCTGGCCGTAGATTGATGCCGCGATGGCCGTAGATTGATGCCGCGATGGCCGTAGAAGGATACCCAGATGGCTGAAGATGGATACCGAGCTGGCTGTAGATTGAATTTAACGAGATATTGGCCGACCAGTTCCATATCATTCTAAATAGCAAAGTGGGCGGACGGTGGTGGTTAGAGGCGTGGTTAGAGGCTTGGTGGGCCCAAGAATCTAGTATTTTCGGCCGGTTGTGGTGTAATTCGCGAGGAAATTAACAATTGGGCTAGACGACCAAATTATGTTTGCTACTATTTGGGTGCGGGATGGAGCAGCCCGGTAGCTCGCGAGGCTCATAACCTCGAGGTCGTCGGTTCAAATCCGGCTCCCGCAACTTCTCTGTTTGGTTAGGAAACTGACCGCAGTAGGTTATTCGAAGAAGCCGACGTTTAGCAAATACGCAAAACGACGGCTTTTTTCGTATTTTCCTGCAATCTTTCGGGTCTCAACCACTCTCCAGAGACTCGATTCCCGGTCGCACCTCTCGCCAAATCAGCCCCTCTCTGGGGGCCGTTCAGAGACAAATACTCTCAGAGTCTCTGGGTTATGAAAACCGCCGGGTTAACGACTCTAGGTTATGAACCGTCTGCCTGACTCGGGTTTCTTTTCGGCTCATTGATCTGGCTCACTGGGAGGTGCAAAGTTGCGAAATTCGAGGCTGGGTAATGGCCGGGGGGGACAGACTTCACGTTCTCCTGAATCATATCGGGGCGAAATTCGGTGAGGCGTATGCAATTCAGCATCGATTTCCAACGACAGCGAAAGGTGACTCCCACGGAGCGACGTTAAAGGAAGCGCATGGGGAAGCAGATGGCGAACGACAAAAACCATGACGAGCGGGTAGTAAGCAAATACCAATACAGCCAATTTCGGTAGAATCTCTTCAGTCCTTTCCCATTTGGAGGGAAGTTTGTTTGATTGGCCATGAATTTGGACATGCCATGAATCGATCAACTGCAATTATTTGGCTCGCGCTGTTTTCATGCGTTTCTTGGATGCCGTCGCAGTTGGTGGCAGATGAGCCGCCGCTCGTGCAGATGCTCGTGCCGGGCTTTACTGTCCACGAGTTGCCGATCGAACAAAAGAATGTCAACAACCTTCGGTACCGTGACGATGGGAAGCTGTATGCCCTTGGATATAACGGAGATATTTGGCTGCTGAGTGACGGCGATGCTGATGGATTGGAAGATACGGCTCATCGTTTCTTCGAGAATACGGGGCGATTGCGAGGCCCGATTGGGATGGCAGTTATCCCCGAGCATCATGCATTGTTATCAGCAAGCGTTCGCGAGGGAAAAGTTGCTGGTCGGGGAGTCGTTGTTGCGTCCAAAGGGAAGGTCTCTGCGATTCTCGATATGGATGGCGATGATATTGCTGAAGAGGAGCGTGTCATCGCTTCCGGCTGGGTTGAAATACCGCAGAACGTCGATGCGATCGGGGTTGCGATTTCGCCCGTCGATGGTGCAATCTACTTTGGCATTGGTGTTAAGGACTACAACAAAGCGTATCAACTGGATGAGAACGGCAATTCCCAGTTCAACCTCAACACCGAACGAGGAACC
>JBGSMY010000284.1:0-4157 GCA_041739975.1 Pirellulaceae bacterium
TGGCTGACAATAACTGCAGCAATCCCACAACGGCGGGTGTACTCAAACTAATCTCCTTAATGGTAAACTACATTCCGTTAACTTCAGACAGCCATTATACGAATCAAATCCGCGCAGGTTCAATTAATGATTAGCCCTGAGTAGGCCCCCACCAACTGTCGTTGGCGGTTGGCAAAAGTTGTCGCTGGCGGTTGGGTTGCAATCGCTTTCGGAGTCTAATTATCCACGAAAGCTCAACCGCCTCGTATCGAAACCGCTTGTTGAAGCCCAGTCAAAGATTCAAATATTGCAATCATGTCAGGGTCTATTTTAAGGGTTGTCTCTTTTTGGTACCACAATGACTTCAATGTCGACATCCAGATCTTTTCGCAAGAAGAGGCAAGTTCCGTCTCTGTCCTCACAGACATA
Organism: Pirellulaceae bacterium; assembly: GCA_041739975.1. Classification (GTDB taxonomy): domain Bacteria; phylum Planctomycetota; class Planctomycetia; order Pirellulales; family Pirellulaceae; genus BJ22. The sequence continues at coordinate 409 of JBGSMY010000284.1, forward strand.
AGACAAAGCAAATACTGGGAGTTTGATTTTTCCGGTGGCGTCTTTCGGTATCTGAACTTCAAAATCGACGCGGCGAATTTCGTTGGTGATCGGCTGATCGTCAAACGGTTTGATAGTGTGGGACGGCTGTGAGACTTGCCAGCCCACCGGAGTTTCAATCCAAATCTGAAGTGGCTCCGATTCATTGTTCCAATGAGCCTTGAGCGCCTCGTTCGGCGACAGAGCAATATGGATACGGCAAGAACCTCCCGGGCGAACTTGCGACGGTACCAACGTGATCTCAGATAAAATCAAAGATTTTGTATCGCGAAGAATCTTACCTTCGGGATCCGGTGATTTGGATTCATTGGAAGCAGCGGCAAACTGTCGTGCCGGATGGGCTAGTTCGGCGCCTTGCGGGTCAACGGACAACTCCAAAGGTGTCTCGCCACGAGCAACGAGATCGCGGCGGGCTTGGTCGACCCAGTCGTAAAACGAATACGGTTTTTCCAATCGCGGTCCGTATTGCTGTATCCGCCGCCGCCATATGTACTGGTTAGGGTTCAACGCCAAAGCCCGTTCCCAATGCAGCACAGCGTTTTGAAAGTCGTCGGCCTGTGGTGAGGCCGAGTCATGTCGCTGTCGATAAGCCACACCCAATCGAAACAATGCGTTTGCATCATCAGATTGCAACTCGACCGTTTTCGAATACGCTTCAATTGCTTCATCGACGTAAGCGGAACCGCCCCAGAGGATTGCCGCGTCAGCAAAGTCTCGATATGCACGAGCGGTTTTGTTCTGAGTCGCCAACTGCTTTAGCCGATTGAGGTCGGGATTGCTGTGAACGCCTGGGGAGTGCGCCGGACCGTGAAGCAACTGGTCCTGAGCATTTTCAGAAAACGATACATTCAGAAACTCTTCTTCAAAGGTCTCCGGTCGCGGCCGCGTTGAACGGACAACGCCGTTTTCATCGATTGCGACGATGATCGGAACCGCAGCAGATTCCATCGTGTTGATTGGATCCCATAAAATGGGCCAGCCAAAATTCTGCCATTGAGCAAAGAGGCGACAGCGATCTGGATGTTGTTCTTGCGTGATTCCCAGTACAACCAGTTTGCCTTCAGCGACCCAGTTCTGTGTCTTAGCGTGCCAGACCGGCACATGCTGGCGACAGCCCGCTCACCACGAAGCAAACTGAATCAATAGTACCTTTTTTCCACGAAACTGCTCGAGCGAAACAGGTCGGCCGTCATCGATTGTGGGCAAAGTGAAATTAATATGCTGTGCACCAAGTTGCGGAGCATAATCATCGGCAATCGCGCTGGTGGGTAACGATGCACATACCACCACTGAGGACACCAGCGAGGTCACTGCCATCAGCAATGTCAGGGGGTGCGTCGAATGCAGTCGCTTTGTCGTAAATCGCATGGATCAGTTCCTTGAATTGCATACCACAGTGTGAATAACAACAAAAATCAAATTGTGCAAATTGATTTACTGACCTTAGGCCGACAAGGGGCACCATAAAGATACCACCCTCTGGATAGTCATTCTAGGCCTTAATGGTCAAAAACGTACCGACATGGCGGATTCAACCATTCGGATCGTGGTGGCGTACGCTTATCAATCAAAAGGGGTAGAATTAAAGCTGCGAAGGGCCGAAGCAATTCACCAAGCCTCCCCCCACGCGCAGCGTGATCTGAAAACGTTCGGTGCTCAGTCGTTTCCCCAGACTCGGCGTTTGCACAAATCTTGGTGAAGTCGATAAGGCGCATTGAAAATGCCGAACAAAAAAAACTTGAGAACGAAACTTCCCGCCAAGACTTTACGGTTTCCTATCGTCGGAATCGTCGCTTCGGCAGGCGGATTAGATGCTTTTAAACAATTTCTCAATTCGGTTCCCATCGATTGCAACATGGCATTCGTATTGGTTCCTCATCTCGATCCAAATTTCGAAAGTCAGATGGCGGCGTTGTTGTCGAAAGTTAGCCTACTGCCGGTGGTAGAAGCAAATCAAGGGATGGTAGTTGAGGCAAACCATGTCTATGTCATCCCGTCCAAGTATTTTCTGACTATTGACGCTGGCGTTCTTCAACTTAGCGAACCGCCAATACCGCAGGGTCGCGAGATCGCAATCGACTACTTCTTGCGGTCATTGGCCAAAGACCAGGGCGACCGCTCGGTCGGTATTGTCATGTCGGGGACTGGTAAACACGGCACGTTGGGAATTCGTGACATCAAGCTCGCTGGCGGAATGGCAATCGCACAAAAACCGAATACTGCCGAATTTGATTCGATGCCGTCAAACATTATTCGCGAAGGGCTGGCAGACTACGTTTTGCCCCCCGAGGAGATGCCGGCCACGCTGATCCAGTATATGCGACAGCCTTATATAAAATACGCTTCAAAATCAAGTGCTGACGCAACGGACGAAGACGAGAATTTAAAAATTATCCTGGCGCAGCTCCGCAAACACACGCGCTACGACTTTAGTAGTTACCGAAAAAACATGATGTTGCGGCGGATTCAACGGCGAATGGGACTGCTTCAATTAGAGCAAGTTCAACAGTATGTCGAGCGGATTAAAGAAGATCCTCAGGAAGCCACTGCATTATACCGTGATCTGTTGATTAGCGTAACGGCTTTTTTTCGCGATCCCGAAGCCTATGAAGCGCTGCGTGATTATTTAAACTCCGAAGTTACTACGCGCGCTGCGACCCAGTTTCCGTTTCGAATTTGGGTCCCTGGCTGCGCTACGGGCGAAGAAGCCTATTCTCTGGCGTTGATGGTGATAGAGTGTTTCGACAAGTATCCGATCGCTGATCTTTTCGCGTCGAATCCAACAAAGCTCGTACAGGTTTTCGCCAGTGATGTCGACGAGGCCGCCATCTCGATTGCCCGCGCCGGAATTTTTCCCGCGAGCATTGCTAGTGACGTTTCTCCTGAACGTCTACAAAGATTCTTTACCAAATCTGACGAGGGCCACTATCGAATCGGCAAACAACTACGGGAATCGATCGTGTTCTCGCGACAAAATCTAATTAACGATGCGCCGTTTTCGAAGCTCGATCTCATCTCCTGCCGTAACTTATTGATCTATTTAGAACCTGAGATGCAACAAAAGGTAATCTCGCTATTTCATTTCGCACTTGCCGACCACGGCATCTTAATGCTCGGACCGTCGGAAGCGAACTTGCACTCCAATCAACTCTTCGAACCAATCTCTAAAAAATGGCGTATCTTTCGCAAAATCACTGCGGGGCGCCGCATTCGTGTGCCACTTCCGCTACTAGGTGCAGGCGGCCTCCATGGTCTCAACGAGTTGCAATCATCCTCACTTGCATCGCGCCAAGGACACAAAGAGATTGTCGAACGGGCTTTGATTAGTTTTTTACGCGCCCGCGACCGTACTGGTCAACCGCCGTTACGAAGTGCTTTATATGTCCGGCCCACTTGTTGACTATCTGGAGTTTCCGATGGGCGAGCCCAGTCACAATTTACTGTCGATGTGTCGTCCAGGATTGAGGACTAAATTACGTTTTGCCTGTCAGAAATCAATTGCAGAGGAAATCGATACAACTGTCGAAACACAGATGAAACGCGGCGATAATACGGTCGAATGCACGGTTCAAGTAAGAGTTTTAAAAACGCGCATTGAAGCTGAGTTGATGTTGTTAATCAGCTTTGCCGACACAATTCTCGACCAATTCAAATCTCCATCATCTGTTACTAAGCTTTCGAGTTCTAAAACATCCTCTTATGAGGACCAG
>JBGSMY010000288.1:0-21253 GCA_041739975.1 Pirellulaceae bacterium
TTAATAACATCGCGGTCGAGGTAGTCGATTGTAACACTTGCCGCCAAAATTTCGCAGCTACCATGGAGCGGGATGGTGAGGGTATTGTAGCCGCCGCGGTAGTGTAGCCGCCGCGGTATTGTAGCCGCCGCTGTCCTCAGCGTCGGTGTCGTGGCCGCCGACGTATTCGTCGGCGTTTTTTATTTTCTTTTAACTTTTGTTTCAATTATTTAGTCTTGGATTTTCCGCCTGAGGACAGGCGGACCCACCGTAGCCGCCGCGTTATTGTAGCCGCCGCTGTCCTCAGCGGCGGTATCGTAGCCGCCGACGTATTCGTCGGCGTTTTTGCCTTACTTTAGACTTTAGTTGCAATTATTTAGTCTTGGATATTGTAGCCGCCGCTGTCCTCAGCGTCGGTTTATTACCGTATGCTCGGCAATTCGACCCGTTAGCGTGAGCGAGCGACTAAGTCCTCCTCATTCCCAATTTTTTTCTATATTTTTTTCGGGAGCAGTGTCCGGTTTACCACCACTGGTTCGTTATCGGTGTAAGATCGATTCATCGACGCGATGTCAGGCCAAAGGTTGGCACTGGCCGGAGCTTTGAGTCGATAGGCCAATTTTGATGGGGAAAACCTGATGCCTAAATTTTTATTGATCTACCGGGATTCGACCGAACCGCGACCCCAACCTTCGCCTGAAGAGATGCAGGCCTTTTTGGGAATGTGGGAAGGCTGGTTCCAGAAATTTCCGAAAAAGATCATCGATATGGGAGACGGGCTGTTGCCCACAGGGCGTGTCCTCAAGGCTGGCGGGGTCGTGGCCGACGGACCTTATGTCGAAGCCAAAGAAATGATCGGTGGATTTTCTGTCGTCGAAGCCGAATCGTATGAAGCGGCGGTTGATGTTGCGCGGGAGTGCCCGATTGCCATCGTTGGTGGTGCGATCGAAGTTCGCGAGTTTGCCGGTTACGTGTGATGACCAACCCGCCGCGACAACGCGACAACCAAGCTGCTCCGGAACTTGTCGAACACTTTTTTCGACATGAATACGGTCGCTTGGTTGCGCTGTTGTTGCGACGCTGGGGCCCGCAACGATTGGAACTGATCGAAGATGTCGTGCAATCGGCTTTGTCCAAAGCCTTGTCGACATGGTCGCGGCATGGCATTCCCGAAAATCCCGCCGGGTGGCTCTTTCGCACGGCTCACCGTTTGGCAATTGACGCTCACCGTCATCAAAAAGTCACAGATCGATTGTTGCCTGACTGGTCTCAACTCTCGACTCTAGCTACTGAGGATCCCAGCGACGCAATTGATTTCGACCAACCCATTGGCGATGAACCCTTGCGGTTGCTGTTTTTGTGTTGTCATCCGGCGATTCCGGCCGAGTCATGCATTGCTTTAGCACTAAAGACCGTCGGTGGTTTTAGCGTGAAAGAAATCGCCAGCGGGTTGCTGACCACCGTCGATAATATTGAAAAGCGGCTCAGCCGAGCACGAGAACGGTTGCGTCAAGAAACCGGTTTATTAGATGAATTGAACGCGACGACTGTGTCCGAGCGATTAGAGTCTGTTTTGACGACTGTCTATCTCGTATTCAACGAAGGCTACTCAGCCACGCAAGGGCAAACGAACTTGCGACGCGACTTATGTGAAGAAGCCCTTCGACTTTCGTCGATGTTGGCTCAACACGCGATGTGTGGTAAGCCCAGCACTTGGGCGCTTCAGGCTTTGTTGCTTTTTCATTCAGCCCGTCTCGACGGGCGACTGACCGATGATGGTCAAGTCATATTGCTCGCCGATCAAAATCGGGAGGCATGGAATTGGTCGTATGTCCATCAAGCGCTCGATTGGTTACGTCGTAGCGCTCAAGGCGATCACTTAAGCCGATATCATATCGAAGCCGGAATTGCCTGGGAGCATTGCCGAGCGAATCGTTTTGAAAACACGGATTGGCCCCGTATTGCCGACTATTATTCACAACTGGCCGGAGAATGGGGGACGCCGATGGTGCGACTTAATCGAGCGATTGCAATCAGTTATGCGGAAACCATCGCCGCAGGAATTGAGCAATTGTTGGCAATGGACGCGAGCGATCGCAAACGGTTGCGACCGTGGTGGGATTGCGCGCTGGCGCAGTTGTACCAACGGCAAGAAAATTTTGATCTGTCCGCTTCTCATTGCCGAGATGCTTTGGCGCTGGCCCTGGGACCTGCGCAACGGGCCGTAATTGAAAAACAGCTGCAACAATTGCTCCAGGCGAGCGCCTCGCGGAAGAGCGATCATTAAGCGGCGGTTCGTTATTTGCGGGTCGACCAAGTCCAATGGCGATCCGTTGTTTGCTGAACCGATTCAGCGGCAAAACCAATTTGAGTTACTAGTTGCCGGATTTCCTCGAGTGAGAGTGCGGCGTGCAGCGAGTCGTCGAATAATTGTCGGGCTCGCGGCGATTCGGAGCCCGCATACTGTTCAACCAATTGGCGGACTTGATGATCGGTTGTCGGACGCAACAAGTCGCGAAAAAAAATCAAACCACCGGACCGACAAACACGGACGGCTTCTTGGAGCGTAACGAGCGGTTCGGGAATGTGATGCACGATGCTGTTGGAAACGACCGCATCGAACATGGCATCGGGATAAGGTAGTTTTTTGCCATCAACTTGCGCCAATTGAATTTGTTGATTCAAAGAATGGACGCTGACGTTAAACCGGGCACGTTCCAACATATAAGCTGAAAGGTCAACGGCCATAATGCGACATTTGGAAATGCGGCGGCAGATTTCGATGGGGATTAGCGCGGTGCCTGTCCCCACATCGAGCATATCGCCTGAGGCAAAACCGGCTGCGATTAGGTCGTCGGCGAACACAGCGTTGACCTTCGAATGATCCATTTGATCATACTCGTGCGCTTCTTCTTCGCTGTCCATCACTTCGGGCTCAAGTACACGCTTTAGACTCATGATAGTTTCTCGAATTCTTCGTCCGTATTAATTTGCGGTTGATTGGGGGCAAACCGTGGGATCGCGATTAATAATCCAGCCATCAATAAATAGCAGGCAGCAAACTCGACGACCACGCGGCATTCGGCGGAACCCCAACCAAGCGTCCATGGCCAAAACATTCGGTCACCTGAAAGTGGCGAATGGATAACGCCAAATGAAGTCAGCGCCGCCGCAATTGAAAAATAAACCGCTCCGCGAGTAAATTTGCGATCGATGATTTCGGCTAAGACCGAACTCCATAACAAACTGGTGATAATGAATCCCCCGGCCAACACGCTGAGATAGAGCAGAGTCCCTTGTAAATGTGGCGGCAAAACAAAACCTGGATTTATCTTCTCAAAGGCCTCTAAAAATTGACCTAGGTATATCATCACGAGTTTCGCCAACGCCGGCATACAGGCAAACGCCAAAGCTGCGTAGTGCCGGCGCGGTGTGGCGTGAAAACTTTGGCTAGTGATTTCAATGCCGATGAAGATCAAGATTGGCAGAACGGCCGCTTCGGGAATCCAGGCGAACATGAGACCAAAATAACCGACGATGCCGGCGCCACCCACAAACAGAGCAGTTGCCAGGGTGTAAGCCGCACGGCCACCCATCGCTTTGTATGCTGGATGGCCGATATAAGGTGTTGTCTGAATCACTCCACCGCATAAACCAGCAATTACCGTGGCAATTGCCTCCACGCTAATGATGCTGGTTGTCGAATAAGGATCGCCGGCCGATGCGGCACTCTCCGTGCAGTCGATGCCGCCAATGACGGTAGTGATGGCAAAGGGAATAATGTAAGGCAAATAAACCAATGACTCGTCAAAAGCGCTGAGCCATTGAAACGAAAATACTGTCAGCCATTCCGTGGGAAACCAAATGGCTTCGAAGGGCTCCGAGGTACCGCTAAGCAAATGAGAGCCCGAAATGTAGTCGATGCCTCGCATGGCATGCCACATGATGCAGCCAAGTCCTACGGCCGCAAGTGCACCCGGCAGACGAAACGGCAATCGATAGCGACCGATTAAAGCCACCAGCACGATCAGCAGAGACGAGAAGCCTGCGATTGGGTTGCTGAGCAACTTGGGCAATTGTGAAAAAGCGATAATTGCTAAAGCAATTGCGGCCAAGGAACCGAGCAGGCCCGCGCGAGGGAAATACCGCTGAGCCCAACTGGAACCGGAAGCTAACAGGAGCTTGATCAGCCCGGTGATAATAATCGCGCAAATACCGATGTGCCAGGCTTGGGTAGCGGCGGCCGTTGGATCACCGAGTTGTTCGAGTGCCAACTTGTAAGCGGGACCGATGACGAAATAGACCATTCCGATGGTACTGGGGGTATCGAGACCCAGCGGCATGGCCGTGACGTCGGACCGACCGGTTTTGCGAGCCAAATAAAACGCTAGCACGAAATACATAAGGTCGCCGACGAGGACACCGATTGCGGTGCCTGGCACCATGTAACGGATTGCAAAATCTACAGGGAAGGCGAACTCGAATTTAAGGATCGTGAGCGCCAGGATTAAACCGGCGATATTGTCGAGCATAAGCCCAAAAAACGAGTTTATATCCCCGCTTGCAGCCCACTGATACCGCTGATTTGACATTTGATAATCCTGATTGGCACGGATTTTGCTTTTCTACCGGTCGCGAGTTTAAATCTAAAAAATTCGCCTGTCAAACCCGCCGGGTAGGGACCAAAGGTGTACCGGCTCCCGCAGATATATGAAATAGCGGTCAGAGACAGCTAATAATCGGAATAAATTAGGAAACAAGGAGGCGTATCAACCAGTTTGGTTCGAAGTTTGGGAAAATAATAGTTTCCGAACCCCTGAACCTTGCTTAAAATGATGCGTAGAGGATGATGCAAGCCACGGGTTACGATCTCGATTTCCATACGGCGAGACAATTGAGAGCCAAAGAGAATCCAGTGACGGATGAAGAACTATTGCTGAAATACCGGGATACGGGAGATCGCGAAGCGTTTTCTCAGTTAGTCTACCGGTACGAACGCGAATTGTTCAACTATTTGCGCCGTTATCTGGGTAACGCTGAAATGGCCGAGGATGTCTTTCAAGCGACGTTTGCTCAGGTACATCTCAAGTGCGGTTACTTTCAACCGGAACGCCGTTTTCGACCGTGGCTGTATACGATCGCGACCAATCAAGCAATCGATGCTCGTCGTCGCAACAAACGTCACAGGATGGTGAGTTTGGATACGCCTCGAGAGCAAGACGATTTGGACGTTGGTCAATTGTCTAATTTAATGGAGTCTGGAAATTACGGCCCTGAACAAAACTGTTTGGACGAAGAGCGCAAGCAATTAGTCCGGATGACTTTGGAACAACTGCCAGAGTCGATGCATGCACTGTTGCATTTGGTATATTTTCAAGGCATGAAGTATCGCGAAGCGGCTGAAGTATTGCAGGTTCCGGTGGGGACGGTAAAAAGTCGCGTGCATACCGCAATTTCCAAGCTGAGCGAAATTTGGAATATGAACCAGGTAGATTAAATCGTGAGTAAACTCAAACGCGAGGATCTGCTCGGCTACGTGCTAGGAGCATTGGATGCTCAAGAGCAGCAGCAGATCCAGCAGATGATCGATCAGGATGCCAGTCTCGAAGATCAACTGCTAACGATCAAGAACACTTTAGCGCCCTTAGAATTAATCGACACGCCGATCGGGCCTCCGCCCGGTTTGGCGCGGCGAACGTGTCAGTGGATTGCGGCCAACCAACGTTGCGGGTTGCTGGGTCGACCGCAGCAATTCGAATCAGCTTCCGAGTTGTTGCTTCAACAAGTTGCCGACGATCAAGAACCTTATCGGGATTCGCCCCGCTCGAGCGATTCGCCCCGCTCGAGCGATTCGCCCTGCACGATCGATTTGTCTTGCCCGACCAAATCATGTCACGATACGGGTACTCCAGCAGCGAATACCGCGGCATTGGCGGATTCCTCAGAAATGCCTGATCGCGCGGTGTTGCCACCCAGCAGTCACAGCGAAAAAACTTGCAATCGAGCAGCGGATTCTTCAAACGCCGCTACTTCAAACGCCGCTACTTCGGCCGCCACCACCGTTGGCGGGATCGGCCATGCCGAGATCGTTTCCGCAAATTTCCATGAAGACGATTTGATTTCTGGCCGATCTGGCCGTTCCGTTGATCGTAATGTTGCGGATCAATTGCCGCATGATAGAGCCCCCATCGTTTCGGTCGCGCAGCGACGATGGACGGGCCGAGAACGTTTGGCGTTCAATCAATCTTGGTCGGTAACGGATATGGTAATGGTTTGCGGCGCGGCATTAGTTCTCAGTGCCATGTTGTTGCCGGCATTGTCATCAGCCCGTTTTCAGAGTCGGATAAGTGCCTGTCAAGAAAACATGCTGTCTTTATACAGGTCTCTGTACGCATTTGCCAACATGAATCCACGAGGTGAGTTCATTCGTGTGGCGGGCCCGGCGCGATTGCCCTATAACGGTTTATATGCACAGGTTTTGGCCGAAAATAATTTGCTAGAGAGCCAAGCTGTATTACATTGTCCAGGCCGGGGAAATTCGGGCGCCGTGCGAAGAAACTTGGTGGCTTGGAATCCCAATTCTTATGACTGCGAAGAAATGTACGACCGCTTGCAACGCGGTGATTTTGGTAATTATGGCTACTCACTTGAACCACGCAACGAAAATGGCGCTCTAGTCGGCTTGCGTCCCGATCAATCAACGCCGGTCGTTTTGTTGGGCGATGCACCACACTGTTCGTCACCAGGTAGGTCAAGTTTGAATCATGAGGGCCGTGGTCAAAACTTATTGAAGACCAACGGTCAGTTTGGATTTCAGCGAGGGGTCAATTGGGGTGGTGATAACGTCTATGTAAACGATTCTGGCGTTGTCGGACCGGGCTTGCACCCGCGCGACAGTGTGATCGCCGCGCCCCATTTTCGAAATATCGATTTGATGGCTTTGCCGACGGAATAGTTTTAGAGCTGGTCGTGCCTATCCTCAGGCCGACACTGCCGCTGAGGACAGCGTCAGCTACCGTAACAGCGTCAGCTATAATAGTACAACGTCAACGACCGTAGAGGCCTTAAAACCATTCTTTCCGCTGAACGCCATAGGTCTGATAAAAATCGACATCAGATTTGGTCAGATAAATAATGCCTTCGACCAAGCCAATAATATTCATGGCGGCTGAGGCAAAAAATGGCACGATCAAGCACATTCCGGTTACCATGCCCGCGAGCCAGACAACCAGCATTACGATGGCGGGCGTATTGAGTCCCAAGATAAACTTGTGAACGCCAAGCCCGCCCAGCAGAATTCCACAGATGCCCGCGGCGATCTTTTTACCAGCAAAGTCTCGGACTTCGGGCGGCAGCGCATATTGTCCAGCGGCCGACGGATCTAATACATAAGCCGTTGGCATGGGTACCTGAAACTTGCCGCCGCAACTTTCACATATCGCAATCCCACCTGCTCGATCGGGCCCCAGCACTTGTTGGGCTCGGCAATGGGGACAAGACATATTTATTCCTGCCGCGGGGCCTGGAGTTCCAAAAGAACTCTGCGGTGAATTCGGTCCGGTTGGTGGAAATGGTGTTGAATTGCCCACGAAAATTCCCTCCGCAAAAAAAATCGTATGAACTAGCTCACAGCCAAAATGCCCCGTATTGTATTGCACAAGCCAGTACTAAATACACTTCGCAGTACTAAATACACTTCGCAGTACTAAGCAGTACTAACACTCGCACAGAAAAGCTAAATATTGGCGATTGGCGTCAATAATTCTAGTAGGAATCTGGGACTGTGGTGACTTTGAAGCCTCAAACATTCGCCGCTGCCGTATTTGCCGTTGATTTACCGAGGCCGTCCGCTGTCTTACCGTAGCCGTCCGCTGTCCTCAGCGGCGGAATAGAAAGCTCTCTTTGTTTTGTTGCCAGTATTTAGTCGTCGTTTGTCAGCCTGAGGACAGGCTGACCTACTGTAGCTGACCTACTGTAGCCGTCCGCTGTCCTCAGCGGCGGAATAGAAAGCTCTCATTGTTTTATTGCCAGTAATTTGTCGTCGATTGTCAGCCTGAGGACAGGCTGACCTACAGTATCCGCTGTCCTCAGCGGCAGAACGCGTCCATCGAAAAGCCGAAATTCGTGACGCGTTGACAACTAGTTGACTCCGCCAAAAAAACGAATCTAAGTTGTTTATCAAATTCTTGTCGCATCCTATCTCCGTTGGCGATTACCCAACATGTAGAGCCCATATCGCGATTTTTCCAAAGCTGATCTGGGACGTAAAATTTGCAACCAATTGGAACTAATTAGAAGAGGATCGAGATGCGCACGCGACAATGGGGTAAGCGTCAATGTTGGGGACAATGGCTAACGGGAATTTTTGGGGCCGTAGTGGCAATATCGGGGAATATTACCAATTGCCAAGCCGACATAATAACCGTGACGAACCATAGTTTCGAAGATATTTCACAAGGCATCATCTTTAACGAGTTTTCCTTTGGTGCTCCTGCCGGTTGGGATTTGTATGATCTCAACAATATAACCTCCGGGGGTGATGGACCGACCTTTTATATCGGAACGTTGACCCCGAATCCTCCGACGAATTTTTTGACCGGTGCTTCCGACGGGCAACGCGTAGGAATTGCGTTTAACTATTTTGGCAGTGGCGGATTGGGCGAGTACGGAATGCAGCAAACTTTGGCCGCAACCCTGCAAGCCAATTCGCAGTATACTCTGCAAGTCGACATCGGCAATATTGCCTCAGGTACAGCCGTAAGTGGCGACTTCTTCAACCTCGACGGATTCCCAGGCTACCGCGTTGACTTGTTAGCGGGTGGTGTGGTTATCGCCTCCGACACAAACAGCTTGGCGGGCGTCATACCCGAGGGCGAATTTCGCACGAGTACTTTAGAATTTTTTGCTGATGCAGCGAATCCTTTTTTGGGACAAGCCTTAACGATTCGATTGGTCAATCTCAATCAAATTGACGCTTTGTTTCCTACAGCCGATTTAGAAGTCGATTTTGACAACGTGCGCCTTTCGGTCACGGCAATTCCCGAGCCATCGGCAACCGTCATATTGATTGCTTTGGCTGGTTTAGGACTAGTCTCCCGGAGGCGCGTCCGTACCTGTTAGAGTTGTCGATAATCGTAGATTGTGTTCCACCAAAAAGGGCCAAATCGTTTCAGCCAGCCAACTTTTTTCCGCGGCCAGCAAGGCCGCAAAATTCTCGGCTTGCAACACTCGGTGTTGGTCTTGGTGAAACCAATGCAAGGTAATCGAACCCGACTCGTTTTGAAAGACAACCAATTGTCGGTTGGTGTGAGGATCAACCAGCAATAAATAAAATCGACCGGATTGTTGTTGGTCGACGGCGATTTGTACGCCTAACGGATGTTGTTCATCAAGGCGGATTTGCAGGGTCTGTTTGTGCTCAGCTGGCAAATCGCCTTGATTTTTTAAATACAACAAGGCACCTTTGACATCGTTAATTTCAAAGCGACGGTCGCGCTCATTGCGCATGACATTTTGTTGACGAGGGAAAAGCATCATTTGTTGTTGGGCATCCATCTGATTCATCAGCGCACTTTCGAGATGCTCAAATAACAAGTGGGGGTGGTCCATCAAGTCGATTTGGTATCCATTTCCTAAATTAAGCCATCGAGGCGGCAAGTGACTTTGCTTGATTAGTGTTTCCGCATCGGCGATGATTTCGGCGATTTCGCGATTGCCAAAGCGTTCGCGCCAAAAAGCGCGGTCGAGTGTGAGTCGATTATCGGCCACGATTAAGGAAAACAAATCCGCAACAGTCGGCCGGACTTTTTCGAGGATTCGTGGAGACTGAGATGCGTCATTGGTTACTGGAGTGACAGGAGCAGAGCTTGGCTGTTGTGCCGCCAATTGCAGTTTGGCCGCATCCCAATCGGCAACGAATTTCAATTGAGTGATTGTCTCGAGGTGTTGCGCGATTTTCGCTCGCAAAGTTGGGTCCTCAGTTTGCTCTCCCAGTTCCAACCAAAACGCTGCATCTCGCCAACAATTTTGATTGAGAAAATTTAAGGCGGATTTGCCTGCGGGGTCTGATTGGGATTCGTCCAAGACCTTTCGCAATCGCGAGCGAACTTCACCGACGATTTGTTCATTGAGCAGTGCGACTACAATTCCAATGCGCCAGGTTGGAAATTGCGTCAACAGTTCTTGTGTAGCGCTTTCGCGTTCTGCGAAGCTGGCGGCGTTCAAGGAATCGATCAATGGTTGAATGCGGGCCTGCTGAGTTTCGTCAAATTGCAGGCAAGCGAGGGCCAAATCAAACAATTCGGATTTGATTATCATCGTTGGCAAGCGAATTCCCGTTTGTTCTAGTAACGGCACGACGTGTTGTTGAATTGAGTCGCCATGTCGCATGGAGGCATCAATGAGTGATTTGCCGACGATTACACCTCCGGTCGCGCCATCCACCCAGCGAATGACCGTTTGTTTGTCGCTGTTAGTCATGAATTGTAACAGGCGTTGCTGGGCGATATCAACGACTTGAATGCGGGTTGCGCCTTGCTGATAAAAGAAACTCGTCCATCGGTCGTGTGATTCACTCAATTCGATATCATAAAAAAAACGATTCGACTCGTCTTGAATAAAAGGATTTCGATTGCCACTGCCAATTTCAAACCGCAAGGGCGGCCCATTGCGCATGCTATACCAAAAACGTCCGCCGCTTTGTCCGGATCCGCCGCCGCGAAAGTACTTGGCCTGTCGATTAAGCACGTCGTTGACTTCGGCCATTTGTGGAAATTCAAAGTCCAATTGATCGTTGGTTAGCGTAGGATGAATAATTTCCGCGAGCGCTTGGCCTAATGACTCAATTGGCGGTGTCGCTTTTTCATCTTGTTTTGTCGGCGCGGGCGGAGGTGACACGCCCAATACCATGGGCGGATTGGGACCGTTTGTTAGACCAACCACTAACCCGCCATAGAACAAAAAGTTTAGAATGCGTCTCGCAGAAATTCGTATTACAGCGATCGAGCGGTACCAATTCGCAAAAACTGGCAAACTGGGGCGGCGCTTGACAATTTGGATCGCGTGCAACGGCTTCATGGATATTTGCCAAGTCGTTAAAATTCTGAACAGGTTAAGCTCCCATTGTAATCGAAGTGGTTGTTGTGCAAATTGGCAATACACAGTTCTGATCGTTGCTATCAAAAATAATCATTTGGCCCCCCTCAATTGTGTGTGGGCAAACCAACACAGGCCAGAGTAAATGGAGATTCTATTGAGTACTAGACATTTATTTGCTGGTATCGTGGCCGTTGTATCAGTGGTGACCATCTTCGCACTGGTCTGGACCGGCCCCCATCTATTCGCAAAGCGGGCCGGGGATGGCCAAGAGTTGCAGGTTCAGTCGACAGGCGTGCTGCGCGAGGCGGAGTTGTGCGAAGTTAGTGGAATTGCTCGAGCACGCGGCACGGCAGACGCTTGGTGGATGCACAACGATTCAGGCGATTCGCCGCGAATTTTTTTGGTGTCACACAACGCTCAGTTGTTGCAGACGTGGGAATTGGCCGGTGCGGCAGCTCGTGATTGGGAGGATATGTCGGCGTTTTCGACCGCGGCGGATAAGCACTATTTGTTAATGGGAGATATTGGTGACAATGCCGCGTCGCGGTCGCAGTGCGAATTGTATTTGATCGTCGAGCCAGAGTTATCACAAACAAAGACGCCAAACGGGCAACAACCGAAATCTGCCGACATAGTCTCGCGAATCGATTTTTGTTACGAGGATGGTCCCCGCAATTGTGAAGCGATGGCCGTTGATACTCGCGCTCGCTGTGTTTGGTTTGTTGAGAAATTGAGTCCAGGAGCGATTAGTAAGGCCCGTGCTGGGGTTTATTGTTTGGACTTGAGCCCCTTTGTGCCCGAGTGGCAATCGGAGGACATAACGCTCAAGGTTGATACGAGGTTGGCGGCCTCAGTTGAGAATGGAAAAATCGAGAAGGGTAGACTTGCAACGGCCCGCAGAGTGGGTGAAGTCCCACTGTCACACGTAACGGCCATGGATATAAATGATGGCGGCGATCGGTTGATCATTCGCGATTATTATCAGGCCCGAATGTGGCAACGCGCGGAGGACCAAACTTGGAAACAATGTTTGCGCGGAGAACTCCCACCCGCATTGCAATTACCGCTTGAACCACAGGGTGAGGCCATTGCGTTTACTGCCGATGGATTGTCGGTCATGACCATCAGTGAGCTCACGTATCAACCGTTGTGGCAAGTGCAATTGCCGGAGGCAAGTCCTAGACCAGTAACAGTAAAACAATCAGGCGAGTCTTCGACCCGTTTGCAGGGGAACGATAAGAAATTGGTTTTGCCCGGCGAAGTGTTCGAAGTCGACGATCGAGCGGCATTTATTTTTTGGCCGGCTGTTGAAAAACAACAACAACCTCAGCCATGGGTGTTTTATGCGCCAACGCTCGCCGCTTATCCTGACGAACATGAAAAATGGATGCACCAACAATTCTTGGATGCAGGTATTGCTGTGGCCGGCATCGACGTCGGGGAAGCGTACGGCAATCCAAAATCACGCCAAACGTTTGACGTGTTTTACGAGCATATGGTTGGCCAACGAAGGTTTGCTAAAAAACCGGTGTTATTGGGACGAAGTCGCGGAGGGCTGTGGGTCGCTTCTTGGGCGGCCGATCATCCGGAACGTTTCGCGGGCTTAGCGGGTATTTATCCGGTGTTCGACTGGCAAACTTATCCGGGCGTCGACAAAGCCGCGGCGGCTTATGGCGTTTTGAGTGAAGAGTTGGTGTCCAAGGCGGCCGAATGGAATCCCATTGCCCGAATTGGGAAACTGGCTGAGGCAGGAATACCGGTTTACTTAATCCATGGCGATCAAGACAACGTCGTGCCACTTGAACCAAACTCACAGGCGTTTGCCAAAGTCTATGAAGTAGCAGGTAAAAGCGACAAGATCAACCTAGAGGTGGTAGCCGGACAAGGTCACAACTACTGGGAAGGATTTTTTCGCAGTCAAAATTTAGTTGATTTTGTGATTAGACACGCTAAATAAGGCGGTGGTCTAGCCGCCAAACTTTTGCCCCTGCCAGCAAGCAGTCGTGGCTGCCGATATTCCATCGGCAGTTGTGTCGTGGCTGCTGATATTCTATCGGCAGGAGTATCGTGGCTGCCGATATTCCGTAGGAAGGTATGCCGTGGCTGCCGATATTCTATCGGCAGTTTTTTCGCGCTGATGTGTAAATCGGCGCGACCTCCATAGCTGGAGACTTCAGTTGCAATTATTTTGTTTGGGATTGTCAGCCTGAGGACAGGCTGACCTACAGAGGCTGACCTACAGTAGCTGCCGCTCTCCTCAGCGGCAGAGTTAGCAACTTGAAACTCCGATAACTCGTCTTTTAGTTAAATCATCCCGTTAAATCGTTTGGTATTCGATCGGGCAGGGCGGGAGGCTTTCTAGAAACGTACGTCCGTATTGTTTTGTTTTGATGCGTGGGTCAAGGACGACGACAATTCCCCGATCACTAGTGGAGCGTATCAAGCGGCCAAATCCTTGTTTGAACTTAATCACTGCTTCCGGTAATTGATAATCCATAAACGGATTGCCACCACTGGCTCGAATCGCTTCTAAACGCGCCTCAAGCAACGGATGATCGGGAACACTGAATGGCAATTTTGTGATGATCACATTCTGCAAAGCATCACCCTGGACATCAACGCCTTGCCAAAAGCTGTCGGTACCAAACAGTACGCTGCGTGGAGTCGCCTTGAAGCGCTCCAACAATTGCGTCCGCGGCGTGCCTTCGCTCTGGCTAAATACCGGCATGCCTTGTTCCACCAGCCATGAATTAAGATCGCGCTGAATGCGATTGAGCAATTCAAAGCTTGTAAACAAAATAAACGCATGGCCATCGGTCAGTTGTAAATAATGACGAATCGCATCGCCCGCTTGTCGCGCATGCAGATCTTTCTGCAAGGCAGGATCGGCCATGTTGGAAACGACAATCAATCGACATTGCTCAGAGTAATTAAATGGACTACCCAATTGCAAACTGTCGCCCCCGGACAGACCAAGGCGACTAGAGAAAAACTGGAAGCTCTGCTTCTTGCCAACCGCAATGGTTGCACTGGCCAATATGCAACTGGGTATTTTATTAAACAAGTGCTCACGCAACGCGGGACCCACTTCGATCGGCGCTTGGTGTAGCGTGTAACTCGGACCGCGTCGCAATTGTTTGGTTTCGATCCAATGAACGGCTTCCGACGTAGCTTGAACTCGCCAATTCTCAATGTTGTCCGCAAGTGCCAGCAGCCGTTCGTAAGCGGAAATCAGATTTTGTTTATCCGATGAATCGTCCGTGGCTTGTGCACGATCCTTAAGATGAAACGCCAGCTTCTTAAGTTGTGGAGAAATTGGATTGGCAACGATTCCGGTTTCGCGAACGCGGGACTCGCGAGTTCCGCTGTGTGCTACTTCGAATTTGCGTCGAATCCAGGCCTCGATATCATCAAAAAACCCCTCGTTGGCGGATTGACATGCGATGACCATATTAATGGCTGCCGACATATTGAGATCAACCAAAATTCCTTTTTCTGTCGAATCATTAAACAGTCGATTGAGTAAAAAAGTAACTTGGCCCTTCGAGACCTTTTGCCCAAGGTGATCGCTGGCCACCGACTCCAGCGTGTGGGCTTCATCGAATACAACCACATCGTAATCCGGTAGCAGACTAACATCCATTTGCCGCAAAGCCAAATCGCTAAAGAACAATGCATGATTGACGATGATCAAATCCGCATGTTGCAGTCGTCGCCGTGATGCGAAATAATGGCACTGTTCATGTGTCGGACATTTGCGGCCCAAACAATTGCCACTCTCGCTGGCGACTTCGTCCCAAACTTGTGGCAAGGGGCGAAATGGTAGGGTCGACTTGGAACCGTCGGTGGTATCGGCGGACCAAACGCGCAGTTGCTTCAGCTGTTGAATTTCTTCATTGGTGGGAAATAACGAGTTGGCTTTTTTTAAAGCGACTTGCAGCCGGCGCAGACTAACATAGTTGCTGCGGCCTTTGGCCAATACGGCCGAGAATTCAATGGGCAGCACACTATTGAGCAGCGGGATATCTTTTCGCAACAACTGCTCTTGCAAGCTAATTGTATGTGTTGAAATGACGATGCGTTTTTTCTTCTGTTCCGGTTTTGGGTCCGACGTCGCCAAACTCAAAATCGCGGGGACAAGATAGGAAAAGCTCTTGCCGACACCCGTACCAGCCTCCACGACCAAGTGGCGTTTATTGGCAATGGCGGCGGCGACGGCTTCGGCCATCTGCAATTGCTCGGGACGAAATTCATAGTTCGGGAGCCGTTTGGCAATCAATTGCCCTGGACCCAAAACGTCGGCCGACGTTAACACGATACGGAGTCCTTGGTGAAATAAAGAAGCAGTTTGCGGGAATTGGAACCATTCGTTCGTGTGTGCATGGCCTCAACCTTAATCGATTTGCCCTCATTTGCAAATAACGGGGTAAAATCGGTGAACGTTTGCTTTCGTTGTCCCGTTGGCCCCCAGCTACCTTGCGACGTTTGGTTCGAGGACCCTCCACAAGTTTCGACACTTATTTTGGCCGACTCAGACGTCCACCGGTTGAATTATCCGAATTTTTCAGGAAAGAATCCAAGATCCAGCGGTTGCCAGCGAATTTTTCCAAGTTCTCGATGCCCGGTTCCGGGGGGCTTTGTTCTGTTTCGTTCACTCAGGTTGCCCGTTCGCGATTGACTTTGTCAGAAATGAGATTTTGACCAAGACACGAACAATGCCGTAATGATAAAATGGCAGTACCTCGAGTCCGTCTCGTTTAGAATGCGCCTCCGACAGAATGCCAAACAAGGATAACATGTCATGCCAGTAGAATCATTGATTCAAGATGGAATTGCCCAGTTTTCAGCGTTCCCAAGTTCGACTTTGTTGGCATATGATAAAGATGGACTATTTCCCGTCTACATGATGATCGTCATCATTGGCATTCCGTGTTTGACGGGTGTGCTAATGAAGTTTATCGATTTCCTCGATAGTTCGGCCAAACACTATCAAGACGTAACCCTGAAAAGCAAACTAATTGACCGCGGCTTTACCGCTCATGAGATCGAACGAATTTGCCAGCAGCCAGTCAATAACAAACAAAAAACGGCTGATGGCAACTGGGAGCCTGTGATTCCTACTAAGCCAGTGAAAGGCTCGGTTTAAGCCACCTTGCTGAGGTCATGCCAGGCGTTGCATTCCAGCAAGATTGCATTCCAGAAAGATGGCATTCCAGAAAGTTAAATGCCTGTAGCTGGAATGCCATCAAACGCTACGATGATGCGATTGATGACGGTTATCGATTCCATCCGACCGCGAAACTCAAGCCTCGAAGCCCAAAATGGCCATCGGCTTGGGCGCCATTGCCACCCCCCAACCAGGTTTGAGTGATCACGCCTAGCCTTGCATAAACGGCTCGATTTTCGCCGATGGGTTTGACGTATTGAGCTCCGCCAAAAATGTCAAAGTTGGCAACGAACTCGTTTGCCCCCAGCCGTTCGTCATATCCTTGCTGGGTGTTAAACACAATTTGATCTCGATTGCCAAACAACAACGACGTGTTGAATGTGCCAATAAACTCGAGTTTGGTGTGACCAATAGGACGATAGTACTCGAATCCAAAACGCGGACCTAATCCTCGAAAATCGGTCGAATGGGCCAGTCGAGCCAGTTCGATTCCCGAATTGTTTTCCAGCCGGCTCAATTGCGTTTGGGCAATACTTACATACCGCCAACCAAAGGTTCCATTCATTCGGGCTTTGGGCAGTTTAAACTCTTTAAAAAACGACATCCCCAACGAGTGAAGTTCCAAATCATGCCGAGTGCTGAGTTGTTGATTGGCGGCCGTCGATTGCAATTGCGAACTGGCGCCGAGAGTTGGCAATTCGACTTGCGTAAACACGCTGTCTGAAACTGACGAGAATGCGTCTAATGAACGGGAGTCGTGGTCGAACTGAAAATACTCGAATTCGACACCTGGTCCAAATCGCGACTCAAAACCGGCACGAAATCGTGGTGCGGACTCCTGTTCATAATCGAGTGTGCGGGTGCGTCGCTCGGAACCGGAATCGATGGTAATTCCGCCGAGCGCCGTAATTTGTGGGCGCAGGAATTGCCATTCAGTCATCACAAAGTAACGTCCCGTTCGCAGGATTTCGCTCAACGGTGGATAGTCGGACTTTTTCTGTTCGAATGCAAACGACTGGCCGGAATCCCAGGACTCGGGCCGGTAGGTTGGTTCCATGCTGCGAAACCCTTTTTCGTACAGCGAAGGCTCGGATGAAAACGGTACGGTTGGCTGTGGTTCTTGCGGCGCGTAGTAACCGTTGGGTTGCTGTTGATATGAACCGTGTGGTGGATTTGGCGGAGCAGTAAAATGACTGTGTGGTACCGCGGCATTCCAAGCAGGGTGGGTCGGCACCGTCCAATGAGGTGCAGCTGCTGGAGGTGCAGCTGCTGGAGGTGCAGCTGCTGGAGGTGCAGCTGCTGGAGGTGCAGCTGCTGGAGGTGCAGCTGCTGGAGGTGCAGCTAATTGGCGCATGGGCAGCGTGTTATCTGGATTCTGTCCCGCATTATTTGGCGGCGAAATTTCTAACGGCAATTGATTGACGGCGGTGGAGGAGGATCCCGAGATTGCCGATTCCCAAACTTGACTGGGCCTAGTCAGGATGCTTTGGGGACCAGAGGCTGGTCGGAATCCTGATTGGTTAGGTTGAACAGGAATGGGAGTTGACGTAGGGTTATTTCCAAATTCTGCCGACGGAAAACCTTTTGCCGAAGGCACGGAATGCGGAGTTTGGAATTCGCGTCCGCCCGGTAACTGATAACCTGGGCCATAAGGTGTAGGAAACGCTTGTTGGACTGGACTTTCGGCACCCCAGTAGGGCGGAGACATATGATTCTTAACGGAATCTTGGTTGGAGCCTGTGTTGGTCGGAAAATTCGCCGTGGGCGACGAGGGGATGGATTGCGGTACAGGCTGAAAATCGCCCTGCGCCCACGCGGTTCTGGGACCGCTGGCAATGGCAGCGCTGCAGATGAGGGTTGCTAAGTATAAGAATGACGTCATAGACCTAGGCCTGTTTTTCGTCATACAGGACGAAGAATTTAGAATCCAAACTAATCGCTATTTTCAGAAAATCCGAAAAAATCCGTATCTTCGGCTCCCCGGGAACAAATCGGACATTGGACCTGACCGGCATCATTTCAACCCGATTGATCCGTGCAATCGACAATCGCGGCAAAGCAACCGCAAACGGAATATCTTAACCTTGTCGGAAATTGATCTATCTGATTGACAATCGCAAATTGGCTGCATAATCTAGTAACAGCCTCGTTTGATAAAAATTAAAGTACTTTGACAGTCTTCGATTGAGAAAACTCAATTGTTGCTGGCGAATTCCCCGTTATCTGCCACGGGGTGCAGTCGATTGGGACCTGCTGTTCTTGGCTGATTGAATTGAAATCAATGAAAACGAGGTGTCGGTTATGAACCGATTTTCAAGATATACTACTCGGTATTTTTTCTCATCCATTGGTTGGATTCCTGCAGTCTGTGGGTGTTTCACCGTCGTTATTTTCGGTTTGCTTCCCTCGTTTGCTAGTGCCCAAGTCAAGTACACACCGGAGCATCCGGAAGTTGAGGCGTTGGCACGCAAAGCGGTGACTTTTTTGACCGAGAATCCACAAGCTGATCATGGCGAAGCGGTGTTGGCCGCTATTACGGTTATTGAGGTTTCGAAGCGGTACGATGGAGAAGTCCCGGTCGACCACCCCCTAGTGCAATTGGCCGTAAACTATGTACTGGACGACTTGTCCAAGTTTTCTAAAGGTGAGGCCGACCGAATTTCGGTTGCAGGCATCTATTACGCTTGTTTGGCCACGATTTTGTTATCGGAAACGGGACGTGATCGTTACCAGAACGAAGTGCAAATGTTGCTGACGATGTTGCGCGAACGCAAGCAAGCGGTGGGCGCGTATGGCTACAAAGACGACACGCAAGGCGATTCGTCGCAATCCCAATATGTGGCATTGGCATTGGCTGTGACCACTTTGCACCAATTTCCATTGGATTTGGAACAAGCTCGCGATTTGTTGGATTGGTACACCCGAGTCCAACGTCCGGAAGGTCACTGGGTATATCATTATCTACCAAATCTGGCGCCGTCTGCCTCAAACTCTCCGGGCGAACCGCAGTCGTTGGCCGTTGCCGGCGCGGGTACCGTGTATTTGCTGGGCGATATTTTAGGATTGAATCCTGTGGCTAAAGCCAATCCAGCGGCATTAAAAGGGCAATTTCGCGAAGGATTGCCACCGAGTGTTTCGCTGCATATTAGACCGCGCGACGATAAAGCCAATACGAATAAAAAAGACGGGCCTAAAATCGCATTCGATGGCGCTCGATTGGCATCGTCCAAACGATCGGCTAACGCTTGGATTCAGAATAACTTTCGCTTTGACTCGCCAACTTGGAATTTTTACACGCTCTATGGTTTTGAACGTTATGCGTACTTTCGCGAAAAAGCGGAAGGTGAAGTTCGCGAGTTCCCAACTTGGTACGACACCGGGGTCGAATATTTGATGCGGGTCCAAGTCGGCGATGGCAGTTGGTACGAAGGCTCTAACGGCGAAAATCCGAACAATGGTACTTGTTTTGCCACATTGTTTTTGGTCCGAAGCAGTCAAGTGTTGATGCGTGACGGCGGTGCGGGGCAAATTGTTGGTGCCCAAGGTTTTGATCTCAATACGGCTTTAAAAGCAAAAGCCAACGGCGATATGGTCACCAATGCCGAAGTCAAAACGATTGACGACGTTATGGATATGTTGAAAAACACCAGCACTGAAGACGATTTGGAAAAGATCTCGCAGGCATTGGGGCCAGCGATCAAGCAATTTACTGAAAAAGAAGGTAAATCGCGAGGTGAGCAAATGGCGTTCTTGCGAGGCTTGGTAACAGACGAGAATTTTAATAAACGGTTAGTTGCCATTCGATTCTTGGCGAGTCAACAAGATCTCGATAATGTGCCGGCACTGCTGTATGCGTTGACGGATCCCGATCTACGAATTTGCCGCGAAGCTCATAACGGTTTGCGTTTGATCAGCCGCAAAGTGGATGCTTTTCCGTTGACGGAAAATGCAGGGCGAGCAGAATATGACTCCGTGCGCAAGAGCTGGACCGAGTGGTATTTAGGCATTCGCCCCGACGCACAGTTGTTCGAAGACGATCAATAAATTGAGGAACCAGGAAATGAGTGCAGAACATTTATTTGATCGGCCGCATATTTCGCTCGAAACAAAAGTCAGCTCTTATGATCGAGTGAACAGCTGGCTGGTTTCAGCGTTGGTGATTATCGGCTTTTTTGTCGGTCTGTTATTTTTGTTGTGGTTGACCAGTGTGATCAAGGTCAGCAAACGGCCGGTACAATTGATTGTGGTGGAGGCCGAAGAAGGTGAGGACAAACCCAAAGGTGAAGCGGACGATGTCTTGGAACCCGGTGTCGAAGAATTTCCCGATGTTGAAACGCCCCAATTAAAAGACGCAATCGAGGCTGTCACCAATGCAATTTCAAGTGTTCGTGCCGATCTAGAAGCACGTGATGGATCGGCAATGGAACAAGGCCGGGGCCGCGGACTCGGTTCGATCGATGGCGGTGGTGGAGGCGGTGGTGGAGTTGTCCCAGAATACAAACGTTGGCGCATCGAATATGAAGCCTCCGATGTCGGGGTTTATTCACGGCAATTAAGCTTCTTTAAAATCGACGTAGGAGCCGTGCATCAACTCAATAACAACATTACTCGATTGGCTGATCCGGGCGGTGCCCCGCGAGTGGTGCGAACCGATCGCCAGGCCGAAGCTAAGGCCGTACATTTTGGTCACGCAAATCAGCGATTGCAGCGCTGGGATACACAATTGCTGAAAAACGCCAACGTCGATACCGAACAATGCTTGATTCGACAGTTTTATCCCGACCAAACCCGAGCGACTTTGCGTCAACTGGAACGAGAATATTTGGCATCAGCGCGACGTGAACTTAAAGAAGTACGCAATACATTTTTCAAAATCGTTGCATCTGGTAACGGCTACGAATTCAAAATTACAAGTCAAACGTATCGCCAATAATCGCAAGTTGACAATCGTAAAAGAAGGACAAGCAATACTAGTGGTAATCAAAGTTTAAAAACGGACTTTCGCAAGGG
>JBGSMY010000037.1:0-29359 GCA_041739975.1 Pirellulaceae bacterium
ACACGCATACCAGCGACAGCGCGCGCATGCCAACCGCCAGCGACAGCTGGTGGGGGCATACTACTCAGCTAATACCAGCGACAGCGCGCACCTATACCAACCGCCAGCGAAAGCTGGTGGGGGCATACTAATCAGCTAATACCAGCGACAGCGCACACGCATACCAGCGACAGCGCGCATGCCAACCGCCAGCGACAGCTGGTGGAGGCATACTTTCAGCTAACTGAATCAGGCACAAGACCGGCTGGTACATCAAGTTCCATTTCCAACATTCCCAGTCCGTGGGTTTTGCCTTGGGCATCGGTCTTGAGGCTTTCGCTACCTCCGCCACCCAACGAGTCGTGGAGGATAAAGTTTAATGCCAACAAATTGGGGGCTTCATAGCGTTTCACATCGCCAAAACAAATGGCATGAAAATGTTGTTTGACGCGAGCCGGGGTAAGGTTTTGTTTTAGGAATTCGTAAATTGCCGGGGTATTGGCGACCACTCCCACATTGCTGCCGTCACCTTTATCGCCCGATCGGGAATAAGCCAATTGTTTGAGTTTTACTCGGGGCATAAGGGTACTCCTAATTCAATAAGTTTGCCGGCGTGATTCCGCTACTGAGCAATATCATACCGTCTTTCAGGATTTTCGTTGAGGGACGGATTAAGTCGGAAATTGTCAGGATAAGAATGGATTGACGCAATCCGGCGCCAGTTGACTAGTAAGCTACGACCAGCTCGTGCTGGGGTTGGGCAGGCCGGCCAAAGATTCGCTGCCGCTTATTTTTCGTTTAAGATCCGTTCTAAATGATCGAGTATAACGCCTTGAGCACAGTGGTTTTCACCACCTCGCGGCACAATGATGTCCGCGGCATTTTTGGATGGATCGATAAACTTGAAAAACATTGGCCGTACCGTGTGCTCGTATTGATGAATCACGGAATCCAGCGTCCGTCCTCGCTCGTGCATGTCGCGCTTCAATCGACGCGTCAAACAAATATCTAACGGCACATCCAAAAAAATCTTTAAGTCCAGCAGCGCGCGCAATTGCGGGTCATGCAAAATCAAAATGCCCTCAAGTAACAAAATTCGCGGCGGTTGCAATCGGATTGTATGCGACGTTCGATTGTGCTCGGCATAATTGTACTGAGGCACTTCGATCGCACGCCCCGACCGCAATTCCTGCAAATGCCGATACAACAATTCATGCTCTAATGCCGCCGGGTGATCGTAGTTGATCTCTGCGCGTTGCTCGAGACTCAAGTCGCTGCGATCGCGATAGTAAGCATCTTCGGTCAAAATACCAACCATTTCCGGTGGTCGATGTCGCGATAAATGTCGATAGATCTGCCTAGCTAATAGACTTTTGCCCGCTCCCGAAGCGCCGGCAATTCCAACAATCGTGATCTTTCTGCTCAAGTTATTCGCGTCCTTTGGACTAGAGAATCGCTGTTTGGTTACTCATTCTCAGATTACCACCTGCTAACAACGCCACAGCATCATTCCATCAACAAACGGAGAATCGATCAAAGGTCCCAACGGATACCTTGGGCCAACGGCAATTCATTGGAATAGTTGACCGTACTCGTAACCCGTCGCATATACGACTTCCAGGAATCCGAGCCCGATTCGCGACCGCCACCCGTTTCTTTCTCTCCCCCAAACGCTCCGCCGATTTCGGCGCCACTCGTGCCAATATTGACATTAACGATGCCGCAATCAGAGCCCCAAGGAGAACAAAAGATTTCAGCTTGCTGCAGGTCGCGCGTAAAAATCGTACTGGATAAACCCTGCGGCACATTGTTTTGAATTTCGATCGCTTGGTCGAAAGACTGGTAACGGCCAATGTAAAGAAGGGGAGCGAACGTTTCCTGTTGGACAATAGGCGCCGACCATTCAATTTCAACGAGCGCAGGTTCCACGTAAAATCCGCCCGAGGGTACATTGCGACTGACGCGATTGCCGCCGTGAACCACGCCGCCTTGTTGTTTGGCCTGATGAAGGGCGACTTGCATCGCATCAAATGCTGCTTGATCGATTAGCGGTCCGACCAAGATTCCGGGGCTACGAGGATCACCGATCGGCAGATTTTTGTAAATGGAACTCAACCGCTCGACGAGATCGGAATAAATAGACTCGTGAACGATAAGTCGTCGCAGGGTTGTGCAGCGTTGACCACAAGTCCCCACGGCACTGAACACAATCGCGCGCACAGCCAATTCAAGATCGGCCGAGGGAGTAACAATCGCCGCATTGTTGCCGCCCAATTCCAACAAAGCGCGACCAAAACGAGCGGCAATAACAGGTGCGACTTGGCGACCCATGCGCACGGAACCCGTCGCCGAAACCAAGGGAAAACGGTGATCGGCGGCCAATGCACTACCGATTTCTGAGCCGCCGACAATCGTTTGCAACAAACCTACCGGAGCCTCTGGAAATTCCAACGCCACGCGCTGAACAATCGCTTGGCAAGCCAACGCAGTCAGCGGCGTCTTTTCCGATGGTTTCCAAACCACAGGATCGCCACAGACCAGCGCCAACATGGCGTTCCATGCCCAGACGGCCACCGGAAAATTAAATGCACTGATGACTGCCACCGGTCCCAGCGGATACCAATATTCCGTAAGCCGATGACCGGGTCGCTCACTGGCCATCGTCAACCCATACAATTGGCGACTCAAGCCCACCGCAAAATCGCAGATATCAATCATCTCGCGAACTTCACCCAAAGCCTCTTGCCAAATCTTGCCCGATTCACCAGCCACCAACTGAGCCAATGGCACTTGGCAACGACGCAATTCCTGCCCGATCGCCGCGACAAGCTCACCTCGGCGCGGCGCCGGTATACGCCGCCAAATTGCAAACGCCGCCTGCGCTTGATCCGCCATCCGACTGACATCGGCCAACGTCGCACCAGACATCGAACACAACAATTGCCCATCAATCGGACTGATCGACGACACGGTTAAGCCGTCACCCGCTTGCCAACCGCCAAGATCGCCGCAAGCCGTGGGGCAGGGGACACCTAATTCTTCTAACCAACAGGAAATCGATGAATCCATAACTGTGTTTTCGCCAAATCGTTTAAGCCAAACCTGGTCGCAAATCGCTCAGGGAGAGTAATATACCGCATGGGCAAAGAAAATCGACCGACCAATGATAAGGCGGTAACCATGTGAAGAGGGCCCCGATCGAATCGAACAATTTTCATCGACGGACTGATGATTTTACCGACGGAGCCGCTGATGCGGCTGATGCAGAGGTGGACGATTGAGCCAATCGGGCTTGACGCTCTTGATTGCGAGCCACCGCACGTTCCATTTGACCGCGACGACTGCGTATTCGCTGTGAAAAATCGGGATCGTCAAAATACTCATCAGCCAAATCGTTGACATAAGCAATCGATTTGAGCTCGGCAAACGGCAACCGATTGTCGAGCAGACCTAGATCATAAGCATAGTTCGCAGAATAGCCCGGCAACAACACTTTCCATGTAAACGGCACGCGATCCTCGTTGAGCTGGTTAACATGCTCCACGATATTCGTTGTGCAGTTATTCCCAAATGTATGATAAAATTCAGGCCGCGCGGCGAGTTCGTTAATCCGCTGACAAATATCGACAAATAACTGCTGCGCTTGTTGCGGCTGGGCAACGGTGGGATAGATATAGACCTCGGCGTTACGATAACGCGTACGCAGTCGAATCAGATCGCGTTCGTCGGCAACAACATAGATCAACTCAAATTGATTGCTGATCCCCAACATTGGCGTGTATTCCTCGCCCAACTCCTTGCGAATTTCAACCGACACCGACAGGTAAGTGCCGTCGACCAATTCAAAACTCAACATCGTATGAGCAATGGCCGGCATGTTGCTGAAAGGCACCACAACAAAATCGACACTGCGAATATCATCAAGTGCGATGGTGCGATCAAAAAAATCGACCACATAGTCGCGCTCGGTAACATAAGTGCAATTGCGAATGTTCTGCAGGGTAACCGAATCGGAAGAAATCTTAGCGGTTGTAACCAGGATCATATCGCGGGTCCAATCGCGATCATTGCTGGGAACAATGCGTTCGGCCAGATTGTTGACTCGAATCGTGGCGCAGCCAGCCAGCACTGCGAAGGACCCGCAGCAAAGGACCAACCAGAGGCACCGCACAAATCCCATATAATCGGAGTCTTTCCTAAGACAGCTGAACCTGTTGTTATTACCGGCAGGGTCTAAATAGCTCAAAATGCAAGTTGCTTCAACCCAAAAACCGTGGCCTGCTAGCACAAATCAACTAAAAACTGGCCAAAACAGAGCCCACAAGAAATCTTAAGAATTTAGTTATTGACATATATCAATATCCCGATATATTCATATTAGACAGAGGCCGTTTGATGGGCGGGTGGGCGTTGACGGTGGAAACTGAAATTGTGGTGCGAAGGAGAAGCAGCAGGGCATGTCGAGCATCAAGAAGAAAAAATCGAGCGCAGGGAAAACTGCCCCGCGGGCTTCTCGCCCGTCGCCCGGTGATCGCACCGAAACGCAATCGGCCAGCAGCGCTAACTCTATCGGCATAGAGCGACGGAAACCGGTCGCCCGAGTCGTATTACAACCGGCGGCCCTGCAACAAGCGGCCGATTGCCTGCGAACTTTGGCTCATCCACATCGTTTACAAATGGTGCAACTGTTGCTCAGCGGTGAGCCGTTCACGGTTGGGGAACTGGCCGTTCGTTGCGGGATTTCTCAACCGCAAGCCTCGGACCATTTACGCTTAATGCAACGCTGTCAATTCCTTAACGCAGTGCGGCACGGCCGCGCCGTTTACTACGAAATCGCCGAACCGCATTTGGAAAAAATCATGACCTGTATTGAAAATCGCTTTGGCGCCGAGTGCGGTTAACCCCACTCGACAATTAATCGAAAATAATGCGATACCGGCCACCGCCGGTATTTTTTAAACTAACTAATATCGCAATATCGACATATGTACATTTTACTAACTATTGGAGGAGCGGCGCTGGTGGGCGCATTACTGGGACTGCTCGGATCCGGCGGTTCTATCTTGACAGTACCCGTCCTGGTCTATGTCCTCGGACACCACGACAAATCCGCTATCGCCGAAAGCCTGGCGATCGTCGGTTGCTTGGCTGCCGTCGGCGCTATCCCCTACGCTCGGCTTCACCAAGTCGACTGGCGCAGCGCCTGGCTGTTCGGGATCCCCGGAATGCTCGGTACCTACGCCGGCGCTTGGCTGGCTCTGTTCGTTTCCGGCGCTCTGCAATTGGTTCTGTTTGCTGCGGTCATGCTCCTCGCCGCTTGGTTGATGTTCCGTTCCGCACAGTTAGACCGACGAAACCTCACGACAACGGTTGTATCCCGCACACCTGAATCTCCACATCGACATCCCGCTTGGCAAATCATCGTGGAGGGAATTGCTGTCGGGATCCTGACTGGTTTAGTTGGTGTCGGTGGCGGATTCCTGATCGTTCCCGCTCTGGTTCTACTGGGTGGACTACCGATGCGACTAGCGGTGGGTACGAGTCTGGTGGTCATTGGCCTCAAATCATCGGCCGGATTTGCCAAATACTGGTGGTCTCAGCAGGCAATGCATTTGAGTTTCGATTGGTCGGTGATCGCTTGGTTTATCGTGATCGGCGCAGTGGGCTTGTTCTTCGGTGAACACTTTAGTCGCCGCGCCAACCAACGATTGCTCAAACAAGGCTTTGCTGCATTCTTAGTTGCGATGGGAGTGTTTGTCATGTGGCAAGAAATTCCACACCTGTTTGCTGTGCCTTCGACGGCACAAGGGCCTGTCGTAGCCGCGCAATCGATACAATAAATGGCATCCTCAAAAGGTTGCTGATATCGTTCCCTTAAGTTTCATTGACTCGAAAAGGTATCACTCTGACTCGGCAAGTCGCCTGTGGCTTGCGTTAAAGAAAAAAGGAGACCAATCCATGTTACTAAAATACTTTTATGACAACGCTCTCGCACACGCATCGTATCTGGTCGGTTGTCAGCGAACGGGCGAAGCCATCATTGTCGATCCGGGTCGCGATATCGAACAATATCTGGATGCAGCAAAAAAAGAAGACCTGAAAATTGTTGGTGTGGCCGAAACTCACATCCATGCCGACTACGTTTCCGGCGCTCGCGAATTGGCCGAACGGATTGACGCAAAACTATACGTCTCGGACGCAGGGCCTAGCGAATGGAAATACGAATATGCCAAACCTTATCGTCATCAACTGCTGAAAGACGGCGATCGGTTCACAATCGGAAATTTGGATTTCGAGACGATGTTTACGCCCGGCCATACCCCCGAGCACATTTGTTTTGTGCTCACCGACCGTGGCGGTGGAGCCAATCGGCCGATGGGAATCTTTACTGGCGACTTTGTCTTTGTCGGTTCCATTGGCCGACCGGATTTATTGGAACAAGCGGCCGGGGTGATGGGCAGTGCCGACATTGGCGCTCGTCAGCTCTATCACTCCACCGAGCGATTTAAAAAACTCCCCGACTATTTGCAGATTTGGCCCGCCCATGGCGCTGGTAGTCCTTGCGGCAAAGGCCTCGGGGCGATCCCGTCCAGCACCGTAGGCTACGAAAAAATGTTTAATCCCGCCCTGCAATTCAACGACGAGCAAGCGTTTGTCGATTATATCTTGGCCGAACAGCCTGAAGCTCCTAGCTATTTCGCACTTATGAAACGCGACAACAAAATCGGACCGCCAGTACTTGGCAGCGACCAATTGCCGCCCCAGTTACCCGTAGATCGTCTGCGCGAAATGATTGGCCAAGAACAATTAATTGACAATCGCGATGCCGCTCGGTTCGCCGCGGGACATGTTTCCGGGTCGCTGTCGCTGCCGGTAAAGTACACAGCCAACTTTGGTGGCTGGCTAGTCGATTACAATCGTCCTGTCTATTTAATCGCGGATGCCAACACCGTGAAAGAAACCGTGCGTGTCTTGCGCAAAATTGGCGTGGTCAATATTGCGGGCTTCTTTCTCGCCGAGCAAGTGGAAAAACAAGGTTTGAACAGCGTTTCGTTTCCGGAAAAATCGCCGCAAGAACTTGCTGTGGGCATTGAATCCGGTGACTTGGAATTGATCGACGTTCGCGGCTTGACTGAATTTCAAGAAGAACACATTCCTGGCGCACAGCATTACTTCCTCGGTCGCTTCAATAAAACAGCGTCTCAAATCAATTTAGACAAACCGATCGTCGTAGTCTGTCGCACGGGAGGGCGGTCAGCAGTGGCTGCCAGTGTTCTGCAAAAAATGGGTGTGAAGCAAACGGTGATCAACCTGGCCGGGGGCATCGAAGCTTGGAAACGGGCCGGGCTGAACGTTGAAAAGCCCACGGGCATTCAACCGACCGTCTGTTGCCCTACCTAAGCCCATTTATTCCAAATTTTCTTGGTGGTCATTCAGATTTTTTTAAGGCGGAATTGTTCCCATGTTGGATTGGATCTATCAACCTTGGCCCTGGTGGTTCTCGGGCATTCTGGTGGGCCTGACCGTGCCTTTGTTGTACTGGGTGTCTGGAAAAGGCTTTGGCATTTCCACGGGACTCCAGCAAATCGGGGCCATGTGTTTGCCGAACAGCACTTGGAGTTACTTCAAGAAATTCAATCGCCGCGAATCGGCTTGGACCTTGGTGTTCATTCTGGGGATTGTTTTAGGCGGTTACCTGGCCAACTTTTGGCTGTCGTCAGCGCCACTAGAGTTTTTGCCCGAGCATCAAAAAAACTGGATGGGCGGTATACGTTTGTTAATCGGCGGTTTTTTGGTTGGGTTCGGTGCACGATACGCCGGCGGCTGCACGTCGGGCCATTCGATCACCGGGATCGCCAATCTCAATTGGCCAAGTTTAGTTGCCACGATTTTTTTCTTTGTTGGCGGTTTGGCTGTAACCTGGGGTCTCGGCAGTTGGATCTTTGGTCCGCAAGCCTGACGAATGCAATGCAATGCAATGGAATCAACTTTATGTCTGAAACCTGTTTACCAATTCACCGAATTACTTTGAGGACTTGATAATCCATGTCGACATTGACAAGTTCGCCATCGGCCCAATCGACAGCAGCGGCCGCCATCCAAACGCGAGGGTTGAGCTGGTCGGGATACCTTCGCGTTTTGGCGGTTGGCACACTATTTGGAATTGTTTTGACCAAATCCGAAGTGGTGCGCTGGCAACGGGTTCACGATATGTTTTTGTTCCGCGAACCGCACATGTATTTGATCATTGGCACGGGCGTCGTGGTCGCCATGATTTCCATGCTGCTGATCAAACGCTACCAAATCCGCACCATTGATGGTCAGCCGATTGCTTATGAACCCAAACCATTTCATCGCGGCGTCGTGCTCGGCGGCATGATGTTTGGTGCCGGATGGTCGATCACCGGAGCATGCCCTGGTCCGATCTTTGCACAACTGGGGGCGGGGCAATGGATGGCCGTGTTGACATTCATGGGTGCTCTAATCGGCATGTTCACGTATGCTGCCTGGAAAGATAAACTACCTCATTGACGAGTCAGCCTCAAAAATTCTTGGCGACGAGGAAATATCTATGAGTAAACAAAAAATTGTTGTGATTGGCGGCGGCACAGCCGGTTTAACGGTAGCGGCTCAATTGCGCCGCAAGTCGAAAGACAGCGAGATTATTTTGATCGAGCCTTCCGAACACCATTATTACCAACCGCTATGGACATTAGTCGGAGCCGGAATTTTTCCTCGCGAAAAGTCACAACGCCGCGAGGCCGACTACATTCCAGCAGGGACTAAGTGGGTGCGCGATTATTGTCAAACGATTGAACCCGATCAACAACGCGTCATCACTCGTAACGGTCAATCGATCGATTACAACTATTTGGTGGTATGCCCGGGCCTGCAATTGAATTGGAATGCCATCAAGGGCCTCGAAGGCAATGTCGGCAAACACGGTATCTGCAGTAATTACAGCTACGAAACCGTGAATACGACTTGGGAGCAGATCCAAAAGTTTCGCGGCGGCACGGCGTTGTTCACGCATCCGTTGGGCGCAGTAAAATGCGGAGGCGCACCGCAGAAAATCTGTTATTTGGCCGAAGATTATTTCCGCAAACACGGGCTGCGCGATAAATGCCGTGTGATCTTTGCCGCCGCTTGGCCTCGCATTTTCACCGCCGATAAGTACGCAAAGGCACTGGAAAAAGTCGTCGAGCGAAAACAGATCGAAACTCATTTCAAATACGATCTGATCGAAATTCGTGCTGCGGAGCGGCAAGCGGTTTTTCAAATCTTAGAGACCGATCGCACGGAAACATTTTCATACGACATGATTCACGTGACTCCCAAAATGGGGCCGCCTGAGTTCATTGCCAAAAGCCCGTTAGCAGATGCCGTTGGTTGGGTGGATGTTAATAAGCAATCGTTGCAACATGTTCGCTACCCGCAAATCTTTGGCTTGGGCGACGCCTCGAATTTGCCGACCTCAAAGACCGGTGCCGCAGTGCGGAAACAAGCGCCTGTGGTGGTCGCCAACCTCATGTCCGCGATGAATGGCCAGCCCTTATCGGCGGTTTACAACGGCTATACCTCGTGTCCGTTAGTCACCGGTTATGGCTCGATGATCTTAGCCGAATTCGATTACGACTTACAACCGCAAGAAACTTTCCCGTTTGACCAAGGACGCGAACGATACAGCATGTTGTTGCTGAAAAAATACGGATTGCCGTTTCTCTATTGGAACGGCATGCTCCGCGGTCGAGGCTAAATCGCCTTGCTTCGAAATCATGTGTTGATAATTACATCGGGTGAGCTTTCGAGTTCACCAAGAGTTTATAGGTATTTTGTGATGAGTGGTAAAAAAATGAATGAATGGTGGTTTTTCCTGGCATTCTTAGTCGTTTGGTTTGCTTTGCAAGCCTGGATTCTCCCGCGTTTTGGGGTGCAAACCTGAATGAGCGGAAGTTGTGCGCCGAGTTCGGCGCCTCGCAATCGTACACCAGTTCCACCGGTTGAAGACAACCCAACTGAGAATCCAGTGTCGGAAGACTATGAAACAAATTCACACGTTGAACAAGACCGGTAGCAAATCGATTTTGAAAGTAACGCTTGCTACCATCCCTGCGGTTTGGATTGGCTTTATTGCCCTACTGGCCGGCGGTTGTCAATCCGAATCGGATTCGCCAACTGTGGTCAATCCGCCCCGCCCCAATTCGCCGAATCGGCCGAAGGTAATTAGCGAATGGACTCCCGAATGGAACGCTCAAAAACAACGCGCCGAACAATGGCGCGATCAGATGTTTCAGCAACTCGTTGCCAAACTCACGGAGACAACGGTTGCTCAGGGCCCGGTGAAAGCAATTGTGGTTTGCAAAGTTGATGCGCCCGCCATCGCGACGCAACTTAGTCGCGATGGCGTTCGTATCGGTCGCACTTCATTCAAATTGCGCAATCCGAAAAATACTCCGCCGGATTGGGCTGCGGATTTCGTCAGCGACCAAGTGACCGAGCCTCAATTTGTCGAGCTCGAGTCGCAAACACTGGGCGCTCTGCTGCCAATTCGATTAAAAGATACGTGCCTGATGTGTCACGGCACACGCGATCAGATTCCCAGCGATGTTCACACCGCCATTCGCGCCAATTACCCTCAAGACCAAGCGATTGATTTTGCGGCAAACGATCTTCGTGGCTATTTTTGGGTGGAAGTAAAACGGTAAACCTATGACAAACACAGCGACCAAACCAAAACCCAAATTCAACTGGTCGGCGATCAGCACGCGACTGATTTACCTGACCATTGCCGTTGGCGGTACCGCGGGCGTCATCTGGCTGTTATTGGTGTTGGCTGGCGTCTTTCATGAGAAGGTCCCCAGTGAATCCACGGCAATCCATCGGCCACTGCCCGCTGGAGCGCAAACGGCGCTGGTGGAACGTCTGGTTCAACCGCGCTATGAAACGGCCGTTGGCACGATTAAACCCGTCCATGAATCGTCGGTCGCCGCAAAATTATTAGCACGGGTCATCGAAGTGAATGTCAAAGCTGGCCAAACGGTCAAAAGCGGTGACTTGCTGGTGCGACTAGATGATGCCGATTTGCAATCTCGATTGAGTCAAGCTCAATCGGCGCGAGACGCCGCCGTAGCACTCGCTCAACAAACCAAATCCGAGTTCACGCGGATCCAAAATCTATTTGAAAAGAATGCGGTTTCTCGAACCGAATTCGAACAAGCTGAAACAAGTATGCGAACGACTGCCGCCGAGGTTGAACGGGCAAATCAAGCAATCGAAGAAGCACAGGTGGTTGTCGAATACGCAACGATCTTGGCGCCCTTTGATGGCTTGATCGTCGATAAACGCATTGAACCGGGCGATATGGTCAGCCCCGGGCAAATCTTGTTGACCCTGTACGACCCTACGCGCATGCAACTGGTCGCCAGCGTGCGAGAGTCGCTGGCGGTTCGGTTGAAGGTCGGACAGACGTTGCCTGCCCGTATGGATTCGTTAGGCTATCAATGTCAGGCCACCATTACCGAAGTGGTGCCGGAAGCCGAATCGTCGAGTCGTTCGTTTCAGGTGAAGGTGAGCGGACCGTGTCCTCCTGGGATCTATAGCGGGATGTTCGCTCGGTTGCTCTTGCCATTGGACGACGAAGTCCTGTTGGCAGTCCCCCAAAGTGCCGTCCGTCGGGTCGGCCAAATCACACTAGTCGATGTCGTCTCCCAAGATCAATTGATCCGGCGGCACGTGCAAATTGGGAGATCTCTCGACAACGAAAAAATTGAAATTCTCTCAGGTCTCGCCGTCGGTGAGCGCGTACTGGTTCATTAACATGAGGTCGATCTGGTGAACACCCATCCTGACGGGCATAGCGACCTGCTGTCGCATATTGTCCGCACCTTTCTCAATTCGAATCTATCGATCATTTTGATCATCTTTTCATTGTTGATCGGTGCTGCTGCGTTGTGGATTACCCCTCGCGAAGAGGATCCCCAAATCGTAGTACCTTTGGCAGATGTCTTTGTCCAATATCCTGGCCATTCGGCGGCAGAAGTCGAACAACTTATCAGCACGCCTTTGGAACGATTGCTGTACCAAATCGACGGAGTCGAATATGTCTACAGCATGTCACAAGACAATCAAGCGATTATCACCGTACGGTTTTATGTTGGACAAGATCGAGAACGCAGTCTCGTCAAACTCTTTAAGAAGCTTAATGAAAATAGTGATCTGATTCCCCGTGGAGTGACCGGTTGGGTCATGAAACCGGTTGAAATCGACGATGTCCCGGTCGTGACGATGACGTTGACCGGCGCTCAAGGTGATAGTTATGCTCTGCGGCGAGTGAGTGAAGAACTCGTCGAACGATTGGCCGTTGTTCCTCAAGTTTCGCGCAGCTATCTCGTCGGCGGCCAACCGCGGACGATGACCGTGGAATGGGATCCACAACGACTGGCGGGCTGGGGTGTCTCGCTGACCGAATTGCGGAATGCTTTGGCTGTCGCCAATGTCTCATTGCCTGCCGGTGAATTTCAACAACTGGATCAACTCGTCCAAGTCGAATCTCGGATGAATTTAGATACACCTGAATCGCTGGGGGCGCTCGTTATTGGCGTCTCGAAAGACCGCCCCGTATTTCTTCGCGATGTAGCTGCCATTCGAGATGGACCAAGCGAAGTAGAGCACTATGTTCGTTTTGGATGGGGTCCCGCGCGGCACGCCATCCATCATGCAGGCAGTCCCGGACTCGAAATCTTGCCTCCTGGTGTCGCACACACCACTCCGAACTCTATTTCGGCTGAGCACCAAAATGACAACGACAAAACCAACAGCGCGTCGCGTTTGGGTTTAAATGCGGACCACGAGTCGCTTGAAGCGAGTATCTCCCAACCAGCTGTTACGATCGCCATTGCCAAACAAAAAGGCGCCAACGCCGTGACCGTGGCAAAAAACATTTTGGCAACGGCCGAGCAACTGCGCGGCGAAGTAATTCCCGACGATATGCAGTTGATCATCACTCGCAACAATGGGTTAACGGCTGACGAAAAAGTTAACGAACTCGTAGAAGCATTGGCGGTCGCAATTGTTATTGTTATTTTGTTATTAACTTTGGGAATGGGTTGGCGCGAGGCATTCATTGTTGCGATTGCCGTTCCCGTAGTGTTTGGCTTGACGCTGGCCGTCAACTTGATGTTCGGCTATACGATCAATCGCGTCACGCTCTTTGCTTTGATCCTGTCTTTGGGGTTGCTCGTCGACGATCCCATTGTTGACGTGGAAAATATCGCCAGGCACTTTGAAGAAAAAAAGAAAGCCAGTCGCAAGATCGTACTCGATGCGATTGCTGAAATTCGACCGCCGTTGATCAGTGCCACATTGGCAGTAATTGTCAGTTTCTTGCCAATGTTTTTTATTACCGGCATGATGGGACCGTATATGTCTCCGATGGCATTGAATGTCCCGGTAGCCATGCTAATGTCGATGGTGGTTGCTTTTACAATTACACCTTGGCTCACGTATCAAGTGCTCAAACGAGGTTTTCCGAATGAAGAAAGTCATCCGAAAGTTTTTGCCTCGGGGGCCAACGCCGGTTCTACCGCGACCGATTCAGAAAAACTTGAACATGGATCGGGACATTCGGCTTACGACCCCGAGGTCATTCAAAAAACCTTTTTATACCGTCTCTTTCGGCCTTTGATGGTGCCGATGTTGAAAACCCGATTGCGCGCCTGGCTATTTTTGCTGATGATTGCCGGTTTGACTTTTGCCGCGATGGGCATGGGCGCGTTGCGAATGGTTCCGCTAAAAATGCTGCCCTTCGACAACAAAAATGAGATATTGATTGTGCTCGATATGCCTGAAGGCACTACTTTGGAACGTACGGATGCCGTCATACAAGAGCTCGAATTGACCTTGGCATCAACTCCCGAAGTGACCAATCTTACGAGTTATGTCGGCACACCGGGGCCGATTGATTTTAACGGTTTAGTTCGCCACTACTATTTGCGGCAATTGCCGCATCAAGCCGAAATTCGGGTGGGCTTTGTCAGCAAGAAAAATCGACAACAACAGAGTCATGGAATTGGGTTGCGCATTCGCGATCGGCTAACCCAGATCGCGGCGGCGGCAGGTGGCTTGTTGCGAGTGGTCGAGCTGCCTCCTGGACCTCCGGTATTAGCGTCGCTGGTAGCCGAAGTGTACGGCGACCTCAATCAACCTTATGAACAAATTTTGTCCGCTAGTGATATTGTGCAACAACGCTTGGAGCGTGAGCCTGGCGTGGTTGAGGCCGACGGCATCCGCGAAGTTGCGGCCGCCAAATCAGTCTTTGTGGTCGATCAAGAAAAAGCGGCTCTGGCGGGAATTTCGACCGGCGAGATTGCGTCGACGCTGCAATCCGCGCTGTCAGGAGATGAGCGAGAGATTTTGCGAATTGTCGACGAACGCAATCCACTGAGAATCCAGTTGCGATTGCCGCGGGCGCTGCGCTCGTCGATTGATGAATTGGGACAGTTGATTGTAAAAAATCAGCGCGGTGATCGCATTTCAATCGCCGAGTTGGGACGATGGGAGAAAAGCACCGTTGGTCAAACGATCTATCATAAAAATTTAAAACGTGTCGCCTATGTCTTTGCCGAGTGTGCCGGACGAACACCTGCCGAGTGCATCGTCGACGTGACGGCCGATCAATCGTCAAGCAAAAATAGCCAAGGCGGCTTAGCCGCAGACCTGCCGCGGCCGTTGGCGGGGCGAACATTCCTCAACAATGGCAGTGGAATCGAATGGCATTTACCACAAGGCACCTCGATGACTTTTGCCGGGGAAGGCGAGTGGAAAATCACGCTGGACGTGTTCCGAGATTTGGGACTGGCTTTCGGTGCCGCGATGGTCATGATTTACATAATTTTGGTGGCGCAAACAGGCTCGTTTGCGATGCCATTGGTGGTCATGTTGGCGATCCCGTTGACCGTGCTAGGCGTCATGCCCGGTTTCTATGTGCTGAACTTGGTTCAGGGCGACATGGTGGGTGGTTATGCTGATCCGATTTACTTTACGGCGACCGCCATGATCGGCATGATCGCGCTTGCCGGAATCGTGACCCGCGATGCGATAATTTTGGTTGACTTTATGGAATTAGCAATGCGGCAAGGACGCCCATTGTTTGATGCGATTTTAGAGAGTCGAGTTGTGCGCTTGCGTCCGATTCTATTGACCGCGGGTGCAGCTTTATTATCGGCCATACCGATTACTTTTGATCCAATCTTTTCGGGCTTAGGGTGGTCGTTGATTTTTGGGCTCGTGGCCTCGACGTTGTTCACATTGTTTGTGATCCCCGCTACGTTTTGGCTATTGCATCAACGTGGACGCCAGACAAATTAAAAGTTCCTCGACCTGACTCGGCTTGAATCGCAGCAAGAACCTGTCAATTACTGACATTTCAATAGCGGACATTTTCAACGGCTAATGCGAACCATCTCAATTTGAGTTATAACAAAGAGCGAAGTTCAATGGACTTTCATGGATCCACGATCCCAAGTTCATTTTGCTCACGAGCCTGGCCGATCAACAATCGGCCGGAATAACTCAGTTTTTCGGATAGATGGTGAATGGATCCTGAACGATCTCGGGTACAGTCAGATTTGCGCGGCATCTTAGATGGTGAGATCCGTTGCGACGAGCTGTTTCTACAACTGTATGCCAGTGACGCCAGTATTCATCAAATCCGACCATTGGGTGTCGTGCGTCCGGCGCATACCGAAGATGTGGTTCGCGTCGTCAATTACGCGCGCGAGAATCAAATCCCCATTCATCCGCGTGGCAGCGGATCGAACGTGGTGGGCGGTTGTTTAGGTCGCGGCTTGGTTCTGGACTTTTCTTATCAAATGCGGCGGGTGATTGCGGTAGGTCGTGACTCGGTCACCGTTCAACCGGGAATTGTGTTAGCCGTATTGAATCGAGAGCTGCAAAGTCATGGCGTATTTTTTGGCCCTGATCCGGCAACTCGCTCGATCACCACCATTGGCGGCACGCTGGCGTTGAACTTGTCGGGCAGTCACTGGGTGCGGTATGGCGAGCCGCGAGATCACGTTTTGAGCATGGAAGTGGTGCTGGCCAGCGGTGAAGTTGTGCAACTCGATTCCCGCCGTCATCCCGATTGGGCCAATCGTAGTAATTTTGGAATGCTCAATGGCCCCTCGTCCATCAGCCAAATTCACAATCGACTATATGGGCTGTTGAATAGTCGCGCTGCACTGCTCGAACAACATCGGCCGCAAACGGCGATCAACCAAGCTGGCTACCACGTCTATGACTTGGCGCACGGCAACCGACTGGACCTGACAAGGCTAATGGTTGGTTCCGAAGGGACGTTGGGAGTCATCACTCAAGTCGAACTCGCTACAGATCCGATTCCTCGGCATCGTGGCGTGGCATTGCTGTTTTTCGAACGATTGGAAACGGCGGCAAAAAGCGCTGTGGAAATTCACGGCATGGGCGTGTCCGCATGTGATTTACTCGATCGTCGATTGTTGTCGCTGGTTCGCGAATCAAGTCCTGAATTACAACGACTGATTCCATTGGCGACGGAGGCGATGTTGCTGTGTGAGTATCAAGCCGATGACGATGCCAGTCTGCGTGAGAAACTCGACGCGTTGACGACTCGGATTTGTCGACGTAAACGTTGGGCCACCGACTTTCGCATTACGACTCAAGTTGGCGAACGTAACCTATTTTGGAAAATTACCCGCCGCGTGACGCCAGCTTTGTTTCGCATGAAGGGCAATCGTCGT
The DNA here is from genome assembly GCA_041739975.1 of Pirellulaceae bacterium. Lineage (GTDB taxonomy): Bacteria > Planctomycetota > Planctomycetia > Pirellulales > Pirellulaceae > BJ22. The sequence continues at coordinate 16,755 of JBGSMY010000037.1, forward strand.
GCAGTGCCCTTTGTAGAAGACTTGGCCGTGGCGCCTCAACGTCTTCCGGAATTTGTGGCGGCCATTCATCAAGTACTCAATGCGCATGAAGTGACTGCGTCGCTGTTTTCTCACACGCCTCAAGGGCTGGTTCAAATCCACCCTTTTCTCGACTTAGCCGATCCGCATGAACATCGATTGATGCAGCGATTGGCCAGCGATCTTTACGAAAAGACTCAGGAATTTCAAGGCACCATCAGCGGTGGATTTGGCGATGGTTTGTCGCGAACGTGGTTTTTGCGCCGCCAGTTTGGCCCACTCTACGCGACCTTTGTCGATATCAAAAACTTGTTTGATGCCGAATATGTGCTTAACCCGGGAAAGGTCGTTGATCATCCCCCAATGGGTATGGTCGATCAATTGCGTACTTTGCCCACAGCCGCCGCCGCGTCACCAGCCGAAGCCAAACTAGAATCGCAATCGAGTTTGCCGGTGGTCACGCCACAATTGCAATGGGCCCCTGATCAATTAGGTTGGACCGCGCGAAGTTGCAACGGTTGTGGGCGTTGCCGAACCGTCGCCCCCGAACAACGAATGTGTCCAATCTATCGCAATCTGCCCCGCGAGGAAGCGTCTCCTCGCGCGAAAGCCAATTTGATGCGAGCCGTACTGGCGGGCGACATCCCTACCACGGAAATGGCGACCGACGAGTTTAAACAAATTGCTGACCTGTGCGTTAACTGCCATCAGTGCCGACTGGAGTGTCCGGCTGGCGTCGATATTCCAAAATTAATGGTTGAGGCCAAAGCGCAGTATGTCTCTGTGAATGGATTGAGCGTCAGCGATTGGTTACTTTCACGCCTTGACCTCATGTACGAGTTTGCCGGGCAGATGCCCAGCCTTGTCAATTTTCTCATTCAAAACCGAACGGCGCGGTGGATCATCGATCGAATGTTTGGCATTGCTCAAGGCCGCAAGTTGCCCCGTTTTGATCAACGCAGTTTTTTGCGCTGGGCTTATCGCCGCGGCTTGCATCGAGGTAATCGGCAAAATTCTCGCAAGGTTGTGTTTTTCGTGGACGCCTTTGTCAATCGCAATGATGTTGAATTGGGCAAAGCGCTCGTATTAGTGTTGCAGCGTAATGGCGTCGATGTTTTGGTCCCTCAAGATCAAAACGTCTCCGGAATGTCGCTGATATCGGACGGGGTTTTGAATCGAGCTCGAAAAATGGCTGCCAAAAATGTCGAACTCCTCGCGGAATATGTAAGACAAGGCTATCAAATTATCACCACGGAACCTTCGGCAGCTTTAGCGCTGAAGTGGGAATATCTCAATCTGATTGACGATCCAGATACTCAAAAAGTTGCCGATCAAACGTTTGAAGCTTGCCAGTACTTATGGGGAATGCACCAAGTCGGTCAATTGGATCTGAAATTCAACCCAGTTAACGCCACCATTGGCTATCATACACCTTGTCATTTGCGCGCCTTGCAAAACAATCCGGCCAGCGTGCAGTTGTTGCGTTTGATCCCTGGACTGCAAGTCGACGTGATCGAAAAAGGCTGCTCTGGAATGGCCGGAACGTTTGGGTTGAAACGAAAAAATTACAAGCGAAGTCTGCGAACCGGATTCGGTCTGATCAATGCCATCCGCGAGTCGCATATCCAGGCCGGTTCAACCGAATGCAGTACTTGCCGAATTCAAATGGAACAAGGAACATCCAAGCCCACGATTCACCCTGTAAAGATGTTGGCTTTGGCTTATGACCTATTGCCCGAATTGCGTGATATATTTAATCGTCGCAGCGGAGAATTGGCACTGTCGTGAGTAAAGAATCTGTTACAATTCGAATTTTGTTCTTCGCACGTGCTCGCGATTTAGCGGGCGCCGATGAATTAACTTGGAATTGTCCCGTTGGAATGAAGGTGTCTGAACTCAAACTTCAGCTTGCTCAGCAGATTCCAGCGATTGCCCCCCTCCTGGATTATTCGGCCATTTCGATTAATTGTGATTATGCCAATAATTCACATGAGATTCCTGCAAACGCGGAAATCGCGATCATCCCACCGGTCAGTGGCGGTTAGGCATTTTTCTACAGGACACTGAACCAAAGAAACAGCTGTTTCTCGGCCACACAATCTTCGCCACCCACATCAATTTCAAATGAATTCCGTACAATCAATTAAGATAAAAGGTTTCGCATCACACGAAATGACCCGATGAAATTAGATCCGATACAAATCGAATTTACTCGCGACGAGCTGTCACCACAGCTTTGCTTGGAGTATGTGCAATCGCCTTCTTGCGGTGCTTGTTTATTGTTTGTGGGAACTACTCGCGCGGAAACCAAGGGCCGCCAAACGGACTATTTGATTTACGAATGTTACGAACTCATGGCTCGCAAACAAGCCGAGCAATTATTGCAACAAGCGCAACAGCAATGGAACTTACATCGGATTGCACTAGCGCACCGTTTGGGTCGGGTTCCAGTCGGTGCAGCGAGTATTGCGCTAGCCGTATCCAGTCCTCATCGCGCCGCGGCCTTTGAATCAGGCGCATGGTTGATGGATCAAATTAAACAACTCGTGCCTATTTGGAAACAAGAACACTGGTCGGATGGCCAAGTCGATTGGGTTCATCCGCATCACCCAGCACCGGATCGACCGTCGAATTCCGCACAAAATGAAAATCCTGGCGGAAATAAATCCGAGGTGCCGATGTCCTTTAAGAGCGAGTCCAAGCTATGTTGAACGATCGCTTTGGCCGCAATCACGATAGTCTGCGAGTAAGCGTAACGGATCGCTGTAATATCCGCTGTTTCTATTGCATGCCACTAGAAAACGTCTCGTTTTTGCCGCGCGCAGAGTTGCTGACGTTTGAAGAGATCGAACGGTTTGTCTCGGTAGCAACCGATCTTGGAATCCGCAAAATTCGTTTGACTGGTGGCGAACCGCTCGTTCGACAACAACTGGATCGGTTGATTGCCGCATTGAGACGTAACCCGTTGATCGAAGACTTAGCGTTGACAACCAACGGTCTGTTGTTGGCCGAACAAGCCGTTGCATTGTATCAATCTGGATTGCATCGACTCAACGTTAGTTTGGACAGTTTGCGGCCGGAAATTTTTCGACAGATTTCAAGACGCGATGGACTGCCCCAAGTGTTATTGGGAATTGCTGCTGCCAAACGGGCGGGGTTCAACAATATTCGAATCAACGCTGTTTCTTTAGCGGGAATCACGGAACCGGACATAGTCCCCTTGGCCCGATTTTGTCGCGAACAGCAATTGGAATTGCGGTTTATCGAATTCATGCCGCTCGATGCCGATCACAGTTGGTCTCCGCAACAAGTCTTATCCGGTGCCAAGGTAAGATCTATTATCGAATCCGAAATCAGCGCCCTGCGCCCAGCGATTCGCCCCGACCTCAGCCAACCCGCCGTTGACTACGATTATCTCGACGGGGTAGGGCGAGTTGGTTTTATTAATCCAGTTAGTGAACCGTTTTGTGGAGACTGCAACCGCATGCGAATCACAGCCGAAGGCAAAATTCGCAACTGTCTATTTTCGACAATTGAGTGGGACGCACGGGCCATCCTGCGCAGTGGTGGTAATGACCAACAGCTAGCTGACTTGATTCGCGATTGCATCGACAACAAAAAAGCCGGCCATGGGATCAACGATCCTCAGTTTCTTCGCCCCGCACGATCGATGTTTCAAATCGGCGGCTAAGCGTTGTTATTTGGGTTGAATCTGAATATCAGCCCCCCGCGAAACATCCTAAAAAAAATTTGATTAATTGGAAACTTTTTGCCCGATGGGTCGGTAGGTTATCTTGTTATGTGGCAATCGCTGCATTATTAGTCGACGAGCGCGACGTCGGTTGCCGCGCAGTCGGTGATTGTCAAAATGCGTTAGGCCTCAGTGCGAAAGGCTTTTTTATGTTGTCGCGTTTCCTGTTGGTTCAACGCCGGTTTCTTTGGCTAACCTATCTGCTACTGGGACTGAGTGTTAATTCAGTATTAGCACAACAGTCCAAACCCCAACCAACTGAACACAAGGAATTGTTTGCCCAGGATGGGGCACAAGCGTTTCCCGAAACCGCTTGGGCTTACCTCGAAATTCGCCAGCCATTGCAATGGATTGAATATGTTCTTGAGCACCCGCTGAGAACTCGTCTAGAAGCACTGGACCAAGTCCAAGCCTATTACAAATCTAGCCAAATCGGCCCCCTACGGCTCGTGGTTGGAATTCTGGAATCGCAAGTCGGAATGACTTGGACGGATATGATCGGCGTCGCAAGCTCCGGTGGGCTGTATCTGGCCGTTGATTCAAAAACTCAAGGCTTTTTGCTCGTGTCCCGCGCTCGCGATGGTGAGACGCTCAGCAAGATTGTCAAAGCGATTTTGAGTTGGGTTGACTTAGATGCCGCCAACAAAAAACAACCGCGGCCCTATGAAGCCGCGGAGCATCGGACCCATCGCATGATTCAATTCGCGGGCGGATCAATCGCCCGGGTCAATGATTGGTTTTTAGCCAGCAATCATCAAATACTTTTAACCCAGTCCATGGACCGTTTGATTGACGCAAGTCCAAATTGCCTAGCAAGTCTTCCAGATTTTGCCAAGGCCCGTGAGGCACATCGTCAAATGGCGGCTACCAACTTGGAAAGCAAAAGTAAAACTTCCAGCAACACTGTCGAGGGCAGTAACGATGCTTGGGCATACCTGAATCTAAATGCAGTACGGCAAGCGAAGATTGCTCCTCAATTGTTTACGGGGCGCACTAATAATCCACTCGGTGAATTGTTAATTGGCGGATTCCTCGATAGCTTCCAATCGGCAACTCATGTGACCGCTGCGCTCCGTCGGCACAGTGGTCAAAACGACGATCAACTTCATTTTGAGATCAATGTACCGATTTCAGAGACTGCCATCACCGAGAAACGACATTATTTTTTCGCCCAGCAACCGTCGGAAAAACAATCGTTCATTATTAACACTCAACCTGTCATTGCTCACTTGTCCGGACTTCGCGATTTAGGAGCTTGGTGGCATGCCAAAGAAGATTTGTTCGATGAAGATGTCATTGCCCAAATGGCCTTGGCCGATAGCCAGTTTTCGACGCTTTTTGCCAGTCTCGATTTTGGTGAGGATGTGTTGACCGCTTTTGAGCCGGGGTTGCAATTGATCGTCGCTGAACAGACCTATGCGGATTCAAATCCCGACCTAAAACTTCCCGCTATTGCTTTTGTGGGTCGCCTCAAAGATCCCAATATGATGAAACGACGTTTGCGAATCGCCTTTCAAAGCGTGATTGGATTCGTCAATATTCAATCGTCCATGGAGGGAATGCCACCCCTAGATTTGATGACCCAAAACATCGACGGTATTGAAATCTCCGCCGCCGATTTTGTATTGGATCAAAAATCCCCAAGCGGGGTGGTTCAATTTAACCTGTCTCCAGCAATTGCCTTTGTCGATGACTTTGTCATTATTTCCAGCGGTAAAGCTCTCGCTCAAGATCTCGCCAAATCTGCCAAAAGTCAACCGCAGAGGTTGTCTGAAAACACGAATGCCCAATTGAGCTTAGAGGGACCGGCCATCGTGCGGGCCTTGCGCATGAATCGCGAAACATTGATCGCACAAAACATGTTAGAGCAGGGGAGTAAACGCGAGGTAGCCGAACAAACGATTGATGACTTGTTACAGATCTTGGACTTCGTCGATCGCGTACAGACCCAAATCAAAGTAGACGGCGAGTTCATCCAGTGGAATTTTGATTTGCGTTGGGACGCAGACAACGCCGCCAAGGCATCGCCAGAAGGCCGCCTGCCATGAGAATATCGAAAACACTGTTTCGCAAATCGCCCCATCCATTATTAAGTGACGACGTAGACCCCATTTGGGCCTGGTCGCCCTATGAAAGCACTGCCGTTGACTCTTGGACACATCGACATGCTGGCCATTTGTTGCGGCGGGCAACCTTGGGGTTTACTTGGCCAGAACTGGAACGAGCGCGACAAGACGGATTGTCGGCAACGATCGATCAGTTGTTCGATTTTAGCGCTAATGAATCGTTTGATCGCGATATGGATGCCACCGGGAAACTAGTTGCCGCCACTCAAGAGCCGCGACGGTTGAGCAGTTGGTGGCTATTGCGAATGGCACAAACCCCCAACTCCGTGCTCGAAAAACTCACATTATTTTGGCATGGCCATTTTGCCACCAGTGGCGACAAAGTGCGCGACAATCGCGCTTTGTATGCCCAAAATGAATTGCTTCGCGATAAAGCCATGGGTGAGTTTGAACCGCTCGTGCATGCCATTGCTCGCGATGTCGCCATGTTGATTTATTTGGATACGACCGACAATCGTAAGACACGCCCCAATGAAAATTTCGCTCGCGAATTGCTCGAGTTATTTTGTTTGGGCATCGGTAACTACAGTGAGCGCGACATTCAGCAGTTGGCGCGTTGTTTCACCGGTTGGGAAGTTCGCTCGGGTCATTTTCGATTCAACGAACACCAACACGATGCAGGCGAAAAAGAGCTCTTTGGTCAACGCCGTGCTTTTGACGCCACAGAGGCCATGCATTTAGTTTTGCAACAACCCAGTGCAGCCCGCTTCATCGCCAAAAAGTTGGTGCGATTTTACGTGACCGACGAAGCTGATTTAAGCAATGAATTATTGGAGCCGTTGGCTCAACAACTTCGCGAGCAGCAATTTCAGATTGAACCAGTACTACGTCGTATATTTTCCAGCAATTACTTTTATTCCGAGTTTGCTCTCGGACAAAAAATTCGCAGCCCGGTTGAGTTGAGTTTGAACTTAATCCGTATGTTCGGCATCGCCACCAATATGGATGAGCTGTCGGGTCAATTAGAAATATTGGGACAATTGCCTTACTTTCCTCCAAATGTCAAAGGTTGGGACGGCGGTCGGCAATGGATTAATGCGGCAACGTTACTGGCCAGAAATCAATTGTCGCGACGACTGGTACAGCGGGGGACGACATCTGCTCAAGTTTGGTCGCAAGCGGTTCCTGCAACGATCGCGAAACAGGAAAGCCAAAGGTTGGTCGAGACACTCTTGACCGCTTGGCTGGCAGTCTCACCACCCGCGGAGATTGTAGCGTTGATGATGCCGATTGCAGAAAAGTTTCGGCGCGAACCAGAAAAACGGGTCGCTGCACTATTTGAGTTTTTGGCTTGCCTTCCTGAGTTTCAATTGGGGTAAAACGACCGATGAATACACGCCGTCAATTTTTGCAGTCGAGCCTAGCTGGCTCCGCGTTGATCAGCTTGTCAGGATTTGCACCGCGGGTCTTGCAAGCCGCCGTTCAAAGCTCCGTTCGACGCAACGAACGAATTTTGGTGGTGATTCAGTTGTCCGGAGGTAATGATGGTTTGAATACTGTCATTCCATTTGGTGATGATGACTATTATCGCAATCGCTTTACGCTTGCCATTCCCCAAGATCAGCTGGTCAAACTCGACGATCACCATGGCCTGCACCCTTCGCTGCGCCCCTGGGGTTCGTTGTGGGAGAATCAACAGTTATCCATCGTCCAAGGCGTGGGATATCCTCAACCCAATCGCTCACATTTCGAATCAATGGACCTTTGGCACTCGGCACATCACGTCGCCTCGGGAATTCGCACAGGCTGGTTGGGCCGTTGGTCGGCAACATTACCTGAGTCCGCACAGCTCGCCGCAATTCATTTTGGCGGCGAAGACCAACCATTGGCTTTAGCTTCCTTGCGCAAGCCAGCTCTTTCGCTTCGCTCGCTCGACGCCTTTCGCGGCGAAGCAGCGCTGAACGGTCTATCGCTCGAAACTTGGAAAACCGTGGCCACCACACCGCGAAAATCGCAACATGCGTTGTTGGGATACGTTCAAGAAAATGCAAGTCTAGCGTTTGAAACCAGTCGGCGATTGGAACAAGTCTTAGACGATCAACCGGGCGGTGTTAGTTTTCCTAACTCCGATCTTGCGCGAAAATTAAAAATGGTGGGAGCATTGATCGATGCCGGATTGCCGACAAGGGTCTATTATGTGGCGATCGATGGTTTTGATACTCATGCCAATCAAGCGGCCGCTCATGCCGGGCTGCTCTCGGAATTGGGCGCAGCGGTAAACTCGTTTTTGCAAGCGATGAACCAAAGTGGTCAAGGTGATCGAATTGCCATGATGGTGTTCTCCGAATTCGGTCGACGCGTCCGCGAAAATGCCAGCCGCGGAACGGACCATGGAGCCGCAGCACCAATGTTCTTGCTGGGCAATCAAGTCCAAGCCGGACTTGTTAACAAACATCCCAGTTTGACCGATCTTCAAGACGGCGATTTGAAACATCAAGTCGATTATCGTCAGGTCTACGCTGCGGTTCTCGAGGATTGGCTAGGCGCTCCAAGTGGTGAAGTACTGCACAAAGATTTTGAAAAGCTGAAACTATTTCGAGCCCAGACGTCGTAATCCGCACAGTCAAATTCAATCAGACGTGCGATTTTGGTCAACGCGTGCGATTTAGTCGCGGCAAATTTCTATTTCGCAAAGGTCGGTATCTTTTCTGGGTCGACCTATTATTTCGTTGTCCATGTTGTGGCGCAACTGCGTTATACTGGAAACTCGCAAAATAGCGTTGTCCGTACCTGACTTGGAGAGGTTTCCGATAGATGAGTTGGCCGTCGATACGACTGAGGATTTGCGCCCCAATTTTTCTGTTTGTCGGAATTCTGTTTGTCGGAATTGAGCATGGCAATTCACAAGACGGTTTGGATGAGCCGCCGATTCTCTATAGCACGACGCAGCCAAATGATGCGATACATAAACTTAGCGCCGCATTGGCCGCTGATGAACGATCTTTAGTTTGGGACGCAAAAAAAGGTTGGCTGCCCGATTTGCTGCGGGCCTTGCAAGTCGAACCAACCACACAAACCTTAGTGTTCTCCAAAACCAGTTTGCAAGTGCACGCGATTTCACCGCGAAACCCTCGGGCCTTATATTTCAACGACGATGTGTATGTGGGCTGGGTTCCTGGAGGCGACCTGATCGAACTTTCGGCGGTCGATCCCGTTCAAGGAGCGATGTTTTACACATTGAATAATCGTACATCGGTCAGGCCGCAAATTTCTCGGGACGACTCACGCTGTTTGTCCTGTCATGCCACCAGCAAGACACAGAACGTTCCCGGATATTTGATCCGCAGTGTGTTTGCCGGCGAAAATGGGCATCCTCATTATGCATTAGGGACGGTAACCACAGACCACCGAACCGAATTTGACGAACGGTTTGGCGGCTGGTATGTCACCGGAAAACATGGGCTGATGCGGCACCGCGGCAATGTGTTTGCGCGAAATGACGCTGCCGATCCGATCGATTGGGAATTGGGTGCCAATCGTCAAACCCTCGATGATTTATTTGATGTTACGCGTTACCTAGTTCCACAAAGCGATTTAGTGGCTTTAATGGTTTTAGAGCATCAAACACAAATGCACAATCTAATCACCCGTGTGTCTTATGAAACGCGGCGAGCGTTGCACTATCAAGACAAAATGAATTCGATCTTCGAGCGCGCTCCCGATACGACTCTGGAAAGTACCCAGCGGCGAATCGAGTCTGCTTGTGAACAACTGTTGGCTTACCAGTTTTTCGCTGGCGAAGTGGTTTTAGAGGCGGAAGTTACTGGGGGCAGTACGTTCGCAGAAAAGTTTCAACAACTGGGAGTACGCGATCCCCAAAATCGCAGCCTCCGAGATTTTGATTTGAAATCACGTATCTTTAAATATCCTTGCAGCTATTTGGTTTACTCCGATGCCTATGCGGCGTTGCCTTCCCCAGCCAAACTCTACTTAGCCAAGAGAATGCGAGAAATATTGCAAGGCAACGACGCGACCAAGCCATTTGCGCATTTATCGGTCAACGATCGACAAGCAATTTGGGAAATACTCTCGGCGACGAAACCCGAGTTACTGGGCGGGTGATCCACCAACGGCAATTATCAATCGCGAAAGACAGTTCCAGGGCGGTCGAGGCCCAACTTCCGCATCTTTTTATAGAGCGTGGTGCGGTTGATACCCAATTGGTCCGCAGTGGCATTGCGGCTCCATTGATTAATCTTCAGGGATTGCAAGATGATTTCGCGTTCCGGACCCTCAAGTGCTTCCTTTAACGTAATTCGTCCCGACGCGATGGCAATCGGCTGACGCGGTGTCGCGCCTTGAGAAATGTGAGCTGGCAAATCGTCTAAACGAATGCGCGGCGGTTTTCCCAGTAATACAGCGCGCTCGATTACGTTCTGCAGTTCGCGGACATTGCCAGGCCAAGGGTAAGCTTGCAGCGCATCGAGCGCAACGGACTCTAGCCCCTCGTAGGCTCGACCCGTTTCTTGGCAAACTTGTTGCAAAAAATAATCGACGAGCTTCGGAATATCGCTGGATCGCTCGGCAAGTGCTGGGACTTGCAAATTGATCACGTTGATTCGGTAGTACAGATCTTGACGAAAGGCACCTTTGGCTACGGCGGATGCCAAATCTTCGTTGGTTGCCAACACCACCCGCGTATCGACTTTAATTGTTTTTGATCCGCCCACTTGTTCGAATTCTAATTCTTGTAAAACACGCAACAGACGCACTTGCAAACTTGGTGTCGCCGTGCCGATTTCGTCGAGGAACAAAGTACCGCCATCGGCCAATTTGAACTTGCCGTCTTTGTTGCTGGTGGCACCGGTGAACGCCCCGGCCACATGACCGAACAATTCACTTTCCAATAGTGATTCTGGCAGCGCGCCGCAGGCTACTTCGATGAACGGTCCGTTGCGTCGCGTGGATCGACGATGCAGGGCTCGCGCCAACATCGATTTGCCCGTGCCGCTTTGTCCAGTAATCAAGACGGTAGCCCGAGTGTCGGCGACTGAGTCGATAATGTCAAATAGTCGGCGCATCCGCTGATCATTGCCGATGACATTGTCGAGTCGATAGCGCTCGTCGAGCTGTGCTTTGAGATTCTCGTTTTCGCTAATGACTTGTCTTTGCGATAACGCACGGTCGATCGCCAACAGGAGCTCGTCGTCGATCAGCGGCTTCGTCAGCAAATCAAAAGCACCTGCTTGTACAGCTTCAATACCAGTTTCGGCTGTGGCGTACCCGGTCATCATCAACACAACTGTATTTGGGAATTTTTGACGCGCAAAGCGCAATACGTCAAAACCGTCGTCGGCTCCCAATCGAATGTCGACAATAGCTAGATCAATAGGATGTTCTTTGAGCATTTGCTCGGCCGACTTTCGGTCATTGGCCAACCAAACTGTAAATTCTTGTTCGCTCAGCCATTGGCCCATGGAGCGGAGTAAATGGCGGTCATCGTCGACAAGCAACAGCGTTTTCGGCGATTTGTCGCGTTTAGGCTTCATGAGTAAACTCAGAAAAGGACGAACGTTTCAAAAAAACAACCATGATGTGCAATAGATAGGTTACGGCGGGATTCGCGGCAAATTTTGCGGAGCCGGAACGATGCTCACAGGGCTTTTTTAACAACACACCGCCCCTACAAAACACCCCGTCGGCAAAATCGTTAAACTGAGACGGCTGTAGAAAGAGCTGATTATGTCCACGATGAAAATATTAATCGCCGATGAACACCCAATCGTATGGGAGGGATTGCGAGCGAATTCCCCGGAGCGGAATTGGCAATGGACAGGCTTCGTGTCGACCATTTCTGCGTTGCGAGAACAATTGAAACGTCATGAAATCCGCTTGGTGATCGGGGAAATGCGGCTAGGTAGTCAATGTCTTTTAAATGCTTGGCAGTTGCTTAGCTTGAAACCTGCTGAGACGGCGCTGATCGTCTATTCACGTTCCGATGATTTGCTCGATTATGTGCGAGCAGCTACGTCGGGCGCGTATGACTATGTGGTCAAAAGTGCAGCAATTGAAGATGTGTTCACCGCCGTTTCAGCGGTGGCCAGCGGCAAACCGGTCGATCCCCGCGGCGTGCTAAAACAAAAACTCAGTCGCTTGCGAAAACCTCGGGAACCCGCTCGCGATGACATCCCGCTGACAGGTCGCGAATTACAGGTGCTCAAACATGTCGCTTTGGGGTTGAGTAATCGAGAAATCGCCCGATCGTTAAAAATTGGCGTGGAAACGATTAAAGAACACATTCAGAATATTTTGCGCAAACTCAATCTGAATGATCGAACTCATGCTGCCGTTTGGGCCGTTCGTAGAGAATTAATCTGAGGACTTCCAGTTGGGCGGCTTGGTATTTGGTAATGGGGAATCTGCCGCTAGGATCGCGGCGGCTAATGACGGGGTTCTGCCGCCTAGGATAGCGGCAGCTAATGACTGGGTCTATGCCGCTAGAATAGCGGCAGCCACGAAAGCGGTAAACACGATTGGGTCTCTGCCGCTAGAATAGCGGCAGCCACAACTGGGCTCTGCCGCTAGGATAGCGGCAGCCACGGCCGCGGCAGCCACGATAGCGGTAAACACGATTGGGTCTCTGCCGCTAGAATAGCGGCAGCCACGACTGGTCTCTGCCGCTAGAATAGCGGCAGCCACGACTGGTCTCTGCCGCTAGAATAGCGGCAGCCACGACTGGTCTCTGCCGCTAGAATAGCGGCAGCCACGAC
>JBGSMY010000325.1:0-6614 GCA_041739975.1 Pirellulaceae bacterium
TTTCGCCGAGATCGCCGACTGCTAATAACGCCGCGTTGCGAACCATCTCATTAGGATTCATCGCTTGATCCAATAAAATGTCTAACGATTCCGGCATTAGATCGCGGCGCTGACCTAGCTCTAACAACAACGAAGACTTAAGTTGTTCGTCGTCTTCCGCCTCGCGAATTTGTTGGCGGTACTGTTCCAGTGTCTTGTCAAACATCCGCACCGCTTGTTGCTTGTCGAATAACCCCACGACAAAAACAAACAACGCCACGGTACTGCTGGAGATAATCACAGCAAATACTACCTCTAGCAACGTCATACCCGCACGACTCGGTCGCTCCACAGGATCGCTCCCCTAAATAGGTTGTAAGTGTTGTTTCTTGGTAAGAACATCGTAGGGGACCTAGGCAGGGAAATCAACTAAGTCCAAAAATCGCTGTCGGGTTAGTCTTCTGCACCCGTCTGGAGCACTGCCATAAAAGCCTTTTGCGGGATATCAACGGAACCGATCGATTTCATCCGTTTTTTGCCCTCTTTTTGCTTTTCCCACAATTTTCGTTTACGAGAAATGTCACCACCATAACATTTGGCAGTCACGTTTTTTCGCAATGCTTTCACGGTTTCCCGAGCGATTACACGCGAACCAATTGCGGCCTGCACAGCAATCTCAAACATGTGACGACTGATTTCGTCTTTGAGTTTTTTACAAACGGCCCGACCGCGTCGTTCGGCATCGCCACGATTACAGATTATGCTCAGTGCATCAACCCGTTTTCCGTTGACCATCATATCGACTCGGACTAAATCCGCTGGCGTGTACCCGATGAATTCGTAATCCATCGTGGCATACCCTCGAGACATCCCTTTGAGTCGGTCGTGCATGTCGTAGATGACTTCCGCTAACGGCAATTCATAAGTTAACATCACACGAGTCGCGGAAAGATATTCGGTGCTTTTTTGGACCCCTCGCCGTTCTTGACACAATGTCATGACCGGACCGACATATTCTTCTGGGACAATCATATTGACACGAACGATCGGTTGTCGAAACTCCTCAATATCACCCGCTTCGGGGACCTCTTGCGGACGATGAATCTCTAACAATTCCCCTGACCGGGTTAAAATTTCATACGTTACGTTAGGGGCAGTTTGCACTAAGTCAATGTCCGCCTCGCCTTCCAATCGCTGCTGCACGATTTCCATATGCAGCAGTCCCAAAAATCCGCATCGGAACCCGAATCCCAACGCATCGCTCGACTCGGGTTGAAATTCGAAACTCGGATCATTGATTGATAGTTTGGTCAGCGCATCGCGAAGTTCGGTAAAGTCCTGGCCATCGCTGGGATACAATCCGCAATAAACCATACGTTTTGGCGCTTTATAACCGGGCAATGGAACGGCAGGTTCGCCAGTGGCCGTCGAAACGGTATCGCCAATATGAACTTCCTCAAGCGATTTGATGTTGCAAATCATGTATCCAACCTGCCCCGCTTGCAAGGTGGTCGTTGGCGTCTGTTTCGGTCGAAAATGGCCCAATTCCTGGACTTCGTAATTAGCGCCAATTTTTAGAAAGCGAATCTTCTGACCTTTCTTAATAGTACCGTTCATCACGCGAACGTAGGTGACCGCACCGCGAAATTCATCGTAATGCGAATCAAAAACCATCGCCTGCAATTTGCCGTTGGGATCGCCTTGAGGCGGCGGTATTCGTTTGATGACTGCAGCCAACAACTGTTCGATATTAATACCGCTCTTGGCACTGACCTTGATGATATCGTCGGGATCGATTCCCAATACTTGTTCCATCTCTTGAGCGACCTCAGCCGATCGCTCGTGAACCAGGTCAATTTTGTTAATCACGGGAACTATCGTCAGGTCGCTTTCCATCGCTGCGTAGGCGTTGGCAACCGTTTGCGCTTCAACTCCTTGAAACGCGTCGGCCAACAACAATGCACCTTCGCAACAGGCGAGGCTGCGCGAGACTTCATAGTGAAAGTCAACGTGGCCCGGCGTATCGATCAAATTGAGCTGATAGTCTTGGCCCTCAAATCGGTATTGCATGGTTACGGCACGGGCTTTAATGGTGATCCCGCGAGATCGTTCTAAAGCTAGATCATCCAGTAGTTGATCTTGCATTTCTCGCTTTTGAACCGTGCCTGTAAATTCCAGCAACCGGTCAGCTAAAGTGCTTTTGCCATGATCAATGTGGGCAATAATACAGAAATTGCGAAGATGTTGACAATCGATTGGATTCATTCGCCTGGAGTCATACAAATCGAACACGAACGCACCGAGGATGAACACGGCATCCGTGAAAACCTGGGCTATAAACCTGCTGTCAATGTACTCGAAGCCCCTGGCAATCGTCTATCTCAAACTGGAGGATTGATAAATACGGTACGTTTTGTGGCGACCCCGAACTCGTTTAAACGGTTGGCAAGGTCGCTCTGCCGCCCCGCATGGCCAGCTTGCGAGTGATTGAGTCCCCTAGAGGTTTCAGGCTTAATGGCTTTGATAAATTTGTCGATGATCTTGGTATTTGCCGTGACTGTTGGTATTTGTCCTGGGCGGGCGATTCACGCGCAAACTTTTAACGGCAGGCCAAAGCGGAAAGGTGCGGCTTATGACTCAACCGTCGACAAAACGCGATTTTCAGCGAATTTCGCGACGGCGACGGCGTTGCTGGCCGGTGCCACTTGGAATGCACTTGGTATGTATGTGGAGCAGCTTGAACCCATGGTGGACCAATTGTGGACTAATCGTGGACTAATCGTGGAGCAATTGTCGAGCAATTGGTTGGGATCGTTCTAAGGGCGCTGAAACGCTTGGCAAGCCAACCCGGCGGCACCAACAAAACCGGCGTCCCCCCCCAGCGTGGCATAGTCAATGATTAAATTTTCCGCAATCGACGGAAAAACTTGAGCGCGAACTAACTCGTACAGTCGCGACAAAAAGCGACGCCCAATCGGATTTTCGTGTCGGCCAAACGTCATGGCCCCACCCAACATAAACGCATGGGGATCGAGCAAATGACAAATGGCTCCGATCCCCCTAGCTAGATACTCCGCCGTTTCATCAATCAAGTTCCATGCCAACGGGTCACCTTGTTCGGCCGCTTGATGGATTGACCTTGCTGTAAGTTGGTCGTTTTCGACTCGTGTCAAAAGGCTTGAATTTCCAGCAACCAATTGTTCCCGAGCCCGAGCGACGAGTGCCGTCGCACTGGCGTAGGCCTCCAGATGGCCAGGGCGTCCACAAGAACAAATTCGAGCTTGCGGCGATGATTCAATTGTCAAATGGCCCACTTCTCCACCCAGACTGTTTGCGCCCACGACCAATTGATTGTCGATAATAATTCCACCGCCAACGCCGGTTCCTAAGGTAAATAAAACCATGGAGGCGACATCCCGCCCGCTACCCACCCAGAATTCACCGTAAGCCGCTGCGTTCGCGTCGTTGGCAAATAGCACGGGCAAACTCAAGCGATGCGACAGCGCGTCGCGGATGGGAAAGTGCCGCCAAGCCGGCATGTTTGGTGGTTCTAAAATCATTCCCAACGGAATATCCATCGTACCTGGCGTCCCCAATCCAACCCCGCGCAAATTGGGACGCCAATTTTTATGTTCGCTAATGACGGATTCTAGCGCTCTACCTGTTTGCTCCACCATATAGCCAGGCCCAAGTTCCTGGCATGTGGGAAAACTTGATTTGAAAAGTATGTCACCTTGATCATTGACGATACCAAATTTCACGTTCGTACCGCCGACATCTACACCAACAAACAAATCTTGTTCAGCCATGTTCAATACCGAGTTTTAGTCTCTGTGGTCCCCGTTAATCGGTTCATTGGCAACAGCTTGTTACTGTGTAGTCGCTTGTCCCGGTATAGCTTCTTTTCCCGGTACAGCCTCTTGTCCTTGTACAGTTTCGTGTCCCTGAGCAGTTTCGTGTCCCTGTGCAGTTACGTGTCCCTGTGCAACGGCAAAGGCAATTGCCGTCGATTGCACATGGGAGATGCTGATCAGGATTGATTCGATCCCCAGTTTTTTGGCGATCTCCAAGGCAGTACCGTGTAGTGTGACTTCAGGTTTCCCGCCAACAATGTTGCAAACCTCCAAGTCCGTCCAGGCGATCCCTTGGGCCCAACCCGTTCCCAAAGCCTTAGAAATTGCTTCTTTAGCGGCCCAACGCCCTGCATATTGGACGCAAGAAGTTTTATGGGCACCACAATAAGTTTGTTCCGCCGCGGTATAAACTCGATCCAAAAATGGTGCCCCATGTTTTTGGATCAGTTGTTCGATCCGAGTGACTTCGCATATATCGGTACCGATTCCAATCACCCGCATCGCAACCGTTGTTCCTTGCTTTTAAGAATTCGTTTCCAAAACCAGCTGTCTATATTCTAAATTCACAACTTGACCTCGTTTGGATCGATGCGAATAGCAAAGGCGAAGCCACATGGGCTTCGCCTTTTCTTAACATAGACTCGTTACCAACATTGGTTTATCTAGGTTGTACGTCCGACCGCCGCGGGTTTATCGACACCCGGGATATTTGGCATTTGCTGCTCTTCATACTTTGCTTCTGGAATCGACTCCCCGTCCACACCAATCAAGTATTGTGATACGTGGAAGTCATTGGATTCCGGCGGCAACGTGTACGGCTTCGTTTCGATGGTGGCGTGTTTTTGGATTAAGTCAATCACTTTTCGTTCGACAATCAAATTTCGCAACGCATCCATTTGGCCGGTGCGTTCCAACCGGGCCCTGGTTCGCCTTTCGGTTTCATTTGAGGAAGCCGCAATTCGAGCAATTTCCAATTGATAATCTTGCTCGTTGTCTTCGACTTTTTCTTCTTCCGCAATTCGCTCCAGAATGAAATGTTCTTGCAGCAGACGCTTGGTTTGTTCCAAAGCATCACGACGCATTTCTGATTCACGTGCAGCAATTTCTTGTTCGCCAAGTCCGCTTGATTTCATTTCCATAATCGCACGGCTTACTTCGCGACGGAATTGACGTTTCAGCAGATCGGGAGGCAAATCCCAAGCTGCCCCTTTTGTCAGCGCTGCCAAGATTTGAGAACGCAGTTCTTGTTGTTGTTCGTAATCGAATCTCGATTGCAGGTACTCTCTCGTCATTTTTCGATAACGAGTCATTGATTCTGAGGAGGCGGATTCTTCGTCTTTTTGGAAAGAACTAATCGCAACTAACTCAAATTCCACATCCAGGGTTTTACCATGGTACTCGGTGGCGTCAGCGAATTCGCTGATTGTCGCTGGACATACGACTCGGTCGCCGACGTTTTTGCCCACAACGCTATCTCCAAACGTCTTAAATTCGGCGTCATGGAAATACAACTCAGGTTTGACCAATAATTCGACAGCTTCCAGTTTGGATACTTCTTTGCTGCCCTCAAGAACACGGATATTGCAAACCAATTGGTTGCCTAGTTTCACTGGTTCCGAAGTTTCGACGTAACTACCAGTCGGGCCAAAACTGCGGCTGATGAACTTATCAACCATTTCGTCAGTCGGCACATGCTCAGTTTTCTTGAGCGTCAGCCCTTTCCATTGCGGCATGTCGAATTCCGGGCGTACTTCGATGTTGAATTCGAAGATCATTGGGCCTTCATCAGGAATCTTGACCAGTTCATAATTGAGATCTGGCTCACTGATCGCGGCAAACGATTGATCGTCCGTCAATTGGGACAGACTATCCATCAACAATGCACCTTTGACCTGCTCGGCAACTTGGCGTTGGAATTTTGCTTCCAATAGTTTCCGAGGTGCTTTGCCCGGGCGAAATCCAGGCACCTCAGCTCGCGGAGCGATCTCATCAAATTGTTTTTTGAAATAGCGGTCGATATCCGTGCGAGGAATGGTCACAGTGACGTGCCGTTCGCAAGAACCCGTCTTGGTAATCTCGACCCCGAGTTCCATTTTCTGTTTTTCCACCGGTGGTGGAGCGTCCAATTGCAATGTAATACCAGTCTGGCCTTTTCCCGCCTGATCGTCATTTCGTCCCGTGTCGCTATTCACAGCCAACATTTCCTTTCGCGTCGATATCGACGCTTAACCAGCTTTATTGAAAAAAATTCGCTAGATTCAGTTTTCCGAATCGAATTTTTGAAATTCAATCATGAAATATAGCCCTCAAATCAGGGGCATTTTCGCGTCACCAACTTAACAGTTGTTCCCGGTCGGGGCAAGGCTCCCACGCCCTGTTTCCACGTTTCCATCGCTAAATAGCCAAGCCAAAAAATACCCCAATCGCCAAGATATGTGGTTCGCAAAAGCTAGGAGGTCGCACCCTTTACGCCCGCTGCGACGAACTGTGGCAATGATGACCATGGAGTGCATAAATACCCCCAATTTCACTAAGTACTGAGTACGTGGCGATGTCGAAAAGAAAAACGGTTCTTCGAGGAATTCATTAGTAAAAAAGATTTAACCACGAAAAACACGAAAAGCACGAACGACGGATTGGGGTGGGCGTGAGACGCAAGTTAAAGCTTCGAGTAAAATAAGTAAAATAGTTGTCCTGGTTTATTGCAATCGAATCATCCCCAGCGAGCCACTAAAATTCCTGGATAACCAGAAAAACTGGTGCAAAACTTATTGGGGCAAA
>JBGSMY010000336.1:0-15947 GCA_041739975.1 Pirellulaceae bacterium
CGGCCAGTCGTGGACGCCGGTATTCTACCGGCGTTAAGGTTCGGCCAGTCGTGGACGCCGGTATCCTACCGGCGTGGTCACCATTGTGGCCGCCAGTATTCCACCGTCGTTAAGAACTGAATCTCTAGCCGCCAAACTTTCGCTTCGGCCAACAAACTATCTAGTAGGCAAAAGATTGACCCCTAGACTTCCCCTCAGGATCAAAAAGTCAAAAAAAGCTAACCCTGGCAGCGGGGGCAATAAAATGTGCTGCGCTGTGCTTGTACAATTCGCAGGATTTGGTCTCGACCACAACCCAGACACGTGTCACCGGCTCGGTCGTAGACCTGATGACAGTTTTGATAGCTACCACTTTTATTGAGGGCATTGCGATAGGTGCCGTCGGATAATGTGGACCCTTCATGCTCAATCGCTTGCTGTAATATTTCTAGCATCGCCGCATGCAATCGACTCCACTGCCGGCTGGTCAGCTGGCAGCAGGGCAATCGCGGATCGATCCTGGCAACAAACAACATCTCACTGGCATACAGGTTGCCAATCCCGGCCACTTTCGCTTGATCCAACAATGCCACTTTTATCGGACGCTGCGAAGGTCGCCGTTCGGGATTCAATCGTTGACGAAATTCCGGGACAGAAATTTCCAAAGCATCCGGACCCAGCCGCCCGCGTTGTTTTTGAGCGGCTAACTCCATGGCAGACAATAAATAGATGGTACCCAGACCTCGGCGATCCCAAAATTGCAGTTTGCCTTGGAACTTGCCCGAAAGCTGTAATTCATACCGAAAATGTTCCCGTGTTGGCGGATTTTCGATGAGCACCAGTCCAGTCATTCGCGGCTCGATTACTAGGCAATCGCCATTGCTGAAATGCAATAGTAATTTTTTGCCCCAACGCGAAATTGATTCGATCGACTGACCTAGAATCCGTTTTTGTATCACATCGACGCGCGGCACGATCCGGTTAGGGCGACGTTTACACGGCGACCTACCGGCGGCATCAACGCGGCTGCCGACAATGGGCCGCAGGCCGCGGCACATGGTTTCGACTTCAGGAAGTTCCGGCATTTTAGTCCCGCCGCGCTTAATTAACGCGACGACGTTTGCATTACAAAAATTGATTGATCAAATTTTCAAGAAATTCTTGGCGTCCACTTTGGAATTGAGTTGGCTCACCTTTTTCCAAAATCCATTTTTCCAGCGACTCAAGATTATGTTGTCCACGCTCTATTTCTTTGCCGAGCGCGTTATCCCAAGAGCTGTATCGTTGTTGCAAAGCGGTTGCCAAACGTCCGTCGGCGCGAATAGCTGCAGCAATTTTGAGTCCGCGGGCAAACGTATCCATCCCGCCGATATGTGCATGAAATAGATCGACCGGCTCGATGCTTTCACGGCGAACTTTCGCATCGAAATTCACGCCACCGGGGGCTAGGCCACCGTATTTCAGCAACACCAACATGATCTGAGTCGTTTGATAAATGTCGGTTGGGAATTGATCGGTATCCCAACCCAGCAATAGGTCACCGGTATTGGCATCGATCGACCCCAGGCAACCTTGAGCACCAGCGTATTCGAGTTCGTGCATCATGGTGTGGCCAGCGAGCGTGGCATGATTGGTTTCGATATTAAGTTTGAAATAATCGATTAAATCATAAGCGCGGAGGAAATTAATGCAGGCAGCTGCATCGCTATCGTATTGATGTTTGGTGGGCTCTTTGGGTTTGGGTTCTATTAAAAAGGTTCCGTTGAAACCAATTTGTTTGGCATAGTCAACTGCCAGATGTAGGAACTTGCCCAAATGATCCATTTCGCGTTTCATATCGGTGTTGTAGTGATTTTGGTAGCCTTCGCGGCCGCCCCAAAATACATAATTTTCGCCGCCGAGGGATTTTGTAACTTCTAAAGCTTTTTTGACTTGGGCTGCGGCATAGGCAAATACTTCGGCTTGGCAACTAGTAGCGGCCCCATGCATGTACCGCGGATGGCTGAATAAATTCGCGGTGCCCCAAAGTAACCGAATGCCGGAACTTTGTTGATGTTGTTTGAGATGTTCGACAATGGCATCAAGATTGGCATTTGTTTCTCGCAGCGAAGCGGCAGCCGGAGCCACATCGCGATCGTGAAATGCATAAAAGCCGACGCCGAGTTTTTGCATAAACTCGAACGCCACATCGACTCGACGGCGCGCGTTATCGAGCGATTCAGTGCCATCATCCCAAGGCCGCAGCATGGTCGGTGCACCAAATGGATCGGCGCCAGTGCCGCGAAACGTGTGCCAGTAAGCGACACAGAATCGGAAATGATCGCGCATTGTTTTTCCTTCAACGACTTCGTCGGCCTGGTACCAACGAAATGCCAAAGGGTTCTTGGACGACGGACCTTCATAGGCGATCGCGGGGATATCGGCGAAATAGCTCATAACTTCCATTCTCAAAAAATACGAATGCGATCTGAAACTTGATACTTACGATGGCTAATTAGTTTCCCGATTCGGTGGCGGTTGTTCAACGGGGAGTAGTCGGAATGTTTTTGGCTCCACCGAAATTTCGCAAAAGCCAATCTCCCCATCGAGGCGATAATTGAGCCACGGCGAAAACCAACCTTGCATGCCAGGGTAACACCAATTCGGCTTGATTGCGTTCCATAGCCCGTAAGATCTTGACTGCCAATTTATCGGGGGCAATCCCGCGAACGCGAGCTCCTCCGCCCGGTTGGTGCGCTTGGGACGGAAGCTGGTGGTCGGATTCGATGTATCGAGTCCCGGCATCATCGCGAGCGATGGGGCCCGAACATACTAAGAGCACTTTTAGTCGTTGTCCCAATTCGACTCGCAGTTGGTGTGTGTACGCAGCCAAAGCTGCTTTGCTGGCGCCGTAAGGTCCCAAATAAGGCCAAGGACTCTTGGCGGCCAATGATGCAATATTGACGACATGAGCGGTCGATGCCAAAAGTAGGGGCATCGCAATTTGCGTTACATTAACGGTGGCGAAGAAGTTAATTTCCATTTGCCGAAAAAAATCATTGGGATCAGTTTGAGCCAATGACCGTCGCGTTGAGACGCCAACATTGTTGATCAAACAATCCAATCGATCGTGGGTTGCTTGGATTGTTTGCCATAGCAATTCAACTTGTTCGCGATTAGTAACGTCCGTTGGAATTGCCGTAGCCCGAAAGCCGCGTTCCACTAACCATTGCCGTCGTTGCTCCAATCGATCGACGCCTCGGGCAACCAACAGAACATGCGCTCCCCGAATGGCCAGTTGTTGAGCCAATTCCCAGCCCAAACCATCAGATGCACCGGTAATCAGTGCCGATTTGTTTTTCCAATGGTCGTTGGCCATAGCGGTTAATGTCAATTCCTCGACAGCTTGCCCATGTGAACTCGCCATTCAATTAACAACGCGAGAGTCATCGGGCTTTGATTGACAGCGATCAACGGTTGCCGCTGGCGTTGTTTGAAAATTTAGTCGAAGTTGCCAATGTGAGAAACCGGGCAATCGGAGGACTTGGCCAACGAAAAATCCCCATTTCTGCAAAAAAACACGATCAGCGGCTGAGGTTTGCCTAGGGCCTGGGCTCAAAGTTTGGCTTTTTGGGCAGTTCCGGGAGAAAATCCTCAAGTTCGGCTGTGGAGATGACGATGCGGAAGATAACGATTAGGGGGATTAGTAAAAGTTTGCGGGCGAAAGTCGTCAATTGAGGCAAGAAATGAAAAGTCGCATTCAGCGAGCAATCCGAAGTTGCGGTTTGCTTGGCGCTGGTTTGGTTTTGGCGTTGTTATCGGGCTGTGCAGCCCTCAAACCGGCCGACAAACAAGACTTGCCAGTCGACAAAATGGCGGGTCAACCCACGGACACGTACACCGTTGAATTCAGCGATGGATTTGGGGGCAATAAGGTCTATACGGGAAAAATCGACAGTAGTAACCCCACAGTGCAAATGGCACTCGAGCAATCGGGTGCGTGGCGTCGCTATCGAGCGATGGATATCGATTTGATTCGGAAAGTTGCTGGCAAATATCAGCCGTTAAGAATGCCGGTCGACAGTCAACCGAGCAAACGGGCCGTGAAATACGAGCAAGACTACGCTTTACATGCTGGCGACAGAATTCTCGTTTCGCCCAAAAATAACAATCCGCTTGCCAAGTTACTCGATGGCGACGACAAACGCTAAAAGGACAAACGCTAAAAGGACAATTGCTCAAGGGCCTTGTTTCTTTTGAGAAACCCTCTATCAATAACCTTTGGCAGAGTTGATGAGACAATCGCTGGTGAAAACTGGAGGAAAGTCCGGGCTCCGCAGGACAGGACGGTCGGTAACGCCGACCGGTTGTGAAACCAGGGATTAGTGCCACAGAAAACAAACCGCCTCGAGTTGCCAATCCGCAAGGGTTTGCGATTCGCGGTAAGGGTGAAACGGTGAGGTAAGAGCTCACCAGCGTCGTGGGTGACCAAGACGGCTAGGTAAACCCCGTCCGGAGCAAGGCCAAACAGAGGGAAGTGGTTGTCCGCCGCATTTGACTCTCGGGTAGGCTGCTTGAGGCGGCAAGCAATTGTCGTCCCAGATGAATGATTGTCGCGCGGCTCCTATCGGGTCGCGAACAGAACCCGGCTTATCAATCGACTCTGCTTTTTTTCGCTGCAACTTGTTGCAACTCTTGTTGCCAGCCGTGGAGCATTTCTAACGCCGAAAGCGGTGTTAAGTGACCGGTGTCCAGCCGTTTGATTTTGTCAATCAATGGATGCTCGCTGACTTCGAACAAAGTCAATTGAACTTGTGCCGCCCGCGAACCGGCATTGGCCATGCGTTCACGATCGGTTGGTTGCTGTTTTGATTGCAACTGATTCAAGATTTGTTGGGCCCGGCGATTGACCCAATCTGGAACCCCAGCCAGTTGAGCCACATGAATGCCATAACTTTTGTCCGCACCGCCAGGTATGATTTTGTGCAAAAAGACAATTTTTTCTTCCCATTCTCGCACGCTGACGTTGTAATTCTTGACTCCGCGGAAATTCTTTTCTAGTTCGGTCAGCTCATGGTAATGGGTGGCAAACAAGGTTCGGCAGCCGATTTGTTCGTGTAAGTATTCAGCAATTGCCCAGGCTAGAGAAACGCCGTCATAAGTGCTGGTACCTCGGCCAATTTCATCTAAAATCACTAGGCTGCGAGAAGTTGCCGTATTGAGAATTCTAGCGGTTTCAGTCATTTCAACCATAAAAGTACTTTGGCCGCGCGACAACTCATCACTGGCGCCGACGCGAGCAAAGATGCGATCGACGATGCCAATCATCGCTTGTTTGGCAGGGACAAAGCTGCCGATTTGGGCCATTAGTGTGATTAATGCAACTTGGCGTATGTAGGTGCTTTTACCGGCCATGTTCGGACCGGTGATCAAATGAATCCAGCCATTTTCGGCATCCAAACACGTGTCGTTGGGAACAAAAACGCCCAACGGCTGAACGATATCCAAAACCGGATGGCGTCCATCGCGAAGAATAAGTTCCGTGCCTGTCGTGATTTCCGGTCGGCAATATTTCTGTTGCACTGCCAATTCGGCCAATGCCGCTAAGAGATCGAGCATGGCCAACTGTTCGCCCAGTTGTTTGAGTCGTGCCGCATAGGCTCGCGTCGTCTCTCGCAATTGATCAAATAAGAGAAGTTCGCGGTCAAGCGATTGTTGTTCCGCCGACAACACTTTGTCTTCGTATTCTTTAAGTTCGGGCGTTATATATCGCTCGACATTTTTCAACGTCTGTTTGCGAATGAAGTAATCGGGGATTTTAGTTTGATGGACATTGGTGACCTCGATGTAGTAACCGAAGACTTTGTTGAAACCGACCTTAAGCGAGCCAATGCCGCTTTCTTGGATTATTTTTTGCTGATATTCCGCAATCCAGCGTTTGCCGCCGCTGGCCAGTTCGCGCCAGTCGTCGAGCTCGCTGTCATAACCGGGGCGAATGTAGCCGCCGGAACTGGTTTGCAGCGGCGCATCATCGACAATAGCCCGGTCCAGCAATTCCTGTAAATCGGGACAAGGATCTATCTCGACTTGGAGGAATTGCAACCAATAACTAGTTCGGCCAACTAAACGTTCGCGAAGGCCAGGTAGGCGCGTTAAAGAAGCGCTAATCTGTTTGAGGTCGCGTGGCGTGGCGCGGCCCGTAAAAACCCGGCTGATGACGCGTTCGAGGTCGTGAATCTGTTTGAGATCTTGCCGCAAGTTTTCACGCAGCCGATTTTCACGCACGAGTTCGGCAATGGAATCTTGGCGTTGTTCGATGGCGGCCGGTTGTACCAAGGGCGCCATCAGCCATTGACCGAGCAAGCGACTGCCCATCGCGGTGACAGAGCGATCAATCGTTGCTAGCAGAGAGCCTTCGCGCTGTTGATTGCGAATCGTTCGGCTGATTTCCAAGCTCCGCCAGGTCGCTTGGTCAATTTCGAGACATTCGCCGCGTCGAAAGGCGTGCAGGACATTAATGTGATCGAGTGAAGCGGCTTGGGTTTCGGACAGGTAATGGACAATCGCTGCTGCGGCGATGATCGCTAGGGAATCGGAATCGTCGAATCCAAAGCCTTCTAACGTGCTGACGTGGAATTGTTTATACAGCGTGTCCTTTGCGCGGGCGGGTGAAAATGTCCAGTCGGGCCGGGTTGTGAGTGCAAAGCTGGGCGAGCCCCAGGCCAGTGGGGTGCGTTGGTTTTGTGGAACCAGGGCCTCCGCCGGGTTCAATCGTTCAATCAAATCTAACATCACGGCCGCGTCACCTTGCGCGGCAACAAACTGTCCTGTTGACAATTCGACCCAAGCCAACCCGAAACTGCTGAGATCATTAGTGGGGGCGACGGCGATTAAGTAATTATTTTGCGTGGGTTCGAGAATGGAGTTGTCGGTGATCGTTCCGGGTGAAAGGATCCGTGTCACCTCGCGTCGAACCAGCCCTTTTGCTTGTTGGGGATTTTCGACTTGATCGCAAACTGCGACTCGGTATCCGGCGCGAATTAATTTTGCCAAATAGCTATCGAGTTGATGATGGGGAAAACCGGCCATCGGCACGGGGTTTTCGGACTTGTCGCGGCTAGTAAGCGTCAAACCTAGGACTTTGGCGGCGACTTTGGCATCATCGTGGAACAATTCGTAGAAATCGCCCATGCGAAACAGCAAGATTGCTTCGCCTGCGGTGGCCTTTGCCTGTTCATATTGTTGCATCATGGGAGTTTTCGACATGGGCGTATGGTAGCAACTTTTGAGGGGGCTTTGGAGGGTTGCGGCAACGGATCAAGGGGAATTGAGGAGATACCCTTTTTGAGAATTTATGAAGCCCCAGGAGGTCGCCAATGGTGATGATTGAGAAGATCGCAGCGCGAGACCTATGCTCCCTTGTACGCACGAAAATGCCGATTGTTCGGTTTGGGTGGACTACAGAACCCTAAGCGTGGCGATTTTGTTGATAGCGATTATTTTGCCGAATGTTCGGTGTGAAGTTTGCTTCAAAACCGCGTAATTTACGCGATGAAATCGCCTTTACGATTGTGATTTGGTTTGGCTGCGATATAATCTGAGCTATAATTGGGGAACCAATTGGACCAATGTTTCGTAACGCATGGGACTTGATATTCAACGAGTCTGCGTCACAACTCCTGGAGTGTTATTGTGGATAATTTGCGACCAATGCAACAACCGCTAGTGCCTGGCTCTTTTGATGTCGCACCGGAAAATCGTTTCGATTTTTGGGGCGTTCTTAATCGCCGCAAGTGGATTGTTTTTCTCGGTTTAGTATGCGGTACCTTGTTGGGTCTGCTATACCATTATCAGACGCCACCGACCTATCAAAGTCGCGCGACGGTGCGGATTGAACCTAAAGATCCGTTGGTCAACCAATTGCAGCGGTATCAACGCACTCCGTTGAACCCCAATCCCGAAGAGATTTTGCCGATTCGGCACGACAAGATTATTGACTCCGAAATGATCGTCAAGAAATGTTTGGAGGCAAACGACGGTCGATTGTTTCAATTGGCTTCTTTTGCAGGCATGACTCGCGAAGACATTGTACTGCGAGTGTTGGAAGATTTGGAAATCGTGCCTGACCGCGAAGATCGGTATCTGTATCAGTTGTCGTTTAACTCGCTCAAGCAAGAAGACTCCAATATTTTCTTGAACGCGTTGGTGCAGACCTACAACGATAGCCTAAAAGATAAATTTCGTCATGAAACACAAAATGTGACGCAGTTGTTAAAGAACATGAAATCAACGTTTGAGACAGATTATCAAACGGTCATGAAGGAATTGGAAGAAAACGCCAAGCTATACACGGCCCCTCGCATCAACGATCGCGGCGAGAACATTCTCAACGCGGGTATCTTACAACTACAGGCCCGGGCGCGAACCACGAAAGAGCGATTGTCGAGCTTGCAAACCGCGAAGATGCGTGCTGAAGAAGCTTTGGCTGGCACGACCAAAGACATGGAAACTCAAATATCAGTATTTCAACAGCAGAATTTGGTTCCTGTTTCATCACCGAATCAGCAAGTTCTCGTTGACGCGAGGTTAGATCAACTGATTTCTGGAATGGAAATCAATTTGATGAAACTTAAGTCTGTATTTGGTTCTGGTCATAAAGACGTAAAAGCGATGCAATCGGAACTCGACGCTTGGCGCGAGTATGCCGAAGAAAAAAAGAACTCAAGTGCTTCGATAAATCAGATGGAGCCGGCGGTTGTTTTGCAGCGCGTCATTATCTACTGCAATCAAATGATTGCTGAAGAACAAGCTAAATTGGAATCCGATTTCAAAGAACTCGAATTAGTTACCAATGAGGCCAAAGCGATGGAATTAATCGCTGCAAAACAGCGACTTCTCGAAGAACGCAAGGCATTTGCTCAAAATTTGCTGAACGATACAAGGCACAAGATTTTGGAACTCGATCCTTCGGAAACCCTAGCAAGTTTCGCTCAGGACTTAGGTTTTAACTTCCAATTATTGCAAGTCGCCAATTTAGGTGAACGCATTTGGCCGATCATGCCAATTGTCTTAGCAGCCGGCGGCATCTTGGGCGCCCTGTTGAGTTTTGGGTTAGGCGTGCTTGTCGACATGGCGGACAAGACTTTCCACAATCCAGAAGAAATCATCAAGAATTTGTCGCTTCCACTGATTGGCCATATACCTGTTATCAATCAAAGCAAACGATATCAAATTGAGAATTCGTTGATTGACGGTTCGGTGTGTACGTACCATCGGCCTAAGTCGCAGAATTCTGAATCGTTCCGTGCGATTCGAACTGCATTGTATTTCAACAGTCAGAGCAAGGGCCACGATAACAGTGTGATTCAGGTCACCAGTCCTACGCCGGGTGATGGTAAGTCAACAGTGGCGGCGAACTTGGCCGTGTCAATCGCTCAATCCGGAAAACGCGTGTTACTGGTCGATGCCGATATGCGTCGCCCGCGGTTAGGTTCTGTATTTGGAATTTCGTCCAAAGAAGGGTTTGCCACCGTTATGAGTGGCGAGTCGCTTTGGAAAGACGTAATTTTCGAATGCGAAGAAATTGAAGGCTTGTCGATCATGCCTTGCGGAGCGAAACCTAGCAACCCGGCTGAACTGTCGACTTCACCACAATTAAAAATGCTGATCGCACAACTTCGCGAACATTTTGATTATGTGATCATTGACACACCGCCGGTATTGGCGGTTACGGATCCATGTCCGATTGCGGCTCGAGTTGACGGTGTCGTGTTGGCGATTCGGATCAAGAAGAACGTTCGCACGAGTGCAGAACGTTCCGTCGAGATCTTGCGAAACCTTGGCGCAAACATCGTTGGTGTTGTTGTGAATGGTGTCGGTGCTCAAACTGGTTATGGTAGCCAATACACCTATAGTGCTTACCGTTCCGGTTACGCCTACAACGAATACGGTTATGGCTACGGCTATGGCTATGGCAATCACTATACTGACGATACCAAGGGGGCCGTTCGCCAAAAGACGCCGCGGTTGGTTTCTAGCGCCGCAGCGGCCAAACCCAAAGTGGCCCCGGATGACGACTCACCGATCGATTTAGATATCGAGGACTAATCGGACGCTCAAATCGCCAATGCCAGGGAGATGAGTTTGATTGATTAAACGATATTTGTTGCTACGAAATGGCGGCAAAATCAGAAAAATTCGCCTACAGCCACCGAAGAAGTTCGGTGGCTTTTTTGTTTAATTGGCCACTTTTGGTAACAATTGTAGGGCTCAATCCAAAGTTCGAATGGGTAACCGGTAAACTCGGGCTAAACTACAGAGATCGACGATAATGGGGGTGTATTCGATGCGAGAGGTTACATGAAATGATAATTAGAAATCCAATGAAGCAGAAATATTTGTACACGCTGCTGACCTGTTGCCTTGGTTTTTGGTTGTGTCTGGACAGCGTTATTTACGCTCAACCTCCGGAATCGTCCGCAAATCTCGAGCCTCGAGGCGTCAAGTTTGAAACGCCGTTGCGATACCGATGGCATGTTGGTGCACAAATAATGGGTGGGCCGACAGGACGCAGCAAAGAACTATTTGTTAGCATTCCGGTTCCTACGGATTGGCCGGAGCAACGGGTTGTGTTGGTGGAACAAAAAGTTGACCCGCAGTTTCAAAAAGCGGACTTTCGCGTGATTGACCAAGGAGTCACTCAATTTGTTGCCGTTCTCCCCACCGCTAATCGAAATCAAACCTATGAAATCTCTCTGATTTATGAAGTTGAAGTCAGCCCGATGAGCGGCCCCAGTGACGAGTCGCATTACAAGATATCGAAAAAGGCTTTGCCAAAACAGGTACGCCCCTATTTGGCCGATAGTCCAGAGATCAATTGGAAGAATCGCAAACTTACCAATGAAGTCAAAGAGATTGTAAGTAGCAAAGAAACGGATTGGGAGAAATTGCGAGCCGTCTTCGATTGGATTCGCACCAATGTCGAACAAACCAATGACGAGCCCACCAATGCAGTCGACTGTTTTTTGAATCGCAAGGGTTCGCCCGAAGATGTCACGGCTCTGTTTATTGCCTGTTGTCGCCATCTGAAAGTTCCGGCCCGTATGGTGTGGGTGGAAGGAACTGTGTGGGCTGAGTTTTATTTGGTGGATGATCGTGACCAAGGTCATTGGTTTCCAGCGAACGTCGTTGGACTGGCAGAATTTGGCAGCATATCTGAGCCGCGCGTGATCCAACAAAAGGGTGATAGTATTCGCGTACCCGAAAAGGAACAACCGCAATATTTTGTCTCTGAATTTGTCGCCGGAAAAGGGAGTGATCCGCCCAGGATTAAATTCATCCAAGAACTGCTGCCGGTAAAATAGCTTTCGTGTGTTTCGTGACCCTGCGATACAAAATTAGCAAAGTTGCAATTATGTCAAATTCTATCTGGCACAATAGGAAGTATTACAGCGGGAAGACTGACAGCAATCGAACCTGGATAGCGTTGTTTGTTGTTCAAATGGTTGCGTTGTGTAATTTATGGACTGATAAGTCGGTCGAAGGCCGAACAACGCAGAATCCTCGCACTCAAAACCCACCAGTGGTCCAAGGTTCAGGAGCAGACAAGGGGGCGAGCAGCGACTCTAGTTTGGAATCACGTTGGGAGTTTGGTGTTGAAGTTGGGGCAACTGGTGGAGCCGACAACGTAACCGTCGTATTTCCCATCCCGCATGATTGGCCCGAGCAAACTGTAAAGTGGGCGGACCCGGTCATCGTACCGGCCGCCCAGCGAGTGAGTGAGGAAAAAATGGATGGAGTCACATTGGTGACCATTACTTGGCGTTCAATTGCCGCTGGACAGACGGCGTCAATTCGCGTTCCAGCACAGATCGAAAAGCGATTTGAATCCGCGCCGACTGAGGTCGAAAAGTTTAAGTTTTCAACGCGAGGTAACACCAAGCTTAAGTCGTTTTTGCAGCCAAGTCCTTATATTGAAAGTAGTCACCGGCGGATTAAACAATTGGCCAGCGAATTACCGCTCGATAATTCCCGGCCGGCATGGCATCAAGTCGAGCAGATTTACGATTGGGTACGTGACAACATAGAATATCGATTTGACACAAAGATCAAAACGTGTCTGGATGCTATTGACGATGGGTATGGGGACTGTGAAGAAATGTCGTCGCTATTTATCGCTCTGTGTCGTGCTCGGGGAATACCTGCCAGAGCCGTATGGATCCCCGAGCACACCTATGCGGAATTTTATTTAGAGGACGATGCAGGCCAGGGAACTTGGTATCCTTGTCAGTTGGCGGGAACTCGTCAATTCGGCGAAATGTTAGAAGCAAAACCCGTGTTACAAAAGGGCGACAAATTCAAAATACCGGGCAATTCCCAACCCCTTCGTTACGCCCAACCGACTTTGGTCGCCGAGCGAACGCAAGGTCAATTGACGTTAAAATGGATCGCACAAGAATTAAATGAACCGGGTCGATAACGACACACAATTGCGACGTTCGCGATTTGATAAAATAAAACTGCTAAGAGAAACGTAGGGATACATGGCGCAAGATCGGATTACGACCACACGACTGATCAAAATGAAAAAGGCCGGTAAGCCGATCAGTATGTTGACGGCGTACGACTACTCTATGGCCAGTATATTGGATCGGGCTGGCGTGGATATTTTGCTCGTCGGAGACTCTTTGGCGATGGTAGTCCAAGGCCACAACAGCACGCTGCCGGTCACGATGGATGAAATGATTTATCACACTCGGATGGTTGGACGCGCGGCCCAGCGAGCAATGGTTGTCGGCGATCTGCCTTTCCCGGAAAACCATCTGGGCATTCCGCAAACCGTCGCCAGTGCCAGTCGATTTTTGAAAGAGACAGCGGCTCAAGCAGTTAAATTAGAAGGCGGTGCCGAACTAAAAGGAGTGATTCAGGCCTTGGTTCTGGCCGGAATTCCAGTGATGGCTCACGTCGGCTTGCGTCCGCAAAACGTCCATGTCATGGGCGGCTATCGGATGCAGCGCGATGAAGAAGTTCTGATGTTGGACGCGTTGGCCGCTCAGGAAGCCGGTGCATTTGCAATTGTTCTCGAATGTATCACGGCGGATATCGCCGCTAAGATTACGGCGAAGTTATCGATACCGACAATTGGCATTGGTGCCGGACCGTATTGTGATGGTCAAGTCTTGGTGAGTTATGATTTATTGGGCTTAACCAGCGGTTATGTACCTAGTTTCGTCCAACCCTACGCTAATTTAGGCGAACAAATCGAACAATCCGTGCGGCGGTGGATTGACGATTTGCCTCAATCAACAAAAACTTAATCGCACCCAAAGGCAAGTCGCGAAACAGATGTTTCAGTAAGTGGCGCTGTAATCGTACGTATGTCGCGTACAATGAATGGGTTCGGGTGAAACACTTCCTAGTGTGAAAACCCGTCAAGTTTATTAGGCGGGTAACTCCCAAAAAAATTTAAACCGACCAGTTTATGAAAATTACGTTCGGACAACACCTACATCAAAAGCAAACGCAGATGATGGCTCCGCGGATGATCCAATCCATGGAGATTCTTCAAATGCCGTTGGCGGAACTGAACGAACGGATAGAGCAGGAATTGATTGAAAATCCTGTACTGGAACTGCGAGAAGATGATCCCTCGTTGCCTTCGGAAGATGTCAATCGAGAAGAAAAACGAGAAACTGGCGATGTCGAGCAAAAAGAGCTGATCATCGATGAGGGCAAAAACAACGCCGATGACTTCGAACGGTTATTGAATTTAGACCAAGACAATCCTTCCGTTTTTGAGGATCAAGGTCGCCCGTCATCCAATCGAATCCAAGACAGTGTCGATCGATACACGGACATGATGGCTAATGTCCCGGAGCACTCGGAAACGCTGCAGCAACATTTGTTGTCCCAATTGGGCGAATGGGAAATTGAAGACGTCACCAAGAAAATGTGCGAGCGAATCATCTCCTCGTTAAACGCGGCGGATGGTGGGTATTTGCCGGTTCCTTTAGAAGATTTGTTGCCACCGAATGCAACTCCGGAACAAGCGGAAATTGCCGAGGAGGCCTTGGCGATCGTGCAATCGCTGGACCCAGCTGGTGTTGCAGCACGCGATTTAAAAGAGTGTTTAATGTTGCAATTAAACATTGACATTCCGCATTTGGAATTGGTGCGCAAATTAATTCTGGTGCATTTAGACGATTTGGCCCACAATCGAATTCCTGTTATCCAAAAATCAACGGGAGCGTCCATTGACGAAATCCAGGAAGCCTGGATGGAATTGCGACGGCTTGATCCCAAACCTGCATCGCAATATGCCGAACGCATGGCGCCAACGGTAACACCGGATTTGTGGGTGGAATTGGACGAGAAGACCCAAAAATATGTGGTCAAAATGGATGAAGGCCCAACTCGCAACTTGTACATCAGTAAGTACTACCGACAACGACTCGCTTCCGGGCAAGCAACCAAGGAAGAACGCGAGTTCATTAAACGCAAAGTTAACGCGGCCCAATGGTTATTGGAGTCGATCGAACAACGGCGCTCCACCTTGATCAAGGTCGCCCAGGCGATTATTGATTTACAACCGCGATTTATCGACGATGGACCAGAACACCTTGAACCGTTGAAGATGCAAACCGTTGCCGATCGAGTGAGCATCCATGTGACAACTGTCAGCCGTGCGGTTGACGATAAGTACATCGAAACCCCGCGAGGGATTTTTGCCTTGCGCCGATTCTTTATCGGCGGAACGACGACCGATGGTGGTGATGATATCACTTGGGATCGAATTCGCATTGAGTTGCAAAAACTGGTCGACGCAGAGGATAAATCAAATCCACTGAGCGACGATGAGTTGGTAAACCGTCTTAAATTGGCTGGCCTGACTGTGGCTCGCCGAACAGTCACGAAATATCGACAAAAAATGGGAATCCCTAGCTCGCGGCAACGAAAAGATTGGTCGATCACAAACAAATAAGCGATTTGTTAGGTTTCATAGCTCAAACTACTCGGTTTGCCAGCGACATCGATTGGCGTCAACATTATAGGTTTCGATACTTAAACGTTGTTTAGAATCACCCGGCCTGACCAGAATCGTTTGAACTTGCGGATGTCTACCACAAAAATCTTCAACCTCTGCTGGGCTCATGACCGAAATTGCGGTCGCTAGAGCATCGGCCCAGGTGGCTTGGTTGTGTAATACGGTTACCGCTAACCAATGATCCACGGGCCAACCGCTGCGGGGATCGATGAGGTGGCTCAATCGGCGGCCGTTGGCAATGAATGATTGTCGCATGTTGCCACTCGTTGCCAGAGCGGAGTGATGCAATTGAATCTCGCCCAAGCGATGATTGGGAGTCACTGGGTCGCTAATCCCAATTGCCCAACCAGCGGATTTAACGTTTGTCGCTGGTTGAGGTTGCAGTTGACCCCGAGCCACCACACTACTTTGACCACCATGAATGAGGAAGTCATGGATTTCTCGTGCGGCAAATAACTGGGCGACTTGATCCAAGGCAAAGCCTTTCCCGATACTATTGACATTTAGCTCAACGTCGCGAGAAAGGAATCGAATCGCTTGTTTTTTAGAATCGAGCTCTACGAATTTATAACCAACTTTGCCGAGCGCTTGGGCCACTTGTTCTTTTGAAATCAATTGCGGTTGACGGTCAAAAAAGCCCCAAGCGCGCGATAAAGGAGTGCAAGTCATATCGAAGGCGCCGCGGGTTTCGAGCGACAACTGATGACCTAGCTGGAGTAGTTCGAAAAGCGATGGGCTCGTTTCAATCCAACTTTCGCGAGCGAAGCGATTGACCAAGCTTAATTCGCTGTCCAAGCGATAGACGGAAAGTTGTTGTTCCAATTGATCGATCAGACTTCCGGCGTCCATAGCGGCCTGGGCCGCTTGTGGGAATCGGCCCCATGGAAACCAAAATTGAAATTGGCAGGCCATGGCGCGGTGGGTAAAGTATTGCAGTGGATGGCCG
>JBGSMY010000340.1:0-2398 GCA_041739975.1 Pirellulaceae bacterium
TCATGTCCTACATTTACTTGGCCTACATTTTCTTGTCCTACATTTTCTTGTCCTACATTTTCTTGTCCTACATTTTCTTGTCCTACATTTTCTTGTCCTACATTTTCTTGTCCTACATTCCGCGAAAGCCAATAAAAGTCCTGAAAAACCTTTGGTTAAGATTCTTCGTAGAGTTCCGGAAAGACCTCATTATTGAGATTTTGACGTTGCACTAGCGTTCGCGTTCGCGCCAAAAAGTCAAATTTAAAATTGGCGACTTGCTGTTCGGTAATCTGCAATCGATCGGCGACATCTTTGTTCGATTCACCTTTTACGATCAACAGTTCAATGCACATCAATTTGAGCCAATCTCCCCGCGATTGCCATTTGTCGACTTGATCGCGCAGTGCTTCGATGATCGCATCCTCTTCTAACCGACGTCGCTCGCCACTACGGGCGATACTGCTGGCGACCCTGGCGCCCCCTGGCAGTTGCCATTGACCACTGGAATCGTCACCAGCCGATAACGGGATCGTAGGCCGACGACCTTCTCGGCGGAGGTGATCCGTTAATTTGTAAGCGCAAATAGAAAACAGGTAATTTTCTAGCGATCGACGGCCATCGTAGTTGGGCAAACTATTTAAAAAGCCAATAAGAGTCTCTTGTACGATATCCTCGCTGGCAGATCGGTTGGACAGTCGGCTCTCCACATAGGCCAACAGACGTCCCTCGAAACGACCGATTAAATCATTCCAGGCCGTGGTATCACCACCGCGAATTCGTTCGATTAGCCGCTTGTCTTCCGGAGTTACAACGGAATCAGTTTTGTTGTCCAAGTTGACCAAACCTTACTGACATGAATGAGAAATGGCTCGCAATTGCCTTCGCAACGAACACGTAATCTAACGAGCGGCACCCCAAGCCGCAACAGTTTGTATCGCATACAAATCTCGCCAGTGAGCCCATGGACTTGGAAATTGGCAAATCATTTGGGGATATTTCGGAAAAAGTCACCCAATTCACTTTCGTCAACCGCGTCTTGTCCTGTTTTGGCATTCGAATCCGGAGCGATGGAAATCTCTTCCAAATCGATATCCAGGGTACGAGCTGGCATGTCATCGATACCGGGAAGTTTTCCCACAAAACTAACTTGAGGATTGGCCGCCGGTAAATTGCCCAATGCACTGAGCGAAATCGATTGATCGGGCGTAGGATCGTTCAGCAATCCAGCGAAAATATCGCTGTTGGTGGCGATATCGGGTTTGGCACTTGGTTGGGGTGTTCCCGCCGTCGGATGATTAGTTATCGTAGCCGTTGGTGTTATGAGTGCTGCGGCAATAGCTGGCGGGGCTGTTAAATGTTGGCCGTTGGCGGTAATTTCTGGCATTGCGGTAGTTGCAGTCGCCGCCGCCATGGCCGGAGCGGACACGCTGAGGTGAGGTTGACTGCAAAGTCCCTCGGCCGGGATCGGGTAATTCGCCGTTGCTGCAGATTGATCCGAATCAGTCGGCATATGTGCCGATTGCGGAGCAAGATAACTGGCTCGAAAAGTAATCGTACCGAGCGTCAATAATTCGTCTGGCAATAGTGGCTGCTCTTTGTCGATACGTAGGTTATTGATAAACGTTCCATTGAGCGAACCTAAATCCCGAACAAATAATTGGCCGTCGCGCTCAAAAATTTCGCAATGCAAACGGCTGACCAGGGCGTGCGGGAGCGTCAACGAAGCCTCGCGACCTCGACCAATGGTAGTTGGCAGTTTGAGTTTGACCTCCGGAGTCTTAACGTCGCCTCCTACTACAATCAGTTTAGCGTCGATCATGATTGACCTCCCCATGGACCAGGATAAAACTAAATGGTGAACGATCCGTTGGCTGAAAAAATCGGTACAGATTTCGTTGTCTCTGTGCTGCGGGAGACTTACTTTGGCGGACCGTTAAAGGTGGCTGGATCGCCAGTATTCTAATTGGTTTGGCACAGATTTTCAATGAAAACGCGAGATTTCCTTAGGATATTCAATTAGGGTGGACTTGCAACCGATTTTATCGAACGTATAATCGTTTTCAGAAAAGTCAGCCGGCTCATTTGCCGATATGATTTTTGAATTGCGGGTGTAGCTCAGTTGGTAGAGCATCACGTTGCCAACGTGATTGTCGTCGGTTCGAGTCCGATCACCCGCTTACTTTTTGACGGCGCTTACGTCTGTTCGGCCTTTCGATTTGGCAAACATTTACGTGGTTTTTGGCACGTGAATGCTGTTTTTACACTCTTTGGCAAACCCCGATTTGTCTAGACCCGATTTGGCTAGCCCCGCCGATTTTGGCTTGTTTGGCGGTGCGGTCTTGATTCTCTTTGTACGACTTCGTTGTTAATTTATATGGCCGTACAATAAAGATTTGCAAGATTTGCTTCAAAACTT
>JBGSMY010000378.1:0-4696 GCA_041739975.1 Pirellulaceae bacterium
TCCGCCGCTGAGGACAGCGGACGGCTACGGTAGGTCAGCCTGTCCTCAGGCTGACAATCGACGACAAATTTTCGGGCAACGAAAACGAAGAGAGCTTACTATTCCGCCGCTGAGGACAGCGGCGGCTACAATACAGCGGCGGCTACAATACAGCGGCGGCTACAATACAGCGGCGGCAACGCTAACCCCTATTTTTTCCATCAAAGTTCTTCAAAAGGTAGGTCGAGCAAACGCCGACATCCGGCAAAGTCTCCCGTTCGCAACCCCTCTTTGAACCAAAACATCCGTTGATCCGCTTTACCGTGCGTAAAATAGCTTTCAGGAACTTGCCCTTTTGTTAACACATCGTCGCCAATTTGTGCAGCAGCTGTGATTGCCGATAAAATGTCCCCTTCTTCCAGTACATTGTCGTATTTATGAATATGGTGAGCCCATACACCTGCCAAATAATCGGCTTGCAGTTCCAACCGCACCGATTCGCGATTAGCTTGCTCTTTCGGACCCTGTCGCCGAGCTTGATTGGCGCGTTCATTTAATCCCAACAAGTTTTGCACGTGGTGTCCCACTTCATGAGCGATAACAAAAGCGCGGGCAAATTCCCCAGGAGCTTTGTGACGGGTTGCTAATTCATTAAAGAAACTTGGGTCGATATAAACTTTTTGGTCGGCAGGGCAATAGAACGGTCCCATTTGGGCATTGGCAGCGCCGCAGCCCGACATAACTTGACCGCTAAAGATTACTAACGTCGGTTTGCGGTAAGCGCCACCTTGCAATTCTTCGCTAAAGATCTTACCCCAAACGGTTTCTGTATCTTTAAGCACCACGCCGATGAATTCGGCCATTTCGTCGTCTTTTCCGGGGGCGCCCCCGCCTGGCTGTTGCGCTTGGGGTTGTTGCGCTTGTTGTTGCTGTTGCTGCAACATTCGTTTAATGGTTTCCCCATCGGCGCCAAAGATCATGGCAATGATTACGATCAGCACGAGACCGATGCCACCGCCGCCAACAGCCATGCCCGGAGAAATCCCCCGACGATCTTCCACATTTTCGCTCCGCTCGCGACCTTTCCAACGCATGGCCCACCCCTTCCCATCTAAGACTATAGATAACAATTTGATTGGTTGACATTCTATGGTTAACCTTCAAAGTTTTCAAATCCGAGGAAAACGGGGAGTAATACCTTCCCGATTTCTGATCCATTGATCGCGGCGGTAATAATCGCCACATCGTGCCCGAACTGGAAAAAAACAACTACAATGGAATGAAAGTGAAGGGTTTGTGTCTAAGAGGAAAGACTTTACATGAGAAGTTTTGTCTCGAGTCAGTGTTGTCTTTGGCCGACGTTTTTTATCGTTTGCTCCTTTGTGTCCAGCTCAACAGGACAAACTGCAGCCGACCTTTCCAAAGAAGCGATCCAGATTCTCAGTAAACGCTGTTTTGCCTGTCATGGTCCCGACGAAGAAGCCCGGGAAGGCGGATTGGCCTTACATCGTCAAGATTTGTCGCGTGAACCGGCCGACAGCGACCAGCGAGCGATTGTTCCCGGAAAGCCAGACAAAAGTCATCTATTAGATCGCGTGAGATCCGATTCACCCGACGAACGCATGCCTCCCGACGAACATGGTGAGGCATTGACCGAACACGAGATTGGAATCTTGGAACAATGGATTAAATCAGGCGCAGAATTTCGGAAACATTGGGCCTACGATCAAGTGGTTTCCCCTTCATTGCCCGCCGTTGTCAACAGCGATTGGGTAAAAAGCCCCGTGGATTCATTTATTCTCTCTGTGCTTGAATCACAACAGCAGAGCCCGAATCCGTCCGAACAACCCGCTCGGCTGCTGAGGCGTTTATTTCTCGATTTGACCGGATTGCCGCCAACCATCGCGGAACAACAACAATGGCTGCCACGGCTGAGCGATCCTCAAGGGCTTGAGGCCTTAGTTGACTACTTGTTGGCGCAACCTAGTTTTGGTGAACACTGGGCGAGAATGTGGATGGACTTAGCTCGTTATGCCGACTCCCAAGGTTACGCGCAAGACGAATTACGATCGATCTGGAAATATCGCGACTGGGTTATCGAGGCCTTTAATCGCGATCTGCCGTACGACCAATTTACAATCGAACAACTCGCAGGTGATCTGCTCCCGGACCACTCGGACTCTCAACTCATCGCCACTGCCTTTCATCGTAACACGCTGACCAATACCGAGGGCGGAACCAATGACGAAGAATTTCGACATGCCGCCATTGTCGACCGCGTTAACACGACAGGCACCGTGTGGTTAGCGACAACCATTGGTTGCGCCCAATGCCACACCCACAAGTATGATCCGATCACCCACACCGAATACTATCAGCTGTTTGCGATCTTCAATCAGACCGAAGACCATGATCAACCGGACAATCGACCAAACTTGGCCACATATACTGCCGACCAATTGGCACAACGCGATCAATTGCAACAACAACTTGCCGCTGCGCAGCAGCAATTAACGATCTCTGCACAACAACAACTTACTAACGCTGCAGAAAATGCTGAGTCGATCAAGGCAGAGATTGCCCGTCTAGAGCGAGAACTGGGCAAAATCACACCGGTACAAACACCGATCATGCGCGAATTGCCACTTGATAAACAGCGTTCTACAGCCATCGCGATTGGTGGGTCGTTCAGCAACCGGGGTGAACCCGTAACCCCGGGAATTCCGGCGGCCTGGCAAGTTGACGAAAACACCGCGTGCAGCAATCGTTTGGAATTTGCACGATGGCTGGTTGCTGACAATAATCCATTGACCTCTCGGGTGATGGTCAATCGAATTTGGGAACAATTACTCGGCATTCCGCTGGTGGCGAGCATGGATGATTTCGGGACTCAGGGGACCGCGCCTTACAACAAACCGTTACTCGATTGGCTGGCAGATGATTTTCGCCGACAAGGCTGGTCGCTCAAGAAACTTTGTAAACAGATTGTAATGTCGGCCACCTACCAACAATCATCCAAATTTCCGGAGAATATTTCCGCCATTGACCCAAGCAACCATCGGTTGGGTCGCGCAATGCGATATCGTTTGAGTGCGGAACAAATTCGCGACTATGCATTGTCAGTCAGCGGACTGTTATCTCGAAAAATGTATGGTCCACCGGTACGACCTCCTCAACCAAAGCTTGGCCTCAGCGCTGCGTTTGGCGGGTCACTCGATTGGGACCCCAGTCCCGGTGACGACCGTTATCGTCGCGGTATCTACACCTTAATGCGTCGAACAAATCCATATCCATCATTCACGGCACTCGATGCAACGAGTCGCACTGTTTGTACAGTTCAACGCATAAGAACAAACACGCCCATTACGGCGTTTGTCACGATGAACGATCCAGTATTTGTTGAATGTGCCCAGGCGATCGGACGACAGTTCATAGCGACTACAGAATCGAATGCTGAAATTCCGCCGACAGCGCAATTATCGTTGTGTTTCCAACAGATACTTTGCCGCCCTCCAACTGATAAAGAACTCGACTGGTTGATTTTGTTTTGGCAAGATCAGGTAACAGAATACCAACAGAATCTTGTTGCTGCTGCAGACATGGCGGGCATTTCTGCCGATGCAACTGGCGCTGTACCTGCTGCAGACGCAGCGAGTCAATTGCAGTTGGCTCGTCAAGCGGCTTGGACCGTGTTGGCCAATGCACTTTTGAATCTCGATGAAACATTAACCCGCAACTAATAAACATTTGTCCTCAGTCGGGACGAGCGAGGGATCAAGAGCATGACCAAGCCTAATTCAGAAATGTTTGAGCCGCAACAACAGTGGTGGCAATGGCAAACGCGACGTGCTTTTTTGCGGCAATGCCAGATCGGTTTAGGCGCGATGGCGTTGGGCACCATGACTCGGCCGGCCACAAGCTTCGGGAGCCGGCCACCGTTTCACACACCAGCGGTCGGCGGCGATTCGCCCCCCATTCGAGTGTCAACGCAACGCGCCAAACGGGTGATTTATTTGCATATGGCGGGCTCGCCATCGCAACTGGAATTATTTGAAGATAAACCCGAACTCGCCAAACGACACATGCAGCCTTGCCCTGACGAGATCTTGCAAAACCAACAATTCGCCTTTATCAAAGGTCATCCGCAGCTATTGGGCCCGCAGTACAAGTTTCAACGCCATGGCGAGGCAGGATTAACCTTTTCCGAATTGATTCCTGAAATGGCCAGTTGCGCCGATCAATGGTGTATGGCGCGTTCGTGCGTGACGGATCAATTCAATCATGCCCCTGCTCAACTCTATTTGTTAACGGGCAATGCTCGAGGCGGATACCCTAGTTTTGGTAGCTGGGTGACTTATGGGCTGGGCAGCGAAAACGAAAACCTGCCAAGCTTTGTGGTATTGCTTTCTGGCGGCAACAATCCCAGCAGCGGCAAAGCCGGCTGGAGCAGTGGCTTCTTGCCGGGCGTCTATCAAGGTGTGCAGTGCCGCAGCAGTGGCGACCCCATTCTGTTTATGGCAAATCCGCCAGGCATGAGTCGAGAAATGCGCCGCAAATCACTCGACCTAATGGCGCAACTAAATCAATCGCATTTCGAAGAATTTGGCGATCCGGAAACGGCCACGCGAATTCAACAATATGAATTGGCTTATCGCATGCAAATTTCTGCTCCAGAAATTATGGACATTTCGCGGGAATCGGCTGAGACGATAACGGC
>JBGSMY010000384.1:0-26663 GCA_041739975.1 Pirellulaceae bacterium
CCGTGAATTGGCGATACCGTGAATTGGCAATACCGTGAATTGGCAATACCGTGAATTGGCAATACCGTGAATTGGCAATACCGTGAATTGGCAATACCGTGAATTGGCAATACCGTGAATTGGCAATTTTCGCGATCAGGACGTAGTCAAAACGACACCTCACATCGATCGAAGATTTTAGTGAACTGAAGTTAGCGAAAACGAATTTATGAAATCGAAATCGAATCAAGTCGATCCACTGGCTTCCGGGGAAGATTCGTTTCTCGATATTGTCGCCAATCTGGTGGGCGTTTTAATTATCTTGGTCGCAATCGTCAGTCTTCAAGCGAAAAGTGCTGCCCAACAATCGATCGATAATACGATCCAGCAACAGGAACTGGAAACGTTAAAACAATGCGCTGATGTCGAAAGCGTTACTGCGCGCAAATACGAAGCTGAAATCGACCACCTGGATCAAGCAATCGAAGAGGAAGAACAGCTGACGGCAAAACTCACAGCCCGCCGCCACGAGCAACTCGTTCGCCTGGAAACCACACGTCGCCAATTGCAAGAAAAAATCGAATCAGCAACTGCCGAACAACAGACTGCTTTTGAAATCCAACAGCGCAAACAGCAGTTGCAACAACAACTACAAACGCTGCAACAGTCGCTCGCCACGCAGAAGCCGCAACCGGCTCAACGAGAGACGATTGAACATTACCCCACGCCTATCGCAAAAACTGTCTTTTCCAACGAAGTTCATTACCGATTGTCTCATGGTCGTCTAGTTTTGGTTCCCATCGATGAATTATTGCAGGCCATGAAGTCCGAGTGGAAAGTGAAAGCCGAAAAGTTGTTGCAACAGCCGAATTCCACGGAAATGGTCGGTCCGATTGACGGTTTTCGCATGCAATATGAATTAGTCGCCGAAACGACGGGACCCTTCAATGGGCCTGAAGCAGCTAAGGGAATTATGGTCCGGTTCAATCATTTTCAGATTATTCCGGAACAAGAAATAATGGGCGAGTTGTACCAGGATGCGATTGCCGATGGATCTCAATTTCGCCAATGGCTTGATCGAATGCCGGCAGATAAAACCACCGTCTCGGTTTGGGTTTACCCTGATAGTTTTCGCGAATTTGGAGAGTTAAAAACGTGGCTGCGACAACGGGGCTATCAAATCGCCGGATGGCCACTTAGTGAGGGAAAGCTCATTTCCGGCGGCCCCAATGGACTTAGAACCAGTGCTCAATAAATGCCTACAGGTGGCCCGAAGAAACGGTGTCAAGAGATCGGAAATTAATGGCTGCCTGACTAAACGGCAGCGCCCCGATGACCAAGAATCACATCAACACCTTTTGCGCAGTAGTAACCATTGACTCAACCCGACTAGGTTATTTCACCAGCCATCGACACCAAAACAAACGCGCATGGAATCCCTTTAAAGTTTGAAAACCGACGAATAACACAGGTATATCTCACGTTTTCTCAAAAAAATGCGGCGAATTGATCCCACTCCGCTTAAATCCGTCAATTGTAAAAGTCTTCCTAACCGATACTGTTTAACAGTCGAGAGCGTAAGGAGGACCGTCGTAACCAGAGACTATTTTGGCTCAAAGTCTATTTGGATTAAGTACGAACAGCAACGCGTTGGCCAAAGTTTTGAATCACACTGGAATTGATCAAGTTGTTCCTTTCAATTGACAATATTACGATTCAATCCTGCCGACCGAATCCTTCGGTCGATACGCGGATGCATGGGTGCCGCTGGATTTGTTTTGCCTCTGCAATCGCCACGCTGATTATTTTTTTTTCTAGCGGATGTAGTCGCGCGATGTACCGCATGGCGGCTGATGAATCAGCAAATCAACTTATCGACTCGCGCGTGATCGACCCGGCTTGGAGGATTCCCATTCGATCGGTGGCTCCGGATTCTCGCTCACGCAATGCAATGATAAATGATGAGGATTGTGGCCCGAAGCCGCCGGACGATCCAGCGGCCGAGCATTTGCTGCGACATCCTTATCGATTCCATAATCATAAGTACTGGGACCAGATTCCAGTCAACGAACAAATCGAAAATCCGTTATGGCTAGAGTATCTGCCGCGCAGCGATGAGGGGCATGTCCGTTTGACTCCTGAACTGGCGATGGATTTAGCTCTATTGCACAATCGAGATTTCCAATCGCAATATGAGCAGGTGTATCTGTCCGCTCTACAATTGACAGGCAATCGATTTGAATTCGATACCCAGTGGACGGGCGGAACAGCAACCGACTTCAATGCCAGTGGCGATGGCGGTGCAGCGTCGCGCCTATTAAACGTTTCCGATCGTTTGGGTTTTCAACGCAACCTGGCTGCCGGCGGCCAATTTGCAACTCAGCTGGTAAACTCGTTTGTGTTTGAATTTGGCGGCGGGCAGTTTAATCAGGCCAGTGGCAGTGTCGTTGCGACCTTTACTCAGCCGCTCCTGCGAGGTGCCTTCCGCTATGTTCGACTAGAGTCGTTGTCGCAATCAGAGCGCGAGTTGTTGTATCAGGTTCGAGATTTTGCACG
This sequence comes from Pirellulaceae bacterium, assembly GCA_041739975.1. Taxonomy (GTDB): domain Bacteria; phylum Planctomycetota; class Planctomycetia; order Pirellulales; family Pirellulaceae; genus BJ22. The sequence continues at coordinate 2,536 of JBGSMY010000384.1, forward strand.
TTTTCGCCGCGAATTCTATTTGAGTGTAATCAGTCGATATTACAGCTTGCTGGCTCAATTGCAGTCGATCCGAAACTTGCGAGTAAACTTGGAAAGCCTGGAGCTAAATCTTGAGGAGCACGAGGAACTATTAGCTCGCAAAATGGTCTCACAGATTCAAGTGGACCAGGTATTCCAGGACTACCAAAGCGGACGGATTAATCTGTTTTCTGCGGAGCAAGGTCTTGCCAATTCGCTGGACGCTTTTAAGTTTTTATTGGGCTTGCCACCCTGGGTCGATATTCAATTTGACGAATCGTTGTTGGAATCATTTGAGTTCACATCTGCGGACATCGAAGTGCTTGATGGGGAAGTCGAAAGGTTGTATACCAAATTATTGGAATACTTGCCGCCAGCCAGGCCGACCATTGAAGAATTACAACAGAGATTTTCCGAATATCAACAGTTGCGTCAAACTCTCCATGAGCAAACACCAGTTGTTAAAGCGGAATTATTGGCCTGGATCGAAAAGTTGGAGGCCAACTCTGATCAAACACTGAACCGCGATGACCAGATTGATCGACTCCAACAGTTGCGTCTGGCCCAGTCGCTGCAATCAAGAATAGAAGACCTAGAAATTTCTTTGGCGGATAATTCGGCGGATCTGGCGATAGCCGAAGCGGTGGCCAATTATCGCCCCGACCAATTGCCCGACCAATTGATCGAAGAACAGCAGAACGAACAACCCAATGGCATCCGCAATCCGCTGCGAGACCGAATGTCCGGCGATGCTTGGCGACTATTGCTGGACGCGGTAGCGCGTCGTTTGCGAGAACAGGTAAGTGAGTTATACGTGGCCCAATCGCAAACGCGGTTGTTTTCGCTCGAAGTCGAATCGTTGGATGTTGAACAAAGTGCGGCCGTGAATTTTGCTTATGCCAGTCGTTTGGATTTAATGAACGCTCGCGGACGCTTGGCCGATTCCTATCGCCGAGTCGAAATTGCGGCCAACGCATTGGAAAGTGAATTGAATGTTTTGGCGGGTGCCAATCTCAACACCGACCCTACACGCGATAATCCGATGCGATTCGACTCGTCGGCCAACCGTTACCAAGTCGGCGTTCAGTTTGACGGACCCCTCAATCGTTTAAATGAAAGAAACGCTTACCGTGCCGCGCAAATCTCTTATCAGCAGAGTCGACGTCAGTTTTTGGCGACAGAAGATGCCATTGCCAACGCCATTCGCGCGGATTTGCGAGCACTGAAAATCAGCAGGCTAAATTTTCAGATCGCCCGGCAACAATATGTCGCGGCTACTCGCCAAGTTGACGAAGCGAAATTCAATCTGCGGACAACCAATACGGCCAACTCGAATTTAACCCGCGACTTGTTGACCGCGTTGCAAGGACTGTTGGGCGCGAAGAACAATCTGATTTCTAATTGGGTAGACTATAAAGTGGCCAAGATTCAGTTGTTTACTGACTTAGAATTGTTGTATTTGGATGAAGAAGGTCAATGGATCAATGAAGCTGAGGGCCTGCAAGCATTACCGGCAACTGAACAACCGCCAATCGAATCGGAATCCGCGGAGAATCAAACTGAAAACGATATTCCATAGAGCGAATTTCATAAATTGCGATCGATGGCGATGGCGTCCAATTTGAGACGTGGCACCCAATTCGTCCAACCTGAATTACTGGTTCTATCCACCCCAACCTATACTCTTCGCAACGCTTCAATTGGATCGAGTCTCGCGGCTTGGCGTGCTGGGTAAATGCCAAAAATCAAACCGACGGTTAAGGCGACGACGGCGGCAATCAGAACAGACCATCCGGTAACTTTGGTCTCCATTCCGGACAACCACGTCACCAATGACGGCGTGCTCAATCCAACCAATAGTCCAATGATGGTGCCAATCAACGATAACGCCGCGGTCTCAACTAAGAATTGCATGACGATATCCGTTTGTCTTGCCCCCAAAGCGCGGCGAATGCCAATTTCTTGTGTGCGTTCGCTGACACTTGCCAACATAATATTCATAATTCCAATACCGCCGACCAACAAAGATATCGCCGCCGTGGCACCTAAGACAAAATTAAAGATCCGCTGAGTTGCCATGGCCTGTTCCAATAAATCCAATGGGATCGTAATGGCAAAATCCTTTTGTGGATGGCTTTTTATCAACAAACTTTCAATCGCAGCAGCCGTCGATTTAACGGCAGTGGTGTCTCTGACGGTAATCGTAATCTGACTGAGCTGCAGTCGTTCGCGCGAAACACCGCCTCGGTCTACTTTCATAATGATATCGCCATTGCGACTGCGATCGGTGGTCAATGGGATGTACACATCGCTATTGAGGTCTTGCGCCGATAAACTTGAACCAACGCCGGCTGAGGGCGTTTTATAGCGAGTCACGCCAACGACTCGGTAGAAGTGTGCGCTGCCAACTTGTACGGTTTTCCCGATGGGATTCTCAAATCCAAATAAGGTCTTGGCGGTTTCTTCGCCAATGACGCACACGTTTGCATTGTGTTTGAGATCATAGTCCTGCACGAATCGTCCTCGTGCTAATTGCAATCGATTGCCCAGTTGATAATCAGGTAAAACACCAACTAATCGGCCCTCCATATTACGAGAGCCATTTCGCAGTTCCTGTTTGTATTCGCGTTGCGGGACACATTGTTCGATGGTGGGAAGCGTATCATCTAGACTTCGCAGGTCGTCATAGGTCAAACCGTAGCTCAACATGAACCCGCGAAACGCGCCGGCTCCATCCAGTTTCGTATCCTGTGGCTTGACGCTGCGGACGATAACATTTTTCACACCGAGCGAGGCGATTTGACGTTGTGATTCTTGCGAGGCACCTTCCGCTACGGCTAACATGACGATGACGCTCGCCACGCCAAACACGAGTCCAAGAACCGTAAGAAAACTGCGCAATTGGTGCATTTGTAAACTACGAAGGGCAGTTCGCACCATGCCCGTCCAGCGATAACCGAATTCAAACATTGTGTACTCGGCCTTCAGTTGATTTCAATCGCTTTTTGCATTTGACCGGGATATCCCCAAATTTACTGATCAATCGAGGATTCCGGCAGCGGTGAGGCTCCAGGTTCTGTTGGTTTGGGCTGAGGAACCGGAGTTGAGGCCGCTTCATCTTCAATTTGTTGAAAGTCAGCCATGCCTCGTTGATAGGCATCTAGGTAAATAGTGCGACCATCGTCCAGTCCTTCGACAATTTCCACAAAGGCATGGGTAACGCGTCCGGTCTTAACCGCTTGTCGCCGCGCACCCAAGTCATCTTGAGCATACACAAACGCCTGTCCCATGTGCTCGGTCACTGCATTGATCGGTACGGCTAAAACTCCGTCGTAGGTTCCAATCAAAATTTCCACTTTGGCCGTCATCCCTGGCTTGAGATTCATTGTGTCCGGAATCGTGTCAATCAACACAACGGTCTCATAGTTTTTGGCATCCATAAAACTGCTTTGGGCCAACTCGGACACAAAATTAACAGTGCCCTCAAGGGTTGCGTCCGGAAACGCATCGATGCGAATTTTTGCACTTTGCCCGGCCTTGATTTTGTTGACGACAGATTCATGAATTTGAACTTTAATTTGCATTCGCGACATATCGGGCAAATAGAAAACATTTTGTTGCCGATAGACGGTGGCACCTTCGCGAATACGGTTTTCCGGGTCAAACCACGGTTGGTTGGCATAGGCCACTGTTCCGGCCTGTGGGGCGTGCACTTCGCATTTGCTTTTAGTGTCCTGTAACTGTTTCATTTCCTCGGACAATGTCGATACATTTCCCTCTGTGTTGCGAATGTTGGCCTCGGCCTTTCGAATCTCTGCTTGCGAAGTCGTCAGCGACCGTTCGTATTTTCGTTTGGCTTCGCTGGCTTTTGCTTCGAACTCCGTTTTCTTGCGGCGAAAATCGAATTCTACGAGCACGGTCATTTTCTGTTTGTCGCGATCGACTCGCGATTGGAAACTGTTGGCCCGGAGTTCCAATTCACGCAGCTGTTCGGGCGAGCGAAATCCTTTGCGGACCAAAGCCCGCATGTTGTTGAGTTCGTCATGCACTTTTTCTAATTCGGCTTCGCCCTCTAAAATACTTCGTTCGAAGTCCGCGCGTTCTGCCAGAAAATCGCCTTCGAGATATTTTTTCAAGTCGAGTTCAGCCAAACTCAATTCGAGTTTTGCGGCGGCAATGTCGCTTTCGCTTTTATTTTTCTGAATGTCGAGATCTTCGCGGGCCTGTGCCAATTTGCCCTGAGCATCGTTCAGGGCAATCGATTTCTCATTGACCATCCGATCGATTTCGTCGCTATCAAAACTAACCACCAAATCGCCTTGTTTAACCGTGGTGCCTTCAGGGACGATAAAGATTATTTTGTTTTGAAAACCCGGCAAGTCGCAACTGCCGACAACGGTGTTCTGACTTTCCAAAGTTCCACGTTCGATGATCGTATCGGTTATCGAACGTCGACTTGTAATAAATGTAAGCGCAGCATCCATCGGTGGAGATTGCTGGCGGTAATACCGATAAGCGCCATAGGTGCCTCCGGCCAAAACGCCGAGTAACAAGAAAAACTTGAGCAGGCCTGATATCATTTTTCGCAAAACGTCGTTCTCCACTTGTCTTGGATTTGAACTCACTTGGCAATTCCGGGAGTGGCCAAGTAACAAGTGATCATTGGCTGAGTTTGCACTTTGCTGGTAACAATTGGCAAACGTAACTAGAACAACTCAATCAAAGAGTCGATCGCACGCGCTGGTTCCGCCAACCGCAAGTTTCTATTTTCATCATTTTCGTAAGAAATTGCAAATTTAAAGGTCACCAAGGTGTTGTTGCAGCGTTGAGGAGATACGCAAACGGTAAGGAAGTTGGATATGGACGAAATTTCCATAGTAATACAGCCAAAGGCTTGTCGGGATTCAGTCGGTTTACGGGTGGGATCGGAAGATTACGGGCTAGAAGTGGGCTAGGTGTCTGTGCGACTGCGGGTTGGGGCAGGCAAAAAATTGGGATTGGGGCGGACAAAAAACTGTAGAGGTTAGCCACGCACTGGCATTAGGGACAATCGCAAGCACGGCCTTGAGATTTATTTTTTCTTAGTGTTCTTCAGCCAACGAACTGGGGCATTCCCAAGATTTTCGCGAACTGCTCGAATAGGGGCCAATTAACGCAACCTTAAAAAATTGTCCGTATATTCCGGCGAGGCGACATGATCAAAGTCAATCAAATTGAAAAGAATTATGGCGCCATCCGCGCTGTTCAATCGATTTCGTTTGGGGTCAATCGCGGCGAATGTTTTGGATTGTTGGGGCCAAACGGAGCAGGCAAATCGACGACAATCAGCATCTTGGTTGGCCTGTTAACACCCGATCGCGGTTCCGTTCTTGTCGATGGACAACCGCCCAGCAAAGAGTCAACTCGCATTCGAATTGGTGTGGCCCCTCAGGCATTGTCCTTGTACGGCGAATTGACCGCCGCCGAAAATTTAAAATTCTTCGGGCAACTTTATGGCTTAACGGGGAAATTGCTGAAGGAGCGGGTTTCGTGGGCATTGCGATTGGCGGCCCTTGAGGACCGCGCACACCATCGCGTCAATACGTTTTCCGGAGGCATGAAACGTCGACTTAATATCGCGGTGGCTCTGGTACATCGTCCGCAATTATTATTACTCGATGAACCTACCGTGGGTGTTGACCCTCAATCTCGAAATCATATTTTCGAATGGATCGAAAAATTAAAAAGCGAAGGTCTAACGATTCTTTACACCACCCATTATATGGAAGAGGCCCAACGATTGTGTGATCGGGTGGCAATCATCGATCAAGGCCAGTTGTTGGCGCTCGACAGCGTCGAACAACTGCTCCGCCAACATGGTGGCCAAAGTGTAATTACCGGAACCGTGGAACATGTACCGCCAAATAAGTCATTGCCAGGTGTTTGCGAACACGAAAAATGGCGAATGGAATCTAACAATCCGATCCAAGACCTGGCCAAATTGGCTAGTGACGGATTCAAGTTTCATACGGTTCAAATTACCCGCCCGGATCTAGAATCAGTGTTTTTGGCTCTCACCGGCAAACGATTGCGAGATTAAACAAATGAAATTGGTTTCTTTAGCGCTTAAAGATTTAAAGCTGCTCCTCCGTGATCGGTTGGGTGCCTTTTTTGTAATTGGCTTTCCCATTTTGATGGGACTGTTTTTTGGCCTGGTGATGCAGGGACCGCAGTTAGGATCCACCAGCAAAATGAAATTGGCTTGGGTTGATCAAGATCAATCCGAATTGTCGCGACAATTTCAGACCGAGTTGTCCAAGAATAACAGTGTTCAATTGGAAGTTGATTCGCTCGATGCGGCGCGCGATAGTGTCCGACTCGGAAAACGTGCCGGGATGATTGTCATCCCCGAAGGATTTAGCCAGACGGCCGGGATTCTATGGGAACCGCAACCTGAAATCCATGTAGGGGTCGATCCTTCCAGGTCGGCGGAAGCGGCCATGTTGGAAGGATTCTTGATGCAGGCGACCGCCAGCCTTATTGGCCAACGATTTCAACAACCCCGCCAATTTCTGCCAGCGATTGAAAAGGCTAAAGAAGACCTCGCGGCCGACGCCACGGTCTCGCCATTGACCAAAGGATTGTTGAGTACGTTTTTGGGAAGTGTCGAGTCGATGGTCGATTCAGCGGCACAAGTCCAAGGCAGTGGCGAGGGCAGCGGTGAAGGCTTTGAAATGAATTTTGCTAATATTAAACGCGTTGATGTGACGCGACAACTCGACCCCAAAACCGTCGGCGGGCAAATCTCCAAGTTGCGTTCTCGCTGGGATATTAGTTTTCCTCAAGCCATGATGTGGGGGATTTTGGGCTGCGTCGCTGGCTTTGCCATTTCATTGGCTCGAGAGCGCTCGCAAGGAACCTTAGTTCGACTTCAAGCAGCCCCGTTAAGCAAGACTCATATTTTGCTGGGCAAAGCCCTGGCTTGCTTTTTAACCTGTTTGCTGGTGATTGTGATCATGAGCATCTTGGGGATTTCGCTGGGAATGCAACCGGCCAGTTATCCTAAACTAATCGTGGCCGCGCTGGTGACCAGTTTTTGCTTTGTCGGCATCATGATGACAATGTCCGTATTGGGAAAAACTGAAGAAAGTGTGAACGGTAGTGGTTGGGCAATCAATATGGTTATGGCGATGCTAGGAGGCGGTATGATTCCGGTAATGTTCATGCCAAGTTTCTTACAACAACTGAGCGTTATTAGTCCAATTCATTGGGCAATTCGCATGATTGAGGGAGCGATTTGGCGAGAGTTCTCTTGGTGGCAATTGGCTCAACCCGGCGGAGTTCTGTTAGGGATCGGATTGGTTGGCTTGACGATTGGCTCCATCATTTTGCACCGACGCCAAAATTAATGACCTATCGCGCACCTGACTCGCGGGCTTGTCCTCGTTTTGATTTTTGTTCCAATAGTAGAAATTGCTTCGCGAATACTTGGTTTCTAATGCAAAATTAGGGGGATAAACATGGGCGGACTGCTAATCGGTTTACTGGTAGTGTTGGGGATCGCGCTGATCCTAGTGTTCTATGTTATCTCGATCTACAACGGACTGGTGACGTTAAAAAACAGATTTCAAAATGCTTTCGCTCAAATCGACGTCCAACTGAAACGTCGCTATGACTTGATCCCCAATTTGGTCGAAATTGCCAAAGGGTTCATGAAACATGAAAAAGAAACACTCGAAGGCGTCATCGAGGCCCGCAACAAAGCCTTTGCCGCAGGACAATCGGCCGCCGCTAACCCCGGTGATCCGCAATCGATGAAACAATTGGGACAGGCAGAAACGCAACTTAATGGCGCGCTGGGGCGATTGTTAATGGTGGCGGAAGCCTACCCAGACCTCAAAGCCAATCAAAACATGATGGCATTGCAGGAAGAACTCACCTCGACAGAAAATAAAATCTCATTCGCACGTCAAGGTTTTAACGATTCAGTCACGCAGTATAACACCAGCCGCGAACAATTTCCCGCCGTTGTGTTTGCTGGCATGTTGGGTTTCCAACCAGCGCAGTTGTTGGAAATCGAAAATCCCAAAGAACGCGATGCGATAAAAGTACAATTCTAAGTTAGTCCTTAGTGAGCGAGCGGCGTTGTGGATTTTTTTGCCAGCCAAGATTTGGCGCGACGCAATACGCGCAAATTAATCTTTTTGTTAGTGTTAACCGTGATCGCCCTGACGCTTTCGGTCTATGCCGTCGTGGTGATTTCGTTTGGACTTGCGCAACCACAGCGAGTCGTCGTGGCCGAGGATACCGGCGGTGATGTGGCCCGCTGGTTTTGGTCTGCTGACAACGCGCTGTTAATGTTGGGAATCGCCAGCCTGGTGATCTGCGTTGTCTCGATTGGCTCACTGATGAAAATGAGCGAACTTCGCAAAGGTGGTTCGTCCGTGGCTGACCTGCTGGGCGGACGTCGCCTAGTGCCAGGAACAAAAGATCTGGCCGAACGTCGAATTCTCAATATAGTTGAAGAAATATCCTTGGCCTCAGGTGTTCCTGTTCCCCCGGTTTATGTACTGGATAACGAACCGGGAATCAACGCCTTTGCAGCCGGGCATACCATTGATGATGCCGTGATTGGCGTGAATCGCGGCACCATAGAAAAACTAAATCGAGATGAGCTTCAAGGTGTGATTGCCCACGAATTCAGCCATATCCTTAATGGCGATATGCGGATGAGTGTACGGATGATCGGTTTGTTACATGGAATTCAAGCCATTGCGCTGATTGGGATTTACCTGTTCCGGACGGCCAGCCATATGTCCCAACGACGTTCCGGAAACGACAAAAGCGGAAACGCCGGCTTGGCGTTATTGGCATTAGGTGGTGGGTTATTTTTGGTGGGTTCGATTGGCTTGTTTTTTGCCAGGTTAATAAAAGCTTCGGTTTCGCGCCAGCGCGAATACTTGGCGGACGCCTCCGCTGTGCAATTTACTCGCAGCCCGGAAGGAATTTCCGGTGCATTAAAAATGATTGGTGCCGATACCTATGGCTCTGAAGTTAAAGCGCCGCAGGCCGAAACAATCAGTCATATGTTCTTTGCGAATATGCAGGGTTCTTTGACACAAAATCTCTTGGCAACGCACCCGCCGTTAATACCCCGCATTCAACGCATCGAGCCGCGGTTTTCCGGACAGTTTGCCGACTATATGCAGACCCGGGCCAAAGCAACGATTATTGGGGAACGTGAACAGAGCAAAAAATCGACCGACAAAGCTGCCGGTTTTGGCAAACGGTTTGGTATGTTCGCCAAACAGATCGATCAAATCGGTTGGCAAATGCCCCTCGATCCAGCGTTAATGATTGCCGCGATTGGCTCGCCTACCGATGACGATATGGTTTATTCACAAATGTTGTTAGGGCATGTGCCCGACGCCTTTCTCAACGACTGTCGCGAGTTATTCTCTGCGCGTTGTATCGTGTTTGCCTCGCTACTCGACAATCGCGATGAAGTCCGCCAACGCCAGCTCAAATTATTGTTGAACTTGGAAAAGTTGCCGACTATGGAGGAGACCAAACAACAGGCCCTACATCTCAGTAACATCGCCGCCCGGTATCGATTGCCCATATTTGAAATCATCCAAGGGACTTTGGTTGGAATGTCCGCCGAACAATTTGATCGGTTCCGGGGGACGGTCAAAGAATTAGTAGTAGCGGACCATCAAATTAGTTTGTTTGAGTTCTTTTTGCTTCACCACTTGTTGATTCATGTGGCGCGGCATCTGGGCGTGGAGCAACCCTATCAAGTTCGATTTGAAAATATGAACGCATTAACTGCGGAAATCGAACTGCTACTATCCATTGTCGCCAAACAAGGTCACGCGGATGCGACTGCGGCAGAACAAGCGTTTTCTGAGGGCGCAAAGTCTTTAGCGGATATCGGCAAAGGGCTCAAATTTACTGGCGGTAACTGGGACTATAACCTGTTGGAACAAGCGATGCGAAAGCTCGTGCAGTGTGCTCCTCAAGTTAAAAAAGGGATCCTTTCAGCCATCGGTTTAACCGTGATTCACGACGGCCAAATCACGATTGAAGAGGCCGAGTTGTTCCGCGCCATTTCTGAATCGCTGGACTGCCCGGTTCCGCCAATTATCGCCTCGGAACCATCCTCTGCTGGATAAAGCACAACATGCAAAACATGCAAAACATGCACAACATGAACACTCGGCTAACCCGACCAAACTTTAAGCGGCTTGCTTGCGGCCTCTCGTTCGAGCATGGGTTTCGCTATCGCGGTTGAAATTGACACGTTCGCGAATTCTGTAATTGCGTTTGGAATCATGAGAAAAGTAAATTCTTGCGTTGACTTCTCCGAGCAATCCTAGGCTAAAAAATTGAACGGCCAAGATCGTCGACAATACGCCTAACAACAACAAGGGGTTACCCATCATTCGCATTGCACCGGTGAGTTTCATGATTGCGACGGCGGCAAATGAGGCGGCCCCCAACAGGCCGACCCACAATCCAATTTGACCAAACAGTTTCATTGGGCTGTCAAAGTACTTGAGCATGTATTTGACGGTAATCAGATCAAACAGGACCCTGGTAGTCCGGCCAAGGCCGTATTTGGTTACGCCAAACTTTCGTGGCCGGTGATGGGTCTCAATTTCGGTCGCACGGGCACCGAGTTGGTGAGCCAAAATCGGAATGAAACGGTGCATTTCGCCATACAATTCTAATTGTTGGGCCAGCTCTGCACGCATTACTCGCAACGTACACCCCAGGTCGCGAACGTGAACGCCGGTTACCCGCGCGATCAACCAATTGGCGATTCGGCTAGGAAGTTTGCGATTGACCCAAGCGTCCTGGCGATCACGTCGCCAACCGTGGACTAAATCATATCCCTGTTCCAGTACCTCTAACATTTGCGGAATATCACGGGGATCATTTTGCAAGTCACCGTCCATGGTCACGATGATTTCACCCTGAGCATGTTGAATTCCAGCTTGCAGGGCCGCAGTTTGCCCGTAATTTCGCATCAAGGTGACCAGCCGCAAATGGGGTTCAACGCGGCAAAGTTCTTTGGCCTTAGTTGCAGTTTCGTCTCGTGAGCCGTCGTCGACAATCAATAATTCCCAATCCCCAGAAATGGCAGCCATCGCAGATGAGATTTCTTGAACTAACGGCGCAATATTTTCTTGCTCATTAAATACTGGAACGACAATGGAAACGCGACAAGACTTCGCATTGGTATCAAACATGGGAATTCCTTTTCCGCGTCGGCCAGCCAGCTGCCGAGATTCACGTTCCGTTAGTAATTGTGGTCACTTTGTTATTTAGGGACGACGTTTTTGTATTTCTAAATCGAGGGCTCCCAGTGCGTGGACTTGTGCATTTTCCCAATAGGCCCGAACGTGAGCGACACCGTTGGCATTGCCGGGAATTTCAACGGAAAGTTCAAACGGTCCCGCAGGGACGTCCATTTGTTTTTGTGTACAAGTCAATTGCCGCGATTGTTCATAATCGTCTTGAAAACGTTGCATCAGATCAGGTTGTTCGTTGTAATTGAGCCGAGTCAAAGGACGTATTCGAAATCGACTGCGTTCGTAGCAGACTTCGACAACTAAACGCCCGCTATGTGGCACTTCGCCACGAATGGTTAGCGGCTGACCAGCTTGAGCGTCGGCTACCGTTTCCATGGGAATCGTGGCCGGGTGTTGCAATCGCAATAGCGGGTCGCCTAGCAAATGAAACAACAGTAGGTGTTCGCGAATTTCATCGGCCAGCAAATCGGGTCGTGGACTTAGAATTTGCGCCGATTCATCAATCAATTTTCGAAAATTTGCCGTAGGCCGATCGGATGTGGGATCAGCCATTTGGCGTTTGGCTAGCTGCACCAGCTCGCCCAAGGTTTTGGTTTTACCGTAAAACTGCTCTTGCATCATTTCCATGGACATTAGGCTCATGGCATACGGCATTGTGACCCGCGTCGAGGCAATAGCAGCAATTGCGCCGCCAGGCTCCGATACCATCCCGCCGGCCAAACAGCCAGCCTGCCGATCAAAGGCTCCCGTGTTGCAGGCCAGAAAAATGGCAATCGGATTTTTGCCTTGGGCCTTGAGCTGTTTCAAACTATTGGTGTCCATGACGAGATGTCGATTGGTCGGCGTGTAGATATGGTCCAGGCTTTCTTCGTTGCCATGTCCAATGTACACCCAAAACAAACAGCCTTCATTAAAACGATCCAATGTCACTTCTTGAAACCGGTGCGGCGCGGGGCAGTAGGGGCTGCTCCAACTGCCAAAAGTCATAGACGTTTCATAGCCGTTAGGAATCATTTGCGAAATCAATCGTCGCGATAGCTGTTCAATCGATTTGTCAATCAATGGATCAAATCCGCCGACGCCGGCAATAAAATTAATTCGCCGTCGCCAAAGCCCGCGGTCAAAAGTGTTTTCGTACGCCATCACGCGATTGATATATTCGTCGAGCTGAGGTTCTGAGTCGATGGGCAATCGGCCAATGGCTAGGTCAGGAAGGTCATCGCCGTCCAGGTCTGCATAGGGCAAGTCGGTAGCAATTTCTGGCGTTGACCCAAACAACACATTGACTTTTGCCGGTCGTAAATGGGTAGCTACACCCAGTGGGGATTGGGTATTTCCAATTAGCCAAACAAACTTAACCGGTCGCGTACGAGTGATTTGGTGCAATTTTGTTTGCGTCGAAGCTGCATCGACGCTTGGCTCCAGCACCAGAATTCGATGGCCTTGTGTTTTGCGGTAATCAACCCAGCGGCTTAAGGTGGAGTGCCAAGCCTTGGGACAAATTACGACCGTATCGATCGAATCCGCGCCTGGTTTGGTTCGCCCGTCTACATCGGTTGCAATAGCACCAATCGGTGTGGCGGCAGAACCCAATGGAATTGACTTTACCAAAATCAAAACTAGGCAAAATAACAACAGCCAGCGCGTCAACATACAGCGAGTTCCCATCAGCGATAGTCATTGATTCGGAAAATTGGCGGTTCGTCCTCGCCTGGATGATGCGGCGGTTCACTTTGGCAGTGACCGGCAAACCATGCTTCACAGACTTCGCGGTCCGTAACTTCCCAGGGTTCTGATCCTAACATGGCTATTGGTTGCTCGCCACATCCAGCGATCAAAACGGCATCTTGGGGTTGCGCATGCTGCAAAGCCCATTCGATAGCGCGAAACCGATTCGGTATCAAAGCCGCTTTTTCTGGTTTTTCAAACCCATCCAAAACTTGATGGCCAACTCGATAGTCGAGTTTGGCAGGATAATGCGGCTGTGTGAGTATGGCGACATCGGCCGAACACTCTAACACTTCACCTAACCGCCGCAACTCGTCTTGGCTTAACTTGTCGGAGACCGACGCCACCACCCATACCCGGCCATTGGTTAGTTGTTGTACGGCATGAATGGCCGTTGCCAATTGATGAGGACGTTCGGCGCGATCAATTCTCACATCAAAAGCTTGACCGCCATCGACCCGTTCCAAACGACCAGGAATTTGCCCAATTGTTTCCAAACCGCGGACGATCGTGCCTAAATCAATATCATGGGCTAAGCCGATCGCCGCTGCCGCCAAACAGTTATAAACGTGATGTTTTCCGATCATCGGAGTCCGCACAATCGCCGAGTCGTTGCCGGCAGTCAGCAGAAACATTTGTTCATATCGGTCGCGGTCCATTAGTTTTGCCGTGACCTCGGCAGGTTGATGAATTCCGATCGTCAATGCTGGTGCGGAAATCTCGTCGAGCAGTTGCCGGCAATTCGGGTCGTCAGCATTTAAGACTACGACGCCTTCGGGTTTCAAGTAATTAACAATTCGCGATTGCACAGCGCGATAATTCTCTACCGATCCGTGATACTGGACATGATCGCGGCGGATATTGTTGAGCACCACGGCGTCTAGTCCAGTTCCCGCCAATGCATGCTGGGCCAACGCCAAACTAGACACTTCCACCACTGCATGCGAACAATCATCGATTACCGCGCCGGCCAACCAAGTCGCCAAGGTCGGGGCATTGGCGGTTGGGTTTTTTAGCTCGGGCGCATCGGGGAATTGATCGTGGCCCATTGAGGTCGACGACGCGGACAGAAAACCGGCCGCTTGAAAGATTGACTGGATTAACGACCCCGTCACGGTTTTTCCATCGGTACCCGAGACGCCGATGGTACGAATTCTTTGTGATGGATTGCCTGCCAACGCATGACAGATTGCCCCATAAGCAACGCGAGTATCCTCAACGATAAATTGGGGCACGTCTATGGCCAGTAATCGCTCCGTGACAACACCGATTGCACCGCGCTCGGTCGCTTGAGTTACATACTCATGACCATCTTCGTGGCCTGAGTCAATGCACACAAACAGGTCACCCGGCTGACAATCGCGCCAGTGTCCGCAACATGAAAGAAATTGCAGATCGGGGCTGCGCAGCGATCTTGCCTCTGGCAAAAGCTTTTTAATCGAAAAAGCGCGCAGATCAGTTTGAAACTTGCCACTATTCATTGGGGCCTCCCTGCCTTTTGCCAACGCTCGGTTGACAGATCGATTGGCTTCCTGCCAACTGCGAGACGATTGTCACGATCCGGCCGGTTGTGTCAAGACGAATCGACACAACCGTTAGTGGTCGAATTTCCGGAACACTTTGCCCGACAATTTCAGTATCCGCAAATGCTATCATGCATGTTTTCGGCAAGTCCTTCGATAACGCAGGGGCGAAAGAATCGTCTCAAATCGCTCTTGCTTTTTGCGGAGAAACCTGCCGCAATAGTAGCGAGGCTGGAAAACAAGGGATTGCGGTCAGCCGTAATTCCAATTTTGACAGGCGATGAACACTCATGGTGGACGATTTTTTTGATATTGAGTCGTTGGCCAAGTACTTGCACCTGCTGCCAGAGCAAGTGCAAAAAATGGCTGAACGCGGAAAGTTGCCCGGGCGGCGGGTTGCGAATCAATGGCGGTTTGACAAAACCGAGATTTTTCATTGGTTCGAAGACAGCATCGGTGCCTCGGATGAACAACAACTCAAACAAGTCGAACGAATCCTGGAGCGGCATCAACCTGACGATCTCGCGCAAGTCATTCACTTGCGTGATTATCTGCCCAGTGAGTTGATATTGATTCCCTGTAACGCTCGATCCAAATCGTCGTTGATCAATGACTTGTGCGAGTTTGCGGCACAACAAGGGCGACTTTGGGAACCCGACAAAATGGCTAAAGCAATTCGCGCGAGGGAAGAGTTGCACTCCACGGCACTTGAAAATGGCGTGGCCTTGTTGCATCCGAGACGACCTCAACCCAGCTGGATCGACAGCCCGTTTGTGGCTTTGGCCAAGATCGACGCAGGTTTGCCCTTCGGGGGACCACGCGGCGTTCTGACCCAACTGTTTTTTTTAGTGGCGTCCGATCACGATGCATTTCACCTGAAGATGTTAGCGCATATTAGCCGTTTGTTGGGGCAAAACAATTTTATTTCCCAGCTTGTGGCGACGTCTAATCCAGGTGAAGCGCGAGATATCATTATTAATTTCGATACAAACCTCGAATGAAGCTGACGACAAACGACCAATTTGATAGACCAGAAGCGCCGCGAGTATTAGTCACGGGCGACTTTGGGCATTCCGAATTCGCTGATCTCATCGGCGGACTTGATGTCCCAACGATGCTATTGCCGTGGCAAAAGCTGTCGCAACTTCGAGAAAGCCCAGGGGCAGTTGATCTCGTTCTAATTGCTCAATCACATCGCGGCGCGATCTATCAGGCAGACGTCGACCGAATTCGCCAGTGGTGGCCGGAAATTCCGTTGCTCGTGTTGCTCGGCAGTTGGTGTGAAGGCGAATCGCGATCTGGTGCTCCGTTGCTAGGTGTTACCCGTGTTTATTGGCATCAATGGCAGGGACAGTTTAAACAACTGCAACAATGGGTTAATCCCTCAACCGATGCTGCTCTAACCGGAGTCGAATCCCAACAACTTGCGGTGGCTGAATCGAAACCCAAGCACGATTTACAAGTTCAAGTCGCCGTTTCTGCTTTGTCCCACGCGCAATTTGAAATGGTCGAAGATGCCATGGAGTTGCTGGGTCTGCAAGCCATTTGGGCGGAAAAATCAATTTGGCAGGCCGAAGAATCGAACTCCGTTTCTGCCGTCTGTCTCGATTGCGAATCGCTTACCGAGAACCTAACAAACCGATTGATTTTCTTGCGCAAACAGTTTCCGGACCAGCCAATTTTCTTGTTGATGGGCTTTCCCCGCAAACATGAAGTTCAATCGCTCAAATCGTATTGGCACGTTTCCGCGGTGATTTCCAAACCAATCGACTTGACGTCCCTGGCTTCTGCTTTCGAGCAAGCGGGGATTAAGGTAATCGCGCCAACACCGATTCGGATCCCGCGATTCGATGCTCCGCTGAACGTTACTTCGGCGAACACGAATTCGTCGCCCGTTTCCTAAATGCCCCTGATCGCGCAAGCCCAAAGTTGCACTTTTTTTGCGGACTGGGGCCGATAATTCGACGGATTTTCCCAGCGTCACCTTTTTCTGAACGGGCGATGTTGTATTCTCAACGGTTTTGGGATTGGGCATCATGTCGGACGATTTAGCACAAAACCGCGAACAGGTCGCTTTGGCCACCTCTTGCTGGTTCCTAACCGGGGCCACAGCGGTCGGCAAGACCGCCGTCAGCGTGGAACTAGCTCGCCGATTGGACGCCGAAATCATTTCACTAGATTCCATGTCGATCTATCGAGGGATGGATTTGGGGACGGCAAAACCGTCGACCGCAATTCGGGAATTGGTCCCGCATCATTTAATTGACATCTGCGATCCAGTTGATCGTTTTAGCGTTTCCCAATATCGCGACCTTGCCTTGACAACGATCCAAGAAATTCGCGGGCGCAGCAAACAGGTCTTGTTTGTCGGCGGCTCCGCATTGTACCTCAAGGCAATGTTGCGAGGTCTGTTTCAAGGTCCACCAGCAGACTTGGCGTTTCGCCAAGAAATTGAGACAGCTCTGGAACAAATGCCAAACGGCGAGCTGCATCGGCGTTTGCAAATCGTCGACCCACTGTCGGCTCACAAACTCCATCCTCACGACCAACGCCGAATCATTCGCGCACTGGAGGTACTGCACGCCACTGGAAAGCCTATTAGCCATTGGCAAATGGAATTCGACCGGGCCAAGCAGGCTGAGGAATGTCGCGTTTTTTGCCTGCGGCGACCTCGCCCAGAATTACACGCCCGAATTGCCGAGCGGATTGACCGAATGTTTACCGATGGATTTATAGAGGAAGTGCAGTCATTGATGAACCAATGGGAAGGTTTTGGCCGAACCGCGTCGCAGGCCGTCGGTTACCACGAAGTCTGCCAATTCTTAACCGGTCATTGCTCGCTTGAAACGACCAAAGAACTTACTTTAATTCGCACTCGTCGATTTGCCCGCCATCAAGAAACTTGGTTTCGCGGTTTGAGTGAATGTCAAATTATCGATATCTGCAGTCCCTCGGACGATCCGCAACAACTTGCCCATACGTTGCATCAGATTGGCGTCTCGCGAGGACTCTAAATTGCAAAGTTCGCCGGGAGGCACCGCGGCAAGCAAACTTATCGGGCTCTTCGGGGAATCTAGTGGTAATACAAATTGAACCACGAAAAACACGAAAAACACGAAAAACAAAAAACACGAACGACGGATTGGGGGGGGGCCGGCAGGTTGGTTTCGGGGAATTGCTCTCAAAATTGTATTCGTCTCGATACGCATGTTCGCGCGGGTCACACAAAGTGAAAAAGGAAGCTTCACCAATCGTTGCCAATCATCGAGAGCAACGTGAAGCCCGTATAAATCCATGTCGCTTGCCAGATAACGCCCCGAGAAAAATAGTCATCCTGGTTTATGGCAATCGAATCGTCCCCAGCCCGCCACTAAAATTCCCAGATGACCACGTATCGTTAGTCGCCTGAAGATATATGAACTCAATGTTCACGCAGTTGCAAAAATAACATTACTTTCTCTCGCGAAATCGGTGGTGATATCAAGTGAATGGTTGGCTGCAATTGGGCTTTTGTTTGCTGGCCAGCCCAGCGATTTAGTTGTTGGAGTTCCGACTCTGTTAACAGCCATGAGGGATCAACCAGCAATTGATTTTCGGACGCGCGCGCTAGATGGTCGAACAATGCTGGAATGGTAATGCTGCGCATTTGCGCCACCAGTTCGGCGGGATAGCCATCGCTCAACAATTTCCACGTCCAATAATAATTGGGCCGCATGGGACTGTCATGGCTGCCATCGCGCCGGATAACAGTTGATTTAACCACAGGCGGAATTGCCGGTGATGGTTGTGGGCTGTCCATCGGTTTGTCATGCGAGGAGGCATCAAACGGTGTCGATTTTTCCAGAGTCTGAATCGCGGATGGTGAAGGTGTTTTCGATTGGGGTGGCGCTGTCATTGTGTTTAAGTTTTCTGGAGACTTCTCGGGTACCGACAGTGAATGTCTTGGTTGGTTCAAAGTGGTCGGACCGGGCGCAGAATCGCTCGGCAACCGACGCGGTTGTTTGCCAGCCAATTTAGTCGATAGCGTTTGTGCTAAATCGGCAGGGATTTGTTTACTGAGCTCCAGGTCAAAGTTTCCTTTCATGGCTTGTTCGCTACTCGGAGCAATTTGCAGAACGGGCCGAAACTTTGCGGTCTCAAATTTTTTGATGTAACCCAGTGAGATTAAGAAGTCGAGCAGATCGCCCACTTCCGATTGTTTTAGCTGTCGAAGTAAACCAAACGTGGACAATTGCGACAGACCGCCGGTGGCTAGTTTTTTATTGTTAGACCCGACCAACATTTGAGCGATCAAAATTTTTCCGGCACGCCCCCGGGTGCGCACGACCCCACTTAGTGCGACTTGTATCGCATATCCAATAGCCGCTTCATTCCAACTCGCCATATTTGGCGGCGCGACTGCTGGCTTTTGAGGAATCACCTTGATCATTTGCGATAATGGGAGACGGTGTCCACAGCGGTCACACATCCCACATTTCTCGCGATTCGGGTCGCCAAAATATTCCAAAATATCAACTTGGCGGCAGCGCCGGGTGGTGGCGAATTGGATCACGCGCTCCAGCCGTTCCATTTCAGCTTTGCGGCGGCGATTCAATTCAACGAAATCGATCTCCAGTTTGGCAAACGGTTTGCTGGGGTCTTTGACGTGGATCGCGCGGCCACGAAACGGTGGAACATATTCGATCTGTTTCAGCTCGGCAAGCGATTTGATATGCCGCGCAATATTATCCCATTTCATGTCCAGTTTTTGAGTCAGCCATTGTGGATGGAACATTACGAGATCACCGCGAAGTGGACCGACCAGCTTCTCGAGCGTCGTTAGCACTTTGCGCCGCGCAGTGGCTTCTCTCGGCACGAGATCCACCAAAGTTGGCAACGGCGAGTCGATTCGAATTCCGGCCATATTCTCTTGGGAATCGAGCCGTTCAATGGCGCCAGCTTTTTCCAATAGTATTTCGCAATTGGCAATCCCATGGGTGCCGATCGACAAATTCATTTGTTCTTTGATTTGTTGCAGGGTGATTTCAACTGGATTCTGATCGTAGCTACTCAAAAACTGATACAGGTCTCGCACGGTTTCTTTGGGAGGATAAGAATTCTCGATAAAGAACTCGTGGATAAAACGATCTTGGTAAGAATAAAGCAACAAACAAACGGATGGTTTTCCGTCGCGACCAGCGCGGCCCACCTCTTGGTAATAGGCTTCCAGACTGCCCGGGATGTTGTAATGCAAGACAAAACGTAAATCTGACTTATCGATGCCCATGCCAAAGGCATTTGTTGCCACAACAATTGGAGTTCGTCCCGACATGAAATTTTCTTGAACCCGCAAACGTTCTTCATGGGTCATTCCGGCATGGTAATACTCCAAGCGCCGGTCGAGCTGGCCTTGTAATAGTTCAACAACATGTTCGCAATTTTTGCGAGTCGTGGCGTAGACAATTCCAGCGCCGTCGGTCTGTTGTAAAAACTCAATGAGTCGATGGTCTTTTTCTGAATTACTGTTGGGACATTCCACACGAAGTGACAGATTGGGCCTGGCGAAACCGGATACAAAACTTGCCGGATCGCGGAGTTGGAGGATCTGGCAAATGTCGTCGCGAACGATTTGTGTTGCCGTGGCGGTCATAGCGACCGTTTGTGGATTTCCAATGCGTTCGCGGAATCGACCTAGTCGTGCATAATCCGGACGGAAGTCGTGCCCCCATTGGCTTATGCAATGTGCTTCATCGACCGCAAGCAAACTAATTTTGACGTCGGCAATTGCTCGCAGGAATCCGGCGCTGCGCAGCCGTTCTGGAGCGACGTAGACCATTTTGAACTCGCCACGTACGAGCGATTCGATTCGGGCCCGTTGCTGATCGGCAGGCAGACTGCTGTTAATGAACGTCGCAGGGATATTGAGGTCGGTCAGCGCGTCGACTTGATCTTTCATCAAGGCGATTAAGGGTGAAATAACAATCGTAACGCCGTCCAAGATTGTTGCTGGCAATTGATAACACAGGCTTTTTCCGCCACCCGTCGGCATAATACACATCGTATCGCGACCGGCCATGATCGCTTCAATCACATCCCGTTGACCGGGGCGAAAACGACTTAATCCAAATGTTTCCAACGCTTGGTCAATGGCTTGCACGACGCCCAGTTAACTCCACTAAAAGGCAATTTAATTCAAGGCAATTGTATCACGTTTGGTCGCTATTCGGTCAACTCTTCGCCACCGACGCACTGGTAGCGACCAAACAGAGCCAGTTTTCGAGGCCGCTGTGATAAAGGCTATCGATTGCCGTAGCGCCAGCCGCCTTGCCAAAATCGACCACCGATCACGATTGATCGAGCGGTCAGGTCAGCTGCCATCGCGTACCATGCACCTGTCACGCCCCAACCCCAACCCGACAGTGTCCAATCACCCCAACTGAGGAGCGGCCCCGAAAAACAAAATAAAGCCGCTAATGGCAGTCGAACAATAAACAAGCCGATGATCGTGGCGATCAAAGGTATTCGCGTATCGCCCGCGCCGCGCAGTGCACCTCCAAAAATCATTACCATTGCCAACATCGGCATGGCGAGTGCAACGATGCGCAGCAGTGAGGCTGCGGTAGAGGTGGTTGAATTGCTTTGGCCACCGGAAAAAAATTCTGCCAGTGACTCGCCGCCAAAATAGACTAGCACTCCTGCCGAACAAATCACACCACCGCCCCAGATGAGACATGTCAACACAGCGCGCGAGGCACGCGCCGGTTGGCGGGCACCAAGCAATTGTCCGGCCATGGTCGCCGCAGCTATCTGAAATGCTCCGCCAGGCAAATAGGCACAAGCTTCAATTTGAATTGCCAAGCCGTGGGCAGCTCCGGCCTGGACTCCCAATCGATTGATGAGCGACAAGAAAACCAGTTGGCTGCCAACCAGTGTCAAGATATCAGCGCCACCAGGAATACCGATCCGCAGAATTCGAAAAATTATTGCACGATTGGGCCAGAGTTCATGGAACTCCAATTTCAAACCGGCTCGTCGCCGACTGAGTACCCAGACGATAATCAGTCCACCTAAAATATGGCCAGCGGCTGTACCAATCGCCAACCCCGCCCAGCCCAATTGCGGGAACACGCCCCAGCCCGTGACCAACGCAAAACTGACGATCAAATTGACTAAGACCACAACGAGTTTTACCAGAAATCCCGTTACGGTATCCCCTGCCCCGCGCAAACAAGCGGCACCAATTTGTTCGAACATGATCAACGGCACCGCCAAAACCAAGATGCCCAAATATTGTACGGCCAAGCGGTGGGCACCGCCCGACAGTTGCATGGCGGTTATTAATGTTGTGTTGCCAAAATGCAATAACGCAGTAATTGCAATTGCCAACGCGAGCCCCGCGGTAATCGCTTGATTGGCGATCCGGTTGGCCTGAACAAAATCTTTGCCGCCGACGGCTCGTGCAACGAGTGCCAAAGCTCCAATCGAGATAAATGCGAAAAAGCTAGGAATCAACCAAGTTAAATAGCTCATCAACCCCATGGCGGCTTTGGTGTCATCGCCAGCTAAATATTGTCCCGCCAGCCACCAATCGGTCCAAGAAACCAATAGCAACAGAGATTCTTCAGCCAATGCCGGCAAAGCCAATCGCAGCATCGGCCGCACTAGGGAACCCGTGACATCAACCGTATAAGTATGATCCTCAGGTGACACGCTGCTCATGATGGTTGATTTATCGGTCCCGCAACCGATTGTTGAAACCACTGTCGCGGATCTATTTGAAACAACACCTGCAGCAATTCGTAGAGCTGAGGATGTTGTGCGGACATCTCGTGGGGCAAGCAATAAAAAGCTTCTACGGAGACTGCAAAAAACTCGGACTGATCTTTGAGTCCATAAGGGTCCAACACGAGTGGTACTCCCGCTTGCCAGTCGCGAAAAAGTTTTTGGTATTCGCGTCGGGCCACTTCCCGCCAATGGCGCGTCAATCGGCGACTAGGTAACGGTGGATTACCGTCGACGCTGCCGTCGAGTTCATCGATATGGTGAGCGAATTCATGAAGGACGACATTTTGGATCGATTCAGAGTTCAAACAGTCGCGCTGCGCGTCGGCCCAAGACAACATTACAGCAACTTCGCGGGCGTAGAGTCCGGAGACCCAAGGATATTCTTGTTCCGGTTCATTAGCCAAACGGGGCATGCGAATTGATTGCGGGTAGAGAATTAAACTGCGCACCCGATCGAAACAATAGTGATCCTGGAACCCGAGCAGCAACAGGCAAGCGGCTCCGGCAATCGACCAACGCATGTTATCCGTGACGGTCAGATTTCGCATCCCTTCGAACGATTTCTCGCGGATAAATTGACGCCCGAGTTTTCCGAGTCGTTCCTGTTGTTCATCTGTTAGATAGCCAAAGAACCAAAGGCCTTGTTCCAAATGTACAAGGTCTGCGGCGGGCACCGGTTGCCGGTACCAGCGGCTGCGCCGCCAGTTTTTGAACCAAAAATCTAGCATAAACACGATCGTTTGGGATTAACGGTCGGGAGCCGTTTTGGGGAGGTCCGATCGCCGCAACCGCACGGGTTTGAGTTCGAGCGGTTTGAGCGACTGGAGGTAATCGAGCACAGGTTGGGCCGGTTCACCGCCGACCTGGGCGTGAAAATGAAGTGTGAAACCGTGTGGCCCAATAGCGTCGATTAATTGGGGCTGCCATGTGAGCGCCGATTTGACAATCTCGAGTTGACCGAGCATCGTGGCGCAAAACAAATCCATCCGTGCACCGTGTTTAATTAGATGTTCGACAATATCGACGCGGCCCATATGCGAGGCCCCGCCCAAAGCTGTTTCCCAATCGCCCCCGCCCCAATCCATCGCTGCATTAACCAGCGACGGAAAACGTTCAAGCAATTTTTGGACTTGATCCAGTTCCGAATGGGCAAAGATGACAAAATCGGCAATCAGTTGCCGATTGATTTGTGGTTTGGACCAAGCCGGTTTGAATTTGGGCGCTTCGTAATCTCGTTCAAAATCGGCTTCCGTGGGACCGTCAGGTTTGGCGGCTGGTGCTGTCTCGGGATCCTGCGGCAAATTTATGTTGTCAGCCGTTATGATTGCAGCGCTTGCAACGCCATTAAGAACCGAACCAGCGGCAATCGCAGACAGTGCAGCAGTACCAAACCGCCGACGATTTACAGAATGAGGCCAAGACGGATTGGATGCCATTTGCAGACTCCCTCGTTGCACAAAAAAAGTAGAATGCGACCAAACGTGACGAACCACGACTTAGATATGATCTTACCAAGATTCCCTGGTCGCTCCAGTACCGCGCAGTGGTTTAACGGCAATCGATTCAAGCGCAACGATTAACGGCAATCGATTCAAGCGCAACGTTTAACGGCGATCGATTCAAGCGCAACGTTTAACGGCAAGCCAGAGCGGGATTTGCGGCTATCGACTCAGCCACTTCCCAACCCAACTCCCGCAAATTCCGCGGCGGCGACGGTGTGATATCTGGTACCCGCAAAAATTTCACCGCAGAACTCGCATCCCTGATTTACCCGCGATTAAGGGCAATCGATTCAAGC
>JBGSMY010000393.1:0-14652 GCA_041739975.1 Pirellulaceae bacterium
GGCGAACTTTCGGAACTTGTACTGACCACGTTAGGCCGCTCCGGCAGCCCGGTACTACGGTATCGAACCGGCGACCTAGTGCGTCCAACCTGGAACGATGACCAGCCCTGTGGATTTGTGTTGCTCAGTGGAGGAGTTTTGGGCCGCAATGACGATATGATGATCATCCGCGGGGTAAATGTATTTCCCAGCTCCATCGAACAGATTTTGCGAAGTTTCCCAGAAATAATTGAATATCGACTTACGGCCAAAAAACGCGGCGCGATGGACGAATTGACGATTGAAATTGAGGATCGATTGCAGGACCCGTTACGCGTAATCCGCGAATTGCAAATTCGATTGGGGCTGCGAGTTGAGGTGCAATGCGTTGAAATGGGTAAACTGCCACGATTTGAAGGCAAAGGAAAAAGGTTTATAGATCACCGATGACAACAACAGCAACTTCACAATTGTTTCAACACGCCACGGCACTCAATTATCGAGAGCAGTTTCCCGCCCTGAAACGGCGACAGGGCAATCAGTCGTTAGTCTTTTTTGATGGCCCCGCCGGCACTCATGTGCCCAATGCAGTCATTGATGCGATGGCTAACTATCTGCGATATCAAAATGCCAATCACGGCGGAACATTTGTAACCAGTCGCGAGACAGACGCGATGTTGGTTGCCGCCATGGAAGCATTTGCGGATTTCGTAGGCGCTCGCGATCCACAAGAAATCATCTTTGGTCAGAATATGACCTCGTTGACATTTGCATTCTCCCGCGCCTTGTCACAAACCTGGAATGCAGGAGATGAAATTATTGTGACCCGTCTCGATCACGACGCTAACGTGACTCCTTGGGTGATGGCGGCTCGCGAGCGCGGCGTGACCGTCCATACAATCCCATTTCGACAAGATGACTATACTCTGGACCTCGAACGACTGCGAAACTGCTTATCGTCGCGAACACGCCTCGTGGCCGTAGGCTGCGCCAGCAATGCCACAGGCGGTGTCAATCCAGTCAAGCAAATTGGAGAATGGGCTCACGCAGCAGGCGCTGAAATTTTTGTCGATGCCGTACATTTCGGACCCCATGGTCTAATTGATGTTCTAGATTGGGATTGCGACTATTTGACCTGCTCAGCCTATAAATTTTTCGGCCCTCATCTAGGGATTATGTGGGCTAGGGCCCATCGATTTCGAGAACTGACACCCTACAAAGTACGACCATCGAGTGATGAAATACCGTGGCGCTGGATGACGGGAACTCAAAGTCATGAATCGATTGCTGGAGGGCTCGCAGCTATTGAGTACCTCGCCAATATTGGTCGGGAATTGGCTGAAGATGCCCATTTAGCCCGAAGAGAGGCATTGGTGACGGCAATGGCCTCGATTCAAAAATATGAATCGAGTTTGATTTGGCCGCTGATTCAAACCTTGCAAACGGTTCCTGGGATCAAGATTTATGGGATTACGGATCCAATGCGAGCGCGAGAACGATTTTCAACGATTTCGTTCACTCACGATCGTGTGCCAGCCAGCCGCATTGCTCGAGAGCTCGCTGACCGCGGCATCTGTGTGTGGCATGGCAACTATTATGCACTGCAATTCACGGAACAGCTGGGGTTAGAACCGGAGGGAATGGTCCGCGTCGGGTTGGTTCACTACAACACGGCCGACGAAGTCCAACGGCTTATTAGAGAACTCTCTGAAATTGTTGCAGATCCATCAAACTATGCTTGAAACTTATCCAGTTGAACTCAACCGCACGACAGACTATCAATTGCAAATCGTGTGGTCGGATGGACGCCAACAATCGATGCCAGTTCGCTGGTTGCGGGAGCAATGCCCATGCGCACATTGTCGAGAAAAAGCACTTGCTCCCAATCAAGGATTGCCGATCGTATCAGCAGCCGAACTAATGCCGCTGGAAATCCTGGGAATGCAACCGGTCGGAAACTACGGATTTAATCTTCGGTTTAGCGATGGACATTCCAGCGGTATTTATACGGTCGATTGGTTTCGCGAGCAATTGACGATACCGCCTGAGTCATAGATGGCTTACGCGATCAGCAAATCTCCCTTAAAGATTCAACTCATTCGCTTTCGTTTAGCTAATAAATCCGCAAAACCGAAACAACCCCACCGCCGATTGATCCTCGCACCGTTTCCACCGATTAAATCAATGAAGGCTAATAAGACAACAACTGGTTGTCTGTTAATTTATGCGGTTCGTAAAAATTGTTAGGATCGTAAGGACTAGGACTGCCAATGGAATGGAGCCAGTGGGCGTTTCTTGCGTTGGGTTTGATGATGAGCAGCATCGTCATCGTCCAACTCGCGCTTTGGACCCTACAAACTTACACGACCCAACAACAAACTCGCCAACAGTTCCTCCTGTGGCAACAGAGAACTCGCGCGCAAATCAATCAATTCAGCGAACATGAAAAGAATGACCGCGCTCTGGAAAGCACCTCGATGCGCGGTCATTGGCAAGGCTGGCGTAAGTTTCGAGTCGCCAAAATTACTGTGGAGACACCCAACGCTCGCTCCATTTACCTGGCCCCAATCGATAAGAAACCCTTTGCCAGTTGGGTCCCTGGCCAATTCTTGACATTGCAATTAACACCGCCCGATTCTGCTAAGTCTTTGGTTCGCTGTTACAGTCTCTCGCAAGCACCTCAAGATCAACACTACAGAATCACCGTCAAAAAAGTGATTAACAACGACAAGCCGGCGCAGGTATCTATAAGCCGATTTGTCAACGAGTCATTGATGGTCGGCGATGTGATCGATTTAAAACCACCTTCGGGCGGATTTGTCCTCGACACCGAAACGCAGGCTCCCGTGGTGTTATTAGCCGCTGGAATTGGCATTACGCCATTATTTGCGATGGCCGATTGGTTGACTCAACAAAACTCGCAGCGCCGCATCCTGTTGTTGTATGGCAATCGCAATGGCCAGGAACATCTTTTCCGCCGCGAGATCGAGGCTTTAACCCAGCACAACTCCAATTTTTTCGTCCTCAATTGTTATTCCAATCCATTGGAAACCGAAACCTTGGGGCACAATTATCAGGTTAATGGTCCGGTCAGTGTCGAAGTCCTCAAACGAATTCTACCCAACCATCAATTCCAGTTTTATTTGTGTGGCCCTCCCGGTTTCATGCAGTCGCTTTATCGAGACCTGACTGATTGGGGCGTTCCGGAATCAAGGATATTTTTTGAAGCTTTTGGCCCGGCATCCGTAAAAAAAGTCCCAGAACAAGTCGAGTTGACTCATCCACAACCGGCAACAGCAATTTCGGCTGCTCCCATGCCAGTGACTTTTTCTCAATCAGGCAAGACCGCAAATTGGGAAAGTTCATCGCGGACGATTTTAGATTTCGGTTTGGAACAAGGCGTGGTCTTAGACTCAGGTTGTTGTGCTGGCAATTGCGGCCAATGTGCCGTTCGCTTGCTCAAGGGAAAAGTCCACTATATCGACCAACCGAGCGCTGAGATCCCGCCGGGACATTGCTTGCCCTGCATTGCTTGTCCCGACACCGAAGTAATATTGGAAGCATAGAAAATATCGAATCACAGGATTTTCAGTTGGGAGTTCGCTTCACGGTCGATTTAAACCGGTGTTCAACGAGAAATGCATATGTATCCAATCACACTTCAAACGAATCCTAAAAGCCGGCCGATAGGATTGATCACTGGGATCTGGTGGATATTGTTTTGCATAAACGCTACCAATTCGCTGCTGGGCCAGTCTTTGCGCTGCGATCCCAGTAAAGTTAACTCTGCTGACACTTGTGTAAAATGTCATGGATCCGAGGTGGCTCGATGGCAACAAACCCCGCACTTCCAGACATTTGAAACATTGGCACGCAATCCCCGCGCTAAAGAAATCACCGACAAATTGGGCTTGAAATCGATTAAACGAAACAACCTCTGTATCAATTGTCACTTCACGACACAGCAACAGGAAGATGGGCAAACGCGTCCGATCGCTGGCGTCTCTTGCGAATCGTGTCACGGCGCCTCGCGCGATTGGTTAGCCGTCCACAATGACTACGGCGGATCCCAAGTCAGCAAACAATCGGAGTCTCCACAGCATCGTCAAGAGCGGCTCGATCAGAGCCAGCAACTAGGAATGAATAATACCCAAAATCTTTATTTAATTGCTCGCAATTGCTTTGATTGCCATACGGTTCCCAATGAGTCGCTCGTCAATCAAGGCGGGCACAAGGCTGGCAGCGCTGACTTTGAACTCGTCGCCTGGTCACAAGGCAAAGTTCGCCACAACTTTTTGCGAACGGGTGGGATTGAAAATGCCGCAACGGCACCTCAACGTTTGCGAATGATGTATGTCGTCGGACTATTGACCGATCTTGAGTTCAGCACCCGCGCTATCGCCCAAGCAACAACTAAATCCGATTACGGCATGGCGGTTGCAAATCGCGCTGCGAGTGTTGCCCTTAAGCTCTACGACATACAACAAAAATTACAGCACCCTCTGGTGCAACAGGCCTTGCAAGAGTTCGCACAGGCCAAACTGGCCACAAACAATGCCGAGCAGTTGCAAGGCATCGCAGACCGGGTGAGCGCACTTGCACAACAATTCGCCGCCACGGCCGAGTCCGATAACCTCAGTGCGGTCGATCCCTGGTTACCCACGCCTGAACTGTATCGAAACTAACCCTAGGTAAACAGGAAAATTGGCGTGAACCAAGCAACTCGTATCGTCAGTAAACCGAAACGATGGGACGAACCATTTGATCCTCAAATGGGCGACGAATCAGTTGACTATTTGATGTCTTTGGAACCTTTTCGCTCCATGCGGCTGGATGCGTTTTCACCCATGGTGCCGCTGCGCGGAATTCTTCGCAACGATTGCCGATTGAACCATTATGAAAACGGTGACATCGTTATTCGACAAGGCGATTACGGCAATAGCGCTTTTCTAGTTCTCAATGGCGAAGTGATTGTGTCACTCAAATCCCTGCCGGAAGAACTATTGGGGCGGCATTCGGTTCGCCCCAAATCGTGGTGGCAAGCGGTTGCCCAATTGTGGAATCCAACCCGCCATCCGGAAGTACGCAACGCCGCAGCAGCCGACCCCGCGGCAACGTTAAAAACAAGGAAAGAGCAACAACACACCCGTGTATTTCTTCAAGATTTCGCCAGCATTCTAGACCCCAATCAAATCGCTAGATTGCGAACTGGTGAGATTTTCGGCGAACTGTCGGCGATCACGCGAACGCCCCGCACGGCCACCGTAATCGCTAATCGACCCACTCAATTGTTAGAAATTCGCTGGCAAGGCCTGCGGGAATTGATGCAACGCGATTCAACGCTCAAGCAACATATCGAACAACTGTACCGCGAAAACAGCTTACAGACTTTTTTAGCCGAAACCCCATGCCTACAAGGCTTGCCGACTTATTCGATCACAGAAATCGCTGCCGCCACCGAATTTGAATCATATGGCTCGCAACAATGGACGGCGTCGTATCGTTCGATCAGCCAATCCGACATCGCCGAGCGTATCAAATCCGAGCCATTGATTGCACAATCGGGCGACTATGTCAACGGATTGTTAATGATTCGAAATGGTTTTGTGCGTGTCAGTCGTATGCACGGTTCGGGCGAACAAACCATTGAATATTTGGGGAAAGGTCAATCCTTTGGGCTGCGCGAAATTGCCCATAATCTACGAACAAATGAACAACGTCCTTGGCAACTCAATTTGCGAGCCGTTGGGTATGTCGACATTTTGCGGATTTCCACCGAGGTCGTTGAACGTTTAATCTTGCCCCAACTGCCATCTGAAAATTGGCCAGCACTTTTGCCACCGCTGGCGAAATCGCTGGACACAGCGTCCCCTCAGCGTCGTCTTTCGGAACGCTCAGCGGGATTGCCATCAGATTTTTTAGAACAGTTGGTCGAAAATCGATTGATCAACGGCACGCAAGCTATGGTGATTGACCTCAATCGCTGCACGCGCTGCGATGATTGCGTTCGCGCTTGCTCTAATGCCCACGGACATAACCCCCGTTTTGTTCGCGAAGGCACAATCATTGATCATTTTCAGTTCACACATGCTTGTATGCATTGTTTGGATCCTGTTTGCATGATCGGCTGCCCAACTGGGGCCATTGGCCGGCAGCAACAAACTGGAGTGGTGACGATTAATGATCAAACCTGCATTGGATGCGGTACTTGCGCTGCGAGTTGTCCCTACCAGAATATCCAGATGGTTCCAATTCGCGATCCGCAGGGACTACCGATTGTCGATCACCAATCGGGCGACCCAGTCCGCAAGGCTACAAAGTGCGACTTGTGTGTCGAGCAATTGGGGGGCCCCGCTTGCCAACGCGCTTGCCCACATGACGCTTTGATCAGGATTGACATTTCCCATCCGTCCAACCTCATTCAATGGATTGGAGGTGGTTAACTCGTGTCTCAACTTCCTGTCATTCCTCGCTCACTTTTTTGGCGACGACGAATCAAATCCTTATTGGTTGCCGCCACAATTTGTAGCATTGTAATTTGGTACTTTGAGCGACTCGATGATCAAGGCTATCATTCGAGCTGGCCGAGTGGCTATTTGCTGGCGGGGATTGTGTTATTTTTGGCCGCCTTCAATTTGCGCAAAAAGATTACAGTGCTGCCTCGTTTAGGATCCGCAGCGAGTTGGATGCAAGCGCATATCTATATAGGTCTATCGAGCTTTGTGATTTTTGCCTCGCATGTGCAATGGCGCTGGCCCGATGGAAACTTCGAACGTTTATTGGCCATTGTTTTCTTGGCGGTGGGCTGCAGCGGCGTGTATGGCTTGTATTTGACACGAGTCATGCCGCGTCGTTTGTACGCGATCAAACAACAAGTGATTTTTGAACAGATTCCTCTCAAGAAATATCATTTGGCTCTGTCTGCGAGAAAGCTGTTATTAGAAAATCCTCAGCCAAACGAAATCTTAGCCAGGTTTTACGTCAACAAGGTTTCTCGCTTTTTGGAACAGCCGCGCCATGTTTTATTCTGGTTGCTACCAAGTGCCCGATATTGCAAACGGCTCCTCACTGAAATTCGTGGGCTTGATCGCTATCTAGCGATTGCCGAACGCGAAACCAGCCAGTCATTGATGCAATTGGTTCGGGAAAAAGACGATTTGGATTATCATCATGCCGTGCAGGGTCAGTTGAAGTGCTGGTTATTTGTACATATTGCACTTACTTATAGTTTGTTAACGTTGGGAACGCTCCACGGCATAATCGTCCACGCCTTTAGCGGAGGCTTGCGATGATTCAACGATTAGATATTAAAGAATCAAAACTTACGCCCACGGATGTCTACGTTCGGCCCAATCAACCCCACACGGATTGGTTCGTACCATTGGATCATCGAGACGAGCCAATCTTGCTGCAAAAGCCTCCGCTGCGCAAACTTCGCTTACAGATTGTGATTGCCTGTTTGGCATTTACAATCGGAGGACTATTTATCGTTTTGAATTCCCCCTATCGCGACGAATTTTTGGCACCGGGTCCTTTGACTCAGCATCACGCACAATTGCTCACGGCTGAAGGCAGCGGGCGTTGCTCGGCCTGCCATGCCGCCGGATCCGGCAGCTTTTCCGATTGGCTGACCGATCTACTTGCGGGCGGTACGACCTTTCCAACTGAACAAGTAACGCTGTGTTTAAACTGTCATCGTTCGCAAATTGACCAAGCTTTGGCGAAATTACCGCATACAATGCCAGCAGATAAACTCGCCGAATTGACAACTAAGCACCGCGAGCAATGGCAAACCGCGAGCACTTGGTTGCTGGCCAGCGGTGGAAAACGCGATCAACTTGCTTGCGCTGTTTGCCATCGCGAACACCACGGCACGCATTTTAACCTGACGGCAATGACCGACGGACAATGCCAAACCTGCCACGTCCAATCTTTCGCGAAATTTGAAACTGATCATCCTCCGTTTTCTTGGGAACGCCCAACCAGTTCCCATATCGCATTTGACCATCGCAGTCACGCCGGAAAACACTTTGAAAAACACCAACGGACGTTCGATTGCCAACTTTGCCATCAAACAGACGGCTCGGCCATGGTGATGCAAACCAAGCCGTTTGAGGAGTCTTGCGCAAGTTGTCATCGGCAAGCAATCGAGGAACCGTTACAGTCTGGTATTGCGTGGTTTCGTTTGCCAGCCATTGACGTGACCGCGTTTCGCGCCGCCGGAATAGACATCGGCGTTTGGCCCGCTGAATTGAGCCAAGGTTTCGATGGTGTATTGACCCCCTACATGAAACGTCTCTTGGCGAGCGATGCGCAAGTCGCAGAAGCGATGGAACAACTGGGGACCAAGTTTCATTTTGAGGATTTAGAAGACATCGGACAGGATAAATTGGTCCACGCGGCAGTTGTAATTCACGGAATAAAACGCCTGTTGTGGGAACTCGCAAATCGCGGCCCCCAAGCGGCTCAAGAACGATTGGCCGCGGTGAATTCGAATTCGACTGCAATTCTCCCGATGGATCGACTGTTTCCGTTTCTCAATGAATTATTGTTTCGCGACGCCGTTACCCGCTGGCTGCCCGAATTGGCCCTGGAGATGGAGTCGGGTAAGACATTGGGGCAAAATCGTATCAATTGGTTTCCCGACGATATGGATTGGCTTGCGCGGACTAGTCCGGACAAACAAGACGATATCTTAGTTCCCAATCCATTGGCTGGTAAATTGGATGGATCAACACCACTGGTGATGCCGAATCTCCCGGAGCATCCGCAAACTCCGGCGCGACCGCAATCATCTGCATCTCTGTCAGTTCCTTTACAA
Source organism: Pirellulaceae bacterium (assembly GCA_041739975.1). GTDB lineage: Bacteria > Planctomycetota > Planctomycetia > Pirellulales > Pirellulaceae > BJ22. Next base: position 8,801 of record JBGSMY010000393.1, read on the forward strand.
AGCGATGAAAATCAAACGCATTGGAAAAATGGATTGCGGACCGCCGATGTCAATAGCAGCAGAGGAGTGACGGGGGTTGGATCAAACGAACCAAGCTCTACTCACCAGGGCGATTCAATAACAGGTCTGGCCGCAGATCAACAATTGTTGCGGGATAACCCATTGAATCGTTTGGCAGATCCCAACTCGGGAATTCTTCCATCGGCAAACATCGCTCAACACGACAATCGGAAAGACTCAGTCGGTAACCTGGATTCGCAACGCAGCAATAGCGACGCGTCACCAAATTCGCAGAATGCCAACCATTCTGAACTCGAACCAGCGACTGAGTCTTCTTCCATTGTTAATTCGCCACCATCTCTCAAATTCTCGACCGTGGCTCACACAAAAACTGGCTGGTTCCGCGACGATCAGCGATTCCAACTTACGTATTATCCCGTCGGACATGCGGATCCATTAATTTCGTCTTGGACAGAGCTTGCGGTTCGTGATAAACCCATCAATCCTACTTCGCACTCTGCCCTATTGGCCAGCTTGGACGAACTGACTTTGCCCACCTCTGCTGGCCAATGTGCCACGTGTCACCAAGTTAACAGTTCACTTGTTTTAACTAACCCATTCAACTCTGAAATCGCTGCGACTGCCCTCAATAAATCCCATCGTGGTTGGCAATCTAATTTGAGGTCGCCACAAGATCGTGGGTTTACAAAATTCAATCATGCACCTCATTTACTGTTGCAGGATTGTCGTTCATGCCATCAGTTGGATTTAGCCTCGGAATCCACGGCGTTGCAGTCGACTGTGACAAAGACCTTTCAACAATTTCTGCCCATCGAACGGGCGCAATGTGCCAGTTGCCATCGGGAAAATCAAGCGCCCAATCGTTGCACAACGTGCCATCACTACCATATCGGCGAGCTGCCAAGCCAGCCCAAAACGCCTCTCGAGGCGATCCCTCAATAGCGCGTGCATCGCCCTTGCAGCATTCGGCAAAAAATCCTTTGAATGTGTTAGTCAGCAATTCGCCGCTTTTTGGATTTTCCCACATGTGGAAATAACGAGTTTTAACTCACTAGGTTCGGTTTAATGTTTTTCCCAGGCTTGGCAACCTTTGGCGTTGTGCCAAAGCTACTTGGCACAACCGTCCTCGCTACTTTCGGAACAGTCGTCAAAGTCTTCCAAAATTGTCAATCTCAGGGATATTTCTAAGAATTCCTGCAAGCGATACCGTTGGATTGATCGGTCTAAGCGGACGATATTTCCCAATGGTTGTTGTGTGTAAGTACGTCGCGATTCATTTACCCGGCATAAAACGAAATCATCATGCCACCATTCAGCCTCAGTACATCCTTGAACTACGCTCGGAGCGTCAAACTTGCGATTGGTTTGACGGCCGGTTGTTGGTTAATGCTTGTTATGAGTGGCTGTGCTCATCATCGCCAGCGATCCGGTTCCGAGTGCGGTCAACCGTCGGTCTGCCCGCCCATCACATTTCAACAATTGCCACAGGTGTCGGTTGGTGAGCGCAACATGCCCATCGTTTGGTCGCTGACAAATCTGACCGCGATGCCCGTCATCGATGAGAATACAACTCAAGTTCGAATTCTAACTGCTCCGGATTGCGAGCGACTCGCGGCGCAGTCGTCCAAAGCCGCTAATCAATTGATCGCCGAACAAGGCATAGCGCCAACCAACGAGTGTCACAGTGAACTGGGTGTCTTACTAGATCTGCAAGCTGCCCAACAACGAAACTTGTCTGCCGGTTTGGCGTTAGAAGCGTATTACCAACTATTGGGAGTCTATTTGGCTCACGGTATTGTTCAAGAATCTTTACAAAAGTTGGCCGACTCACAAGCGACGATTGAAGCGATGAGTCGCGATATTCCTGCCGGTGACTCGTTGGCTGTGCTGCAACGCGAACGACTGGAATTGCTCGCGAAAATTGCTGAGCTGCGTTATCAACAACAAGCGTTGACTTCACAATTGGAATTTTACTTAGTTCTCGAAGCCGATACACACCACCCCATTTGGACCGAACAAGTCAACTTGGAGGCTGTTATTTTACCGACACTCGACCAAGCGTTAGACAATGCATATCGGCACCGATCCGATTTGGCCGCCGCACAAACTTTGGCTAATTCCAATGATCCAACACTTCTGGCGGCCGCTAAACAAAGGTTAATGGCTAGTGGTGGCGGAGGGTGGGGACAACTATCAATTCCAAAGCCATTATTATTATGCGCGGCAAAATGGCAACAGCAATTGGCAGCATTGGAATTGTCCGCCCGCCATGAACAATTGTGCCAATTAGTCAACGACTTAAAATTGGCGATTCGTTTAGAAGTCACCGAAGCCTGGGAGTCGACTCAACAACACCTTACAACTCTGGAACTTAAACAAAAAATCTTAGAAAGCAGCGAGCAATCGATCCTCCTTCAACAACAAAGCAATGAACTTGTGCCAACATCACCGGAGGATGAGATGGCTTTAGAACGAGACCGCCTTGCTGCGCGGCGTGATGTCTTGCAAGCAACTATCGCGGCCCAATTGTCATGGATTCGACTACAAAAAGCTCAAGGCGCGCTGGGGAAGCTGCGTTAGCGCCAACTGAGATTAAACAATTATTGGAAATGCTTAATTGTCGAGCTTTTGCAAAGTCCAAGCTTTGAGCGCTACATCGTTGGCGTGATCTTTGGTGCGATCTTTGGCGCGCAAGGCCGCCAGATGACCACGAAATAACTTAGGCGTTTGGCTTAATTCGTCGGGCGGCAAGTGCTCGCTCGCTCGGCAATTTGATGTTCCAGGCCAGCCCCAACATTTTCATCGTGCGAATAATGATCCAGCTCAAATCGAATTGATACCATTTCAATCCGTGCCGTGCTGAAGAGGGAAAAGCGTGATGGTTATTGTGCCAGCCTTCACCCATGCTCAAAACAGCAAACAGTGGATTATTGGTCGAATAATCATCGCTGTGATATTCGCGCTTTCCGAAGACATGGCAAATGGAATTGATTGACCACGTCATATGGTGAGTCCAAAATATCCGGACCAGTCCGCCCCAAATAAAACCCAGCAAAGCTCCAAACCAAAGTGACCGCGACCCATCGCCCCAGGCCCATTCAACCACCACGCCTAACATTGTCGGAATCAACAAACTGGCAATTACAAATACATAGTAATACCGATCGATCATGGTTAACCATTTGTCCTTGATCAAATCCGGAATGTAACGTTCCATTTCTGGTTTTGACCAATAACCCGTAAACAGCCAACCAACTTGACTGTGCCACAGTCCTTTACACATTGCCCAAAAACCGGTGCCACACAAATGCGGGGAATGCGGATCGCCGTCTTGATCGCTATGACCATGGTGGCGACGATGCACAGCGCACCAAATCAGCGGAGCGCCTTCAACAGACAAGGCCCCCATTACCATCCAAAAGGCGCGAACGCCGCGGTAGGTGTCGAACGACTTATGCGATAACAATCGATGAAATCCAATCGTAATCCCCAAACTCGTCAGGACCCAACCCCCGATCACCATCGCCAAATAAGGCCAACCCATCCATCCATACTGCCACAATAAAATTGCCGCAGCCACGACCCCCAAAAACGGGCCGACAACGGCGATCGTCATAACTATTTTTTGGGTTCGCGTCGCGGGCGGAGCAACAAAATCTTGTTGTTGCACCATCCCGGTATCGCTGTGACCATGTTCGGCGGCAAGACTTAGTTCCGACAATCCCGAAGCGGCTAACGACTTAGCCGCTGATTGCGCATTCGGATTGAGCATTTCTGTCATGAAGTTGTTCCGTCTGTCAAATTGAAAAGCCACACTTGCCAGCCGCATCAAATTGGTCGAACTGGCCAGTGTTGTCCAACCATTATTTATACCCGTTGACCCACTAATTGAAAATGCGATTGTAGGTGCGAACTTCGTTTGAGCCGCCCTAACCAAGGTTACAATATGCGCTGATTAGGCACTTTCCAACACGACATTTGAGCGATTCTGTCATTTTTTTCTTAGGTGATTGCGTTACTTAGAGCGGGAAGTGCGATAAACATTGAGTCAAAACCGCAATTCGCCGGGTAACCGACTATTGCTTTACCCGGTAAATGTCATAGGATGAGCTTGGTAGGGGGAAAAGTCAAAACGACTTCCTCGCGCGAATTCGGCACGCTCGTTTTTTGACAATTTGCTCGTTGCCAAGAATCAGTGAACCTGTAAACCGATGTGGCGAAGCACCTGCTGGTGCTTGGCCACATCGGTTTTTTTACGCGCAAATTCCAATATGGCACGCATAGTTCTGGATCGATCTGATTCAAGCCATGCAACTCAAGGATACCAAATCTATGAACCTCGAGCTAATTCCATTGGCCGCAATCGGCTGGCAGACGGTTCTATCGATCGTTGGGATCATTGTCGCGAGCTTAATCCTCCTCGTTTTTGCTTGGGTCCTGTTCTTTCACGGCATGCTTTGGTTTCAAGCCTATATGTCGGGCGCCGATGTCAGCATGTTGAGCTTAGTCGGAATGAGTTTTCGGCAAGTTAAACCGAGTTTGATTGTAAATGCAAAAATTATGGCCTCTCAAGCCGGTCTAAATATTGATCAGGCCCATGGCATGAGCACCGCTCGATTGGAGGCGCATTTTCTCGCCGGTGGCGATGTGATGAATGTCTTGCGAGCTTTGATTGCTGCGCAACGAGCGGGTATCGATTTAGATTTTGATCGAGCGGCCGCGATTAACCTGGCTGGCCGGGACGCATTGGACGCGGTGCGAACCAGTGTGTCGCCGCGGGTTATCGATTGCCCCGAACCCTCTGCCAACGGCAGCCGAACCTTGGGTGCCGTTGCAAAAAATGGCGTCGAGCTGCGAATTCGAGCACGCGTCACCGTTCGTACTAATTTAGCGAAACTAATCGGTGGTGCCACCGAAGAAACCATTATCGCCCGCGTCGGTCAAGGTATCATTTCGGCCATCGGTTCGTCGGCCACGCATATGCAAGTGATGGAAATGCCAGACCGGATTTCGAAAAGTGTTTTAGCTCGAGGACTGGACGCAAACACGGCGTTTGAAATCGTCTCGATCGATATCGCGGCCATCGATGTGGGTGACAATATCGGTGCTCGTTTGCAAAGCGACCAAGCCGAGGCCGATACACGAATGGCACGCGCCGGCGCTGAAGTCCGTCGCGCAGAAGCGATTGCCAGCCAACAAGAGATGCAAGCGCAGTGGACGCAGTGCCAGTCTGATTTAATTCTTGCAGAAGCCGAAATTCCAGTCGCAATTGCCGAGGCGTATCGTCAAGGAAATATTTACGTCAATCGTCCGCGGACCAAATTGACCGTCGACTATGGCTTGCCTCTGCAAGGGCGATTAACCAATGGTGGGCGAAATGAATTAAGCTAAATACTTAATTTGTGATGTTCAATTTGGATAGCCATCAAAAGAATCTGATGCATTTCGAGAAATCGTCTACCTAGCCATTTGGAATGTTGGCTTAACGACTGTCCTCTGATCGTGGCAAACGGCGTTTCAAGCGATGTCGTTTCTTTTCCGCACGGGTCAAGTGGCCCCAGATTAACGCTTCGTCTTGCGTATATTGTTTTCCCAATAGATTAGCAATTTCAAGTTTGGCCATTTCATAGCCCAAGTAAAAAGCGTGATCGGCATCCATTTTTGGCCCTAGATGCTGCCTGAGTTGGTCAAACACAACAAACGGATCTTTATCGATCCAAATGCCTCGTTCGGCCAAAGCTGCAACTTGTTGCTCGCAAGCAAACAACCTTACATTGTGGTCGATGATTTCACGGGCCATCGTTTCCAGTTGTTGGCGACTGTATTCGTTG
>JBGSMY010000042.1:0-11598 GCA_041739975.1 Pirellulaceae bacterium
TCAAGCTGAAACGCAAATGAAACTGGGAAACCTGGCGCTAATCCTTGCGCAAAACTCACGAGGTCTAGAGCAGATCGAATCAGCCGTCAGTTTGGCGCCTGGCAATACTAATATGAGGTATATGGCCGCTCTGGCAAATGTGTTCGCAGATCGTTATGAACCGGCCTTTTTGCATCTGAGAAGACTTCTGGAATTAGAGCCCCGACAATTCGTGCGAACGATACGATTGTTACAGGGTCTCTCGGGACGTGTAAAACGGCCAGTCGATAATCGTTTAATAGCCGACGAGATTATTCCCCGCGATCCCGAGATGATTTATGATTTCCTCAGTAACTATCTACCAGATCGAGACGACGAATTGCGACGGGAGTTACTGGAACAAGCCATCGCATTGGTAAGTGAACGCCAAACAGGACTCATCCAAAACCGCTTATTGTTGGCTCAGTTGTTTGAGGCCAAAGGCGATATTGAGCAAGCTATTGAATGTTGGGAATGGGTTGTGATTGCTGCACCCGATAACAACAAAGTTCGGTTGACACTGGTGGAGAACCTCATTCGGCTTGAGCGATTTCAGGACGCGGAGACCCACGCCCGACGACTATTGGCCTCGGATACCAAAAACAAAACTTATCTTCAAATAATGAAAGAAATAGATTTTGGCATTGAACAGCAGCGACAAATTGAAATGGATGCCTTGCGAAATAAGCAGTCAGTTCCGCCGGGTGGCGAGCCTAACCAAAATCAGGATCAAGACAAAGACCAGGATGCGGGACACCCCAACCAGAATATTGAACAGACAGGTGATTCAGACCTGGTCGGGGAATTAGGCAGACAAATTATCGCTAGCGGCGAACGAGAAAATTGGCTAAAGTTTGAACTGGGTGGAAACAACTCGCGTATGTGGTTGCACCATTCCATTACTTGATAGGCATCTGTTTGATTATGTTAATGCCCCTTGCAACATTTATTTTGGCGCTCGTACTGGTGTTGGTGATTTTACCAGCCTTGCGGCCCCTCGCTGTCCGAGTTGGTTTAGTAGATAAACCGGACAACACGCGAAAACTGCACCGACAGGCGATCCCATTAATTGGTGGCATCGTCATTTTCCTTGCGATCATCGTGACCATGGTCGCGGTCATTAAGTATTTTGAATTACGGTTTCGTCCGGGTGAGAATTTGGAAATCGCCGGATTGCTGCTCGGTTCGACTATTTTAGTGATTGTCGGAATTCTGGACGATCGTTTTAATTTGCGCGGTCGTCAAAAACTAGCCGGACAGATATTAGCAGTAACCGTTCTGTTGTTTACCGGGTATTACTTCGACGAGATCGAGTTTGCCGGATTCGTTATTCCGTTTGGAATCTTTGCCCCGCTGGTCATTTATGCGTGGTGCCTCCTGGCAATTAATTCGGTGAACTTGCTTGATGGGGCGGATGGATTTGCATCAACTATTGGATTTGTCGTCAGTTTGTCGATGGCGATTATGGCATTCGATCGCAATTCAGCGTTTGACGGTGTACTTTGTTTGGCGCTGGCCGGTGCACTCGTCGGATTCCTGCGATTCAATTTTCCGCCAGCGAAAGCTTATTTGGGCGATACGGGTAGTATGCTCATTGGATTTTTGTTGGCAGCGGTGGCAATTCGCAGTTCGTTCAAACAAGCAGCCGCTTATGCCGTATTTGCGCCTGTCGCTTTATTGGCAATCCCTCTGATTGATACGGGCGCCGCTATCATCCGCCGCCGGTTTACCGGCCGCAGTATCTATATGGAAGACCGCGGACATCTACACCATGTGATGGCTAAACAAGGACTTGGGCCCGTGTCCAGCTTAATCTGGGTGGCCTTGCTGTGCACCATGACCGCCTGTGGGGCCGTTCTTTCGCTTTTGACTCACGAAACCATTTACGCCTTCATTTCGATTGGCTTGGTGATTTTTGTCATGATCTCCGGTAAGATTTTTGGAGTCGCTGAATTTCGATTGTTGATGCGTCGCGTTTGGGGAGTCGTCCGCTCGTTTATTATGTTACCCAATCGTTCTAATCAATTGTTTGACGATGTCTCGATTCGCTTGCAAGGCGATCGGGATTGGAATGAAGTCTGGCGGCGGCTGTGTGAGTTTGCGGCCGAGAACGACTTGGTTGAAGTGATGTTGGACATCAATGCCCCTTGGCTACACGAAGGCTTTCATGCCACCTGGCGCAAAAAGGGCGTGAAACTTAGCGCCAGCCAACAATGGCAAGTCGAAGTACCACTTGTAGCCGAGGGACGGGTATTTGGTCGAACGCGTGTTCATTCCCGCCGCGAAAATCGCATCTCGCATCATGATATCGCCTTAAACCTTCTTAAGGTCACGAATGATATCGAAGAATTAGTAATTTTGCATTCGGCTAATCAAGTTGCGGCAGCAGAATCTCAAACGAAACCAAAAGCGGTCGAGAAACAAATTTCCGACGATGTTCAAGCCATAACGCCCAGCGTCGCGATAAGCGACATGTCGTATTCCTCCGAGAGCTCGGACGGAGCGGCTTTTGTCGAATTGGAAAATGCCGTTGCTCATTCTGACCCTGCCAGCGAAATTGATTTTGATTCAAAACCAGATCAACGTTAGAATGCTAAACCAACGCAAGAGTTTTTGAGCGTTGGATTTCCTCAACGGACTATTGCTGCTGAGTTTGCCGCTCGTCACATGGATGGCTATTTATATGATCTTGTCAATCTGTTTTTCAGTGTCTTGCCCAAGTTGCCACCGAAGGCGGCAGCAGTCGATACAGTACCTGGGGCGACAAGTTCGTTGTCGTGTTTGCGGCAGTAGTTTTGCGGCACTGGCCCCTGACCATTTTTCGCAAAGCCAAGAAGACCCCATTCAATACTGCTTGAAGTATTGTGCCAGCGAGCCAGACCAACATGCACCGGAAACGTACAAACCTAAGTAAATTGCAATCGCACTGTGGGAACGGTACGGCGATAAGAAATTGATTATCCAGGAATTTTAGTGGTTGGCTGGGGACGATTCGATTGCGATAAACCAGGATAACTATTTTTCTCGAAGTGTTATCCTGCAACCGATTTGGATCATACCGGCTTCAGGTTGACCTAGTCGATTGGCCACGTTGAAGCTTTCCGATCCACTTTGAGTGCACACCCGTGAAAGTGCGCGTCGTGTCGCGTCGAATTCAACCTTGCCGGTAATTCTTCGCAACCCGTTTGATGCACTCCCCAATCCGTCGTTCGTGCTTTTCGTGCTTTTCGTGGTTCAATCTTTTTTACCACTAAATGCCTTACCACTAAATTCTTTCCCCTAAATTTCTCGAGGAGCCAAAAAATTAGTTATTCGCAAGGTACTTGCGGGCGCAAATTTTGACCTGATTAGAAAGCAAAACGGTTGCGCCAGCATCGCTGGCCTAGCAAGCTTGCCGGTGGGTAAACGACCAAATTGGTTGCAGTTCGTTATTACAGAAAAGTCAATTCGGCCCTCCGACCGCGGTCCGGATCGCACACGCCCTGCAATGGGGGCGGTTACGCCATTGCAGGTCGCCAATGGCGGAGTATTTTCGAGAGCCGGTTGTCTGGAAATTGCGGGTTCGATATTTTTTTGAACAGCTGTTCGCCCTCCGGTTTTACAAACACAAATCGATCGGTAACCGTTGATCTCAGCTTGGGCTTGGGGTATTGTTAATAAGCCGATTTTTGCGGGTTGCAATCGTTCTGCCACCTAGATTGTCAACGGTTCGACCGCGTCAAATCGTGCGAGATGAGAATCGCTTGAGTTCGAGAGATTCGCGTTTCGATAAATTGTCTAGTATTGTGATGCTGGACCGTGATTGGTAATACAACCTGGGAACGGGAGTTTTGGAAGATGTTGCGAGCAGTGGTTTTGGCGGCTTGTTGGTTGGTTGCGTTGTGTTGCGGCACGACGGGATCCGCTCATACGGTCTTCAAGAAAGAAATGCAAAAGAAATATCCCGAGGTGATATTTAAATGTGAAGCTTGTCACGTGAAGGGCAAGCCCAAGACGGAACGCAATGAATTTGGTGAATTGTTTTATAAGCAAACCAAAGATCAAAAGTTAACCGAAGCTTGGGACAAACTCAAAGGTGCCGCCAAAAAGAAGTATGAGAACGAAACGATGGTCCCCTCGTTTACAAAAGCGTTGGACGAAATCAAAAAAATGAAAAAAGAAGGTGCCGAGGAAACGTACGATGATTTGATCAAGGCACTTAAGATTGAAAATACCAAGAAAAAATCCGATGATGAAGACGACGATGATGACGATGATGACGGCGATGGATTGCCACAGGTAGCGATTCGAGATTCAGTCATTAGTGTCCGGACTCGAGTAATCAGTGGTTAAGGATTTTTTAGGTTGCCAAAAGTGGTTTTCGGGGCATTTGAGAAAAAGTCGGATTATTTACAAATTTTTAGGGTTTTGGAATAAGGGTTTGGAATTTCCAAGCCCTGGGAATTCCAGAAATTTTGAAAATTATTAGGTCGAAAATTCGATATGTCGGATTTCAAGGTTTGTCGAATCCAAGTTTCTGAGTTTTAAGAATTCTGGGATTGAAGATGTCGGGAATTCCAGGGGTGAACCTGTCTGGTCTTTTCGGGATCTTGTTCTTAGGTTAAACTTTTTGACAGTGTCCGGGCGATTAGCTCAGTTGGCTAGAGCGCTTGCCTTACAAGCAAGATGTCGGGGGTTCGAGTCCCTCATCGCCCATGATTTTGTATTGCACAGTGTCGCAACGAGTCGCAATACTCGGAAAAATCGCAGTTTGTTTAACTTCGCCGCCAATCATTTCAAGCGCAACGTTTAACGGCAAGCCAGAGCGGAATTTGCGTCCATTGACTCATCTACTTCCAAAGACATGGTTCGCAAATTTCGTGGCGGCGACGGCGTGATAACTGGTACAAGAACAATATCCGGATCACACCAACAGTAACCCCGGCGACATGACTTACGGCAAAATTCTGTTTACCAACGAGCCGGCCGGGCGTTTTCTGCACCGCGATGTTTAAAACGGCGATACGGTAACGCACATCATTGATTTGGCCGGAGGAATGGGCCGGCGTTATCCCGCACCTGAGCCAATTCACCATCGGGCACAATGCTGAATGTGTTATGTTTATCTTTGAAAATGGACAGGCAGTTTTCAATGTGGAAGCTAACTGGTTAAAGCACGTCCTTTTCATGTTTCGGCGCCCCAAAAAAGTTCTATCTGCCGCCCGCTGGACCGGTGAAAAGCGTATTGAGAATACAATGTCGATAGCCCGGTCCAGTCGGGGCGCAACCACCAAACCTTCGCCTCTGCCAGCGAGCTGGTTAGGGGGCGGCAGTCGTGGCTGCCGGTGTTTCACCGGCAGCTTTAGTCTAGCTGCCAAACGTTGCTCTCTGCTAACGAGCTGCGAAAGTAGCAATGCTTGTTGGATAGTACTCAACACATCAATGACTTTTCTTGCTCTCTTTTTAGCCAAGCTTTCTTACAGTTTTCGTATTGGTTAGGGCGAGACCGTTAGATTGGTTTCAACACAGGCCCTGCTTTGACTTGAGAAGTGCGGCGATGCACCTAAAAAACCAAGCAAAAACGCTTCTCGAAAGCTGCACGACCTCTTTGCGGGTAGGGGCGAATGTTTGACAGCTAAGGACGTCGAAGGCAACTTTTGTTGCAATTATTATGTCTTGGATTGTCCGCCTGAGGACAGGCGGACCTACATAGCCGCTGTCGAACAGTAGCCGCCGCTGTCCAACAGTAGCCGCCGCAGTCCTCAGCGTCGGAATTACAGTAGCCGCCGCTGTCCTCAGCGTCGGATTGTTATTGCTTGTGACTCAAGTTGCAATATTTTAGTCTTGGATTGTCCGCCTGAGGACAGGCGGACCTACATAGCCGCTGTCCAACAGTAGCCGCCGCTGTCCTCAGCGTCGCAAAGCGTCGTTAAAACTAACCACCAAACTTTCGAGCCTTCAAAAGTTCATCCCGCTTGATCTTCAACAGCCCTTGAAACATGATAGTTCTGACCACGCTCCAATCGTCGCGTGCGGTCAGCAGCGTTTCCATATTTCAATTGTGCAGGTTTCATGGCAAGTGGATTGTTAGCAGAGCTAGCGCTTTATCTGCGTCTAGCCCATGTTTTTAAAAGTCGTATGCTAATGCCAGATCGCGATCGTTGTTTGGTGCTCGCTGGTTCGTGCGCCAGTTTGCTTAAACTCAAGCCAATTGCGAACTTCTGTCGCACGATGGTTCTGCAAAACAACCAAGGCCATATGCTGAGGCGTTGGGATGATTTTGACCAAGCGCTGCAGGATGACGATTTCCACGTATTCTTAAAACAACTTGGCCGCCGATTTCCGGTGGAAAAAGGCGAAACCATTTTGCGGGACCACGGCTATCGCTGTGAAGCCCAACCCCAAAATTTTTCAACTGAATTAGATTTTGCCGCCGCCGTGCTGGGTGTTGATGTCGAATGGCTAGAAGAAAATTTCACTTAGTTCGCCCTGCAGCCGGTTCACTTACTCTCTAGCAAATCCTCAAAAACCCCACGGCACCTGAGTTTCTAATACGCTTAGCGGGCGCCTGCTTTAAACGAATAACCATTTATACGGATTACAGCGAGGCGCCCCATTCCAATCAAAGCGGTGCTGCGCATTGTGATCAAATTTCCGCTGACCCCAATTACAACGTTGGCGCGTATAACAACTTGTCAAACAATCGCGGTAACGCTGTACAGGTCACCCTTTCGATACCAATGAGGGGCATGCGCGCATTACAAGCACAAGGAGTTTCTAGCAAATCTTATGGCCGCTGAGTCAACATTGAATCGCGATTGGGTGTTTCCAACGTTGATCGCGGCGGCCTTGGGGCTGCCGTGGCTGGTGAGCTCATCGAATTCAGGACCGGATCCCAGAGCTCAACTCAATGGAATCTATGGATCAAACAATTTCTCAGCAGGTTCGTTCGGTCCCGGGTACTCTCCGTACCAAGCAGACTCGGGCGGCTCACCGGCGAATCCCTATCAATTACCGACAGCGCAGGCAGCACAGAATTCTTATTGGCCGTCGGGTTACGCACCCGCCAACAATTCTTCCGTACCGACAGGGAACTCTCAACCTTGGTCCGCGGGGCCGATCTTGCCGCCTCCGGGCGGTGGACCGCTCATTTTTCCGGGCAACCAATTTCAACCAGACCTCTCAGCCCAACCGCTTGAGTTCATGCCGGTTGGTCAATTAGGCGAAGTGTTTCGTTTTGAAATTACTCCCGATTGGATTACGAGCCGATGGGATCGCGTGTCGCGAGTCACGGCAGACTCCGGACTGATTGCTTACCGCGTGCCTCTGGTAACAGGTGTCAACGTCTGGGATCTGCATGGCAGCCTGTCGTATTTTTTCGACCAACAACAACGACTTCAGCGAATCCAGTTTCGTGGCTGGACTGGGGACACCACGCAGTTGGCTCAATTATTGACGAGTCAATTTCAATTGCAATCGCGACAGACTTCGTGGGCTGGACTTTATACACTCGATCGCTGGGGAACGACGTGTAGCGCAGCTTTGATTCAACAACCGGCCGTGATTCGCGCGGCAAATTCCAACCAGCGTTTTGCGATTCATCTAGAATTAAATCATCCGCAGTCAAGCTTAGCCGTCACTCCGGAAACTGCGCAATTAGTTCAGTCAGCCCGCCAATAAAGCTGTGAACCGATCATTACCGTCGTTCTGGTTGGGTTTCGCCGCTGGAGCCAATCACTGATCGCCCTGCTCTGCCAAAGGACGTGTGGCAATTATCGCCACCGGTTTTTGGAGCAACCGGGTAATTAAAACCACACCGGGCTTGTCGCCTGTCAATTTCAGACGCTGCAGGTCTTCCCAGGTTTGCGCTTCCACACCGCGTTTCTTCCATTCAATATGTCCCATGCCCAATTGATTCAGTGCCTGTTCAATGGGTTTTAGTTGCAAGGGCAAAACCGCTAATACTTTGAACGTTTGCACAAGCCGCGTCGTTGGAACAATATTACCGGTGATATAAGCGACATCTGCCGCCAGTCGCCGCCCAGCGCACCGCCAAGCCAATTCGTCCGTCAATCCTGCGGCAATCACCGTGGCATGTGGTTCAATCACGTAACTAGCAACTTGCTCGGCCAGCGGCAAATAATCCAACGACTGCGGTTCACTATGAAGCGTCACTTGTTCGCCGTCATTGAATAGTACGGTGGCGCTTTTGGAGTTGGCGGCAAGTTGATCGTGGTTGAACCAAGCGAGTTGTTGTTTGCATTCGCGTTGATCGCCAAGCCATTCCAGGTGAAATCGAGATGCCAAATCGACGGGAACACGTGATGCCGGAGCAAGTTTAACGGCGGTCAATCGCTGTCCCATGCGTTGGACAATCTCTGCTAAGCTTGGCTGAAACATACTGGGGACAATCGTTCGCTTCTGATCGCGTCGATCCGGGTCGATGTGGAGACAGCAATCCTCGGGCAGTTGCCAATCGTGAAAGTCGACCGATAAGACGTCGGCCGACTCGATTTCATAGGCTGCCAGATTTGCCGCCGCGAACCGACTGTGAACCGGATCCTTATCGATGGCTACCAGTGGGCCACGCCTTCCCAGTCCAATTGCATCGCCACCGACCCCAACACAAATGTCGGCAATCAAACGCTGGCTAGGAAAACGACTTGCTTTGTACATTGCCAACCGCTCGGAGGTCGCCTGCTCTAGTCCTTTTCGCGTGAAATACATCGCGTCACTGCGAGAAAACTTCACGCGACCCTTGATTCTCAACTGTGCAAGTTCAATCAGACTTGCCGATTGTTGCGGTTCTAACTTACGGCGCAAACGTTTGGCGATGGACAGAATCGGTTGGTCTTGTTCCAACGCTGTAACCGTTTCTGCCAAACAAAGTTGGCAATGTTCCGAGAAAATCCAATCGAGTTCTGGCATGCCCATGACGATCTGTAGTGGTTAGGGCGCTCGCCAATCCTCGATTTACGATCACCATTCAACTCGATTACGGCCCAGCGTTCGATTCATCGAAATCGCCAACATGGCCGCAATCCCATTCCAACTTAAGTCCCGCGTTTATTTTTGCAATGCCCCGGTTGGATTGAGACCGGATTGACTCGCGATAATCGTGCGCGACACCGTCCCAGATTGCGCCAACAACGACTCAAGTGGATGATTCAAGTCCGCGGAGCCAAGGTCCCAACAGATTGCGCCGGCGCAGAAACCCCTCGCTAGTTGCCCCCAGTCGTTTGCATACCCCAAAGCTTGAGATCCACCGGCTGTTCCTAATCGCCAAATCGATTTTGGAGAAATGTCGGTGTGTCTGCGATAAATCATGCGCAGTTCCCCCAACAAGTCGAGATCTGGATTTGAGGCCAAAGAATCTGTGCCAACACCCACGTTGATTCCCAGATCGAGCAGTTGCCGAAGCGGATACGCTTGATGATTAAAATAGGCGTGCGTCCGAGGGCAATATACCACCGACAACGTCGATTGGTGTCTGGCGATAAGTTTCATTTCGGAGTCAGTCAGGTAATTTCCGTGAACTATTAACCCAGGCGTTCCGGTGCCGGCAATTCCCTCGATAATTTGTGAGATGCTTGGAAATGCCTTGGCACCCGGCCATAAATTCAATTGTTCCAACAAGTCGCGAAACGGTCCCGAGCCGTGTTCTAACAATTGTCGTTCCGATAACGATTCCGCTACATGCATCGCCAATGGCAAACGCCGATCCTGCGCCGTGGACACAATCTTTTGAAATAGTTCGCTCGACGTCGAATAAGGAGCATGCGGACTTAAGCCGATCGTGGGATTCGCCGGCGATCCGACCGACATTAATTTTGATTCAGTATTATTACACTTGGCAAATTGATTCCCTAATTGATCGAGCCGTTTTGTGACGGTTTCCCACCGCTCAGTTGCTTGGGTTGGTTTCGCACCCAGTTGTTCTAAATAGGGTTGCACCAATGGGCATTGAGGGGCCAAATCGACATCAGGGTTATCTATCATCTGGCGAAAGTATTCCACCGACCACGGCGTCGAGACGATGTCGGCCAATAATCCAACTCCCGATTGTTGGGACAGCTGCAGACCTTTCTGCGATGGCGAAGTCAAACCGCCATGGGCCAAACCGCCATCGGATTGAGCCGTGGATTGAACTCGCCACAATAAAACTTGTCGAATCCATTGGCTGAATTCCATCCCCGCATGCCCCAGCGGCGCAGTCAGTTCGCTGAATTCGAGATGGGTGTGGGCGTTGACGAACAGGGGTGTCAACAGGCGATCTCCCCAATCGAAAGCCGATTCATGTTTCGCCTTGGCAAAACGTTCGACGGCCACGATTCGTCGCCCAGCAAAAGTAACAACCGCATTTTCAAGCAACTGGCCATTATTGCCCAGCAGCCATCGAGCGCGATGCATTGTCGGAACGGAGGCTGTCATATTGGAGGCGCTTTTTAGTTGGAGCGATTAATTGACAATTGTCCCAGATCTTTGCGATCTCCGGTAACTTGCACCGAAGTCATCAAGAACTTTCGTTGCTCGAACAGATCCTCCAATGGTAAAAACAATCGACTGAGTGCTGCGGTTTCGACGCGGTTCAGTTCTAATTTTTGTTGGGTGGGGGCTGTGGAGATGACGATTAGCCAATATTGACCCGGGCCGCCGATTTGCAATCGAAACGAGCCGTCATCAATCGTGCGAACTACCCCGCCACCCGCATCTTGGATCGCCGCGATGAGCGGATTATTGAGAGGTTGAAACGACGTCGGGTGGATCGAGCTAGGATCCCAGCGCTGTGAAAATTCGGTATTTACTGGAATCAATAACACAGTAGCGCCCGCATCGACAACGGTTTTGTCGCCTTCAGGACGCAGCACAACGCCGCTAGCCGTGGCAAACTTTCGAGAATTGTCGGATTCCTTTGGTGGAGCCGTCAAATGACCCATCATCCAACCGAGTATAAAACAGGTCGCCGGCAAAACAGCCAACAACCCAATTTGTGTGTAAATGATTCTACGAGATACGACGACTCGATCGTTTAATTCGGGCATTGCATTGCGGTCCTGTGGTGGCAACAGTAAATCATCGTACAATAGTTTAATTCAGTGCTCGAGTGTTGTAAGCCGAATGCCAAAGCCTTTGCCAAGGAACATCAGCAAATGACTCAGACGACAAGTGTGGCTGGCAGGCGAAAATTGCCTCGCCTGTTAACCTTTGCCACGTTACTGGTCGCAGCCGCAGCTATTCTTGCTCGCTTGTTCCAGTCGCGAATCCACGATTGGACGCGAGTCGACCCGGCTTATAGCGTCTTGGGGACAACCGCGTTATTGGCGTTGATGGCAACCTTTTGGTGGTTATGGTTTGTTTTTCGCAGTGGCGCCAGTGCCAAATGGCGTTGGCTAATTGGACTTGTGGGAATCTTGTGGCCAATCGTATTATTTGGACTGTATGCTCCGGTTCTCGATGGTGAAATTAATTTAATTGGATTGGAGCCGCGGTGGTGGCAACCTCAAAAAGATTTAGCGACAACTAATGCGAGCGATTTCGCTGAATCGAATGCGACGCCTCAGGCGCTGGTTTCGGGAGCTGCGAATTTTCCAGAGTTCTTGG
>JBGSMY010000153.1:0-3395 GCA_041739975.1 Pirellulaceae bacterium
CGATTGAGTAAAACAACCACATAATCCCCTGGGAACCAACGTTAATCACTTGTGGAACACTGCGGTTTAACAGATGAAGATGAGGTTCTCCACGGCGTCGATCGGAACGACAAAAAATTTTGTTTGTCGTTCCTCCAGTGATTGGGAATTGTTCACGCTGGATTTGTTCGAGCAGGGCGGCTGAGTCGAATTCGAGGTTGTATGAAAACGAAAAAAATAGGCGCTGTTAGTTACTTAAACACAGTGCCGCTGATCGAGGGCCTGCAAAATTTAGCGCCGGACTATCAAGTATGTCTTGACCTGCCGAGTCGCTTAGCCACTCGGCTGGCTGCAGGCGAACTCGATGTGGCGTTAATCCCCACGGTGGAGGCGCTGCGGGCGCCGCATTATCGAATTATCTCTGACGCTTGTATCGCTTGCTGCGGTCCGGTTTGGAGCGTAAAGATTTTGAGTCGTGTCCCGCTGGAGCAAGTGCGGTCGATTTCACTCGACGAAGGATCACGGACCAGCGTTGCGCTCACGAAGATTTTGTTACATCGTCGATTTGGAATTGAGCCGGAGTATCAGACATTGCGGATGCAAGATGATTTCCGTACGACCACCTCCGATGCGGTGTTGATTATCGGCGATCGGGCAATGCATTTCAGTTATGCTGGGTTTCCTTACGTATTCGATTTAGGCGAAGTTTGGTACGATTGGACCAAGTTGCCATTTGTATTTGCGGTGTGGGCGGCTCGTGCTGACGCCGATTGGACGGACGAGGAACTAGGGCGGTTGTCGCATGTGTTTTCCAGGTCGCGCAATCAGGGGCTGGCCGCAGCCATGCAGATTTCCGCGCGATGTGCCGGAACTTATGGTTTGACCTTAGAACAATGTCGCAAGTATTTGACTTGGCACTTGCATTACCATTTGGGCAGTGCTGAAAAACAAGGTTTGAAGTTGTTTAGTGAGTATGCTGCCGAAATGGCGCTGATTCCCCATGAACCAGAAATCCGATTCCACGATTTGCAAGTTGCTTGAAAAACCGCTTTCGGGTGGTCGCTTAACTGCAGCGGAGATCTTGATGCTCTATCATCAGGCACCACTTGCTGCCTTGGGCGCGGCAGCCGATGCTGTGACGCGATACAAGCATCCTGAGAATTTCCGAACTTACAATATCGATCGCAATATAAACTACACGAACGTCTGCACCGCTGTTTGCGACTTTTGTGCTTTTTATCGCAAACCGCGGGACCCAGAAGGTTATGTTTTGGATCGCGTTGAATTGTTGTCCAAGATCGCAGAGACAGTTAGTTTGGGTGGCGAACAGATATTGCTGCAGGGCGGATTGCATCCGACCTATAAACTCGACTGGTATGAAACGATGTTGCGGGATATCAAACATGAGTATCCGCAAGTCAATATTCACGGCTTCAGTCCACCAGAAATTTTTCATTTCACCAAAGTCAACAAATTGAGTTTGGAGGAAGTGTTAGGACGATTACAAGCCGCGGGCATGGGAAGCTTGCCGGGCGGCGGCGCCGAAATTTTGGTCGATCGCGTCCGAGCCGCGATCACGCGTGGCAAAGTGATGTCCGATGATTGGTTAGGCGTCATGCGTGCTTGGCATAAATTGGGGGGGCGTAGCAGTGCAACCATGATGTTCGGTCACGTGGAAACGATTGAGGAAAGAATCGAGCATTTAGAACGTCTGCGACAACTACAAGACGAAACAGCTGGTTTTACGGCATTTATCTGCTGGACGTTTCAGCCTGACAATACGGAGATGGCGCAAATTTCTCCGACCGGCAGTCACGAGTATCTAAAAATGTTGGCCCTTAGTCGATTATATCTCGACAATTTTGATAACTTACAATCGAGTTGGGTTACGCAAGGACTAAAGATTGGCCAAGTCGCCCTGCATTTTGGCGCCAATGATATGGGCAGCCTAATGATTGAGGAAAACGTTGTGGCTGAGGCCGGAACAGTCCACTATTTAACGCTTGATGAAATTCGAGCTGCCATTGCGGAGCTGGGTTATGTGCCGCGACAACGCAATGTGCATTACCAATTGGTCGATCAAGATTTAGAAAATCGCGCCATTGAGGCCAATCGACATTGGAAACATGAACGACGCGAAAAAGGGAAAGAAAAAGTATATCAATTGGTTTAGCCAAGATCGACATCGGCCCCGACTAAACGAATTCGAAAATTCGAGATCACAATTGCTACCGACATTGGATCCCGCCGGAACAACAATGAAAACGCAGGTCCATTATTATCCCGTGGGGATTCAGCGTCGGTAGCCAGATTATGAATTCGGTTGCAATATCAGACACCTAATCAATCCGCGAAGCGGTGACCGGCTGCCCAGCGTATAGCAAAATAATTATTTGCCTTCGATGCAATACAAGTGTTTCACGGTCCGGACAAATAGTTGCTTACCGATTGCTACCGGAGACGCATCGATCGTCTCTTCCATTTTATTTACCGAGACCACTTCTGGTTTATCGCCCGCTGACAAGACGGTGACGGTTCCGTTTCGTCCGGCGAAAAAGATATGGCCATTAGCGGCGATTGGTGACGCGTAAGTCGAATCGATTTCATCGAGACGGCTAGGGGCTAAAATTACTTCACCGTTCGTAGCATTGACGATGGAATAAATAGCATCGCGACTTTTTGTGAAATACAAACGGCCGTCCAGCAAGACCGGCGATGATACATAGGGAGCTGCATCGGAACGCTTCCAGTTTACTTTGTCGGTGTCGGTTACATCGCCGCTGGAATCGAGTTTGATCGACATGATTGAAAATCCACGATAGCCGGTCATGACGATTACGGAGTCGCCAAATCGCAGCGGAGTCGGAATCGGATTGGCAACTTGGCCGCCGCATTCCCAAATGATTTTACCGTTTTCCAGATCATAGCTTCGCACGCGATTGGTGCCGTTGGTGATCACGTGTACGCGGCCGTCATATTCGGTGATTAGGGGAGTTGACCAAGTGGTCGGTTCATCGCGATCAACGGACCATTTTTCTTCACCGCTGGTAGCATCAACTGCATAGAGTTTAGATTGCCCTTCGTGGTCCCAAGGAATGACTAAGGTATTTCCGTGGAGTGCGGGTGATCCGCCTTCGCCAAAACTATTGCGTGTGCGCATATCGCCAAAATCTTTTTGCCACAGCAGTTTGCCTTCGAGATCGAGACAGTACATACCGAAGGAACCAAACCAAGCATAGATGCGTTTGCCATCGGTTACGGCCGATCCGGAGGCGTAGGTATTGGTCGGATGCACGCCTTCGTGAGGTTTGCTTTCGGCGACCTTTTGTTGCCAGACGACATCACCGCTGGCGCGATCGAGGCACAACACCGTGAATGCGAACACTGTGGTTGGCACACCGCCGCCACCGCCGCCG
>JBGSMY010000155.1:0-74139 GCA_041739975.1 Pirellulaceae bacterium
GAGTTTCAGTTATTCGCACCGATGCTATTTCAAGCGGCTCGCGGATTTCATTAGCTCAGTGATTCCAGGACGATGACTGGCTGAATTAAAACACAGAGGACACAGAGACTTGACGCGTTCGACGTTGCCGTGGAATGCAACGGCTTGCTCAGGGTGCCAAACTTCAACGGAGCCGTTTTAGGCGGATCGGCGTTGAGTTAATGGAAGCGGAGCCAGTTCATACTGCAAGGGTTGTTGGTCGACGGTAATCACTTGAAATCCAATGCGTCGACTGAGATTGATAACCAAAGGACCGCGGAGGTTTAAGGTCAAGGTATCGCCATCGCGGCCGACGATCGCCAACACATAAGCCTGCTCTGTTGCCGTTAATTGCAGGTTGTCAATGTCTTGCGGTTCTAAACGAACTTGATAGTCGCGAACGAATCGACGAGGTGAAACTACTGGCAGAGCGATTTCTGGACGCTGAATACTCTGCAACCAAGCGATCGAATGATTCTCGGCGTCCGCTAGCAAAACCCAGTGGCGGCAAGATTCAAAACCAATTATTCCACTGCGGAAAAACAGAATGTCATCAGGTTGAATTTCAACTTGGCCAAACCGAGAAGTTTGAATTTTCATGGCATTCCTGCGAACTTGACGTTTTCTGCGAATCGATGTCTTCCGGAATCCGGCTTGAGCAACGCAATAGTGTCATCGGCATCGCTTGCAGGAACATTTACTAAAATTTTCCAATTATTCGTATTGGGCAAGATGCGTTGAATTTGCGTATTTGGAAAGTTTTTCGGCTCGACACGATTTGGCCGAATGCGGTAGGATGGGTAAAACCTGCAGCTGGAGTTCTCTCGCTACTGGTGCTAGCACGGTATAATCAGGATGTTAGGCGAGTGGGGTGGGAAAGATCTAGGTTTCCATTAAATGCAACGCGAAATAAATCCGCAGGAAACAACACGACGGGCACAGTTCGGCGGCGTACGAATATCGGGTGCGCAAATATCCGGTGCGCGAACTTGGGGTTCACGAATGTCATTATTCTGCCGGCGCGGAGGCGGCGTCGGCGTTCGGCTGGGTCGTCTTTGGACTCAAGTCACTTATCTTACGACGGCAATTCTGGTCGTCACTTTCAATGCCGCGAGCGTGACGACCGGGTGTCAAACAAATCTCGATGAGCCATCGTCTACCGTACCCGCCGCGGCGATGGATCAGCAGTCGCGATCAGCTTCCCCGGCTGACATCCCGCGCATTCTCAAACAACTCGACAGTGTTCAGTTCGATGAACGGCAATTAGCGACGGATAGTTTGGTTTCGTTGGGGTCGGTTTCTTTGCGGCCGTTGGCTAAAAGTTATCTGGACAGTAGCCCGGAGAAGCGTTGGCGGATTAAACGCGTTTTAGAACAGTTGTGTATCGAAGGCGACGAAGCAACATTTTTCAAATCGGCCGCGATTTTACGAACGCTATTTGGTGGCGAACTGACGAACGAACGCATCGTGGAGTTACAACTCGATTGGAAACGTAAACGGACGCAAGTTGCGGCCGAGAATTTAAGGTCATTGGGAGCGGATGTTGAATTGTATTTGCCCACGGAGACCGCAAATGAGCAGATTTTCTTTAATCTGGGCGGCTCACCAGAACCCCAAGCCGCCACGACTCAACCCAAACCTGTATCCACCGCACCGCCTCGAATAGATCCCGAGGAATTGATTGGTGAAATTGATCGTATTATCGTGGGTTCGATTGAACAAAACCGCCGAATTGCGTTGGCCGATCAAATCGAACCGGCGGTTTTAACGGCTGAGCAACAAATGGCCCGCGAGTTTGCAGTTCCCGAACTGATGTTCCGCAACGGGATTGTCTTTCAAGACCCGTTGCAGGGTCGCGTGTTTGTCAATGGTCAAATGGCATTTCCGGACATGACTTTTTTTGGCAGTAATGTACGTTTGGGCAAACAATGGCGAGGTACAAATGCAGATGTCCAGCTCGTCGCGGCAATTCAAAACATGACCAATATTGTCTTTGAAGATTTCAAGATCGATGTAGATGTGTTGGAGACACTCCAGCGGATTGCTGAGTTACGGACTATTACCATCGGCAATTGTGAACTGACTGCTGCGGCAGTTGAAAAACTATCCGAACTGAAACAGCTTGCACAAGTCACCATCAAACAACAAACGTTGACCGAAGAACTTGCCTCGTCGATTGCGGCGATCAGTGAACTTAGAATGCTTAGTCTCAATCAAGTCGCCTGGGGCGCAGGTGCTGCGGAGAAATTGACCGAACACAAATTGCTCCAAGCGGTATCGTTATCGGGAATGAACATCGAGCCGGAGTTTTTTGATCTGGCTAATCGTTTGGTTAATCTGCGACAAGTTCAGATGCAGGGTTGTAAGTTCAATCTCGATCACTATCGCGAATTTGCCCGCCGCAACCCGCAGCTCGACATCAACGTTACCGGCCGTTCTTTTATGGGCGTGCGCGCTCCGCTGAACAATATCCCGGTTCAGTTCGAAACCCCCAGTTGTGCGATTTCTGAAGTAGTTCCGGGAAGTGGTGCCGAGGCGGCGGGATTACAAGCGGGGGACGAAATTGTGTCGATCAACAATGAGCCCATCAAAGCATTTCAGGAACTTGTGCTGTTGGTCAGCCAACATGATCCAGGCAAGGTTATCCAGGTCGAATATCGCCGCAATCAAAAGCTATTCAAGGCAAATGTTAAATTGGGCGATCGGGCAGAAGCCCCACAAGAGTAAAACGACTTGCCGTTGGCTGGAAATAAACCGTCGATTTACGCGAATGATTTAACATCGCTCTAAATCGAGTGCTGTGATTTTTTCGATCCGACGCTGGTGACGTCCCCCTTCAAAAGCCGTGGTCATCCATACTTGAACTAGTTCCTCAATGGCCGAGCCATCGAGAGAATCGCCGGGCAAACATAGAATATTTGCATCATTGTGTTGGCGGCTAAGTCGGGCGGTTCGCGAATCATGGCAAACCGCGGCGCGAATACCATTGATTTTATTAGCTGCAATCGAGACACCGATTCCGGTACCACAGATTAACACGCCCCGGTCGGCTTGTCCTTCGGAAACTTGGCGAGCAACGGCAGCGGCGATGTCCGGATAGTCACAGCTTTCGGTTGTATGGGTACCCAAATCGAGCACTTCAATTCCGCTGCTGCGTAACGTCTCGGCGACGACTTGGCGTTGAGCGATTCCACGGTGATCGCTGCCGATTGAAACACGTAGAGACATAAATCGAAACCTCGCAACTTAAGAACTAACTAGTACGTTGAGATCGCTGGAAAATGGGATGATTAGCGATCCACCAAGCAATGTGTTGGTCAATCTGCGTTGCACATCGTTGATAGAACTCGACGGGCAGTCCAATCGGATCCGAGATTTCGCCTTGGTCGCGAGCCAACGCAAATGTGCGACTGGTGGCGGCTGGCCAATGGGAAATAATCGCATTGCGGTGATTGCCAGTCATGGTCAGGATCAAGTCTGCTTGTTGAACCAAGGATTCGGTAATGGGTTGGCTGGAATGTTGTGATAGATCGATCTTATGTTGCAACATGACCTCATACGATTGATCGCTGGCTGGGCCGCCGGCCATCGCCGCAACGCCAGCCGAAGCGACCCGAAATCCTCGCGACTGCAGTTCATCGACTTGACAACCGAGATGTTCCGCCAGGCGAAGTTTAAAAAGTCCTTCCGCCATTGGGCTGCGACATGTATTGCCGGTACAAACCAATAAAATTGCCACTTCGCTCATCAGCTCTAACGTCTTTCTATCGAGTACTCCGGGACGAATTATGGACCATTGGTCGTGGTGAACTTCGGCGATCGTCGACGGTTGTGAAAAACGACAGGGTCCCGCATCAAACAAAAAGTCGATATCTTGGTTGAAATTTTGGAATACTTGTTCACCTGTGGCGGAATTCAAATTGCCCTGGCGGCTGGCACTGGTCAAGATCACCGGGCCAGCGTTGAGCCGAAACACTTGCATTGTGAAATCGTGTGCGGGCACTCGCAATGCGATCTGACCGCGACCCAATGTCGCTTGGCGAACTTCGTTGGGCAATCGTTGGGCGACACTATCGGCGTGTGGACCGGGAAACACCAGAGTCAACGGTCCGGGCCACACCCGTCGGGCCAGCCGACGTCCTAGCAATGACATATTGGGGACATAATCCAAAGCGTCATCGGCGCTTTTGACTCCAAAAGCCAACGGCAATTGATCGTCATGTTGCTTTAGTGCAAACAACCTCTGAACGGCCTGGGGCCGCAGGGCACTCGCCGCAAGGCCATAAATTGTTTCGGTCGGCAACGCGATGACTTGGCCATTGGCTAATGCTTCGACGGCATGGTGTACCGCATCCCGAGAGTCCTCGGCCCGCTTGAGATTGTAAACAACGCATGCCATGCTAATAAGACGTTTCTGCCGATTGCCGGTATTTCATCGGTCGAAACATCCGAATCGACCTTGTCGGCACTATATCGATTAATCGTTTCCAGGGTCAAGTAGCAGGTGGAGACCGATTGCTTGTTTTCCACAAATTCCAGGCATTATTAGATGAATCCGCAACCTTTCGCAAATATTACGATTGCCGCGACACCTCGGCGGGTTGCGCCAGTATGGGGCTTGACCATTTCAATGTTAAGCATTTGCATGGGGAGTTTGTTAATCGCCGGTTGTGACCCGCCGGTCGGCCAATCGAGCGAGTTATTCCATGTTTGGGGGCGACGGGGAATCGATCCCGGTCGATTTATTAAACCACGTGCCATCACACATGATGCAGACGACAATTTGTACATCGTTGATATGACGGCTCGCATTCAGGTGCTGGATTCCAAAGGAAATTACCTGCGGCATTGGCAAACCCCCGAATTTGCTCAAGGTAAACCGTGTGGACTAAGTGTTTCCCAGGACGGCCTAATCATGGTCGCCGACACTCATTATTTTCGTATTCTGTTCTATACTCCCACGGGCGAACTGGTACCAGAGCGCACGATCGGCGGCGAAAACGGACGTGGCCCGGGGCAATTTGGATTTGTCACCGATGTCGTCCAAGACTCACTAGGCAATTACTTTGTTTCCGAATACGGCGATTACGATCGCATCCAAAAATTCGATCCCCATGGCAACTACGTTTTAGAGTGGGGCGGTCATGGATCGGTGCCCGGCGAGTTTTTACGTCCCCAAGGACTGGCGATCGATGAAAATGACCAATTATGGGTCGCCGACGCCAGCAATCATCGCATCCAAATTTTTGACGTTCGCCAGTCGCCGCCAAAATTCGTGCGACAATTTGGCGAATTTGGCGATACACCTGGCCAGTTTCGGTATCCCTATTCTATTGTGCTCGAACCGAATGGACATGTTGTTATCTGTGAGTTCGGCAATCACCGACTTCAGCGCTTTACACGCGAAGGGCTATTTATAGAGGCGGTTGGCCAAGCGGGCCGGGAACCAGGATGTTTTCATCAACCTTGGGGCCTAACGCAAACTAGCGACGGAACGTTTCATATCTTGGACTCTTATAACCACCGTTTACAGTCCGCGCGTTGGTAAATTTTCCAACTCTCACGACCCAATTTATCCGCATCTTTTACCTAAACCGCAGCCGCTCACCAATTAGAGCGACTGGTTTAACCCACACCACAATCGCTTCGGTTGACATTGGTTACCGATGTTTTCCCAATGGACCGCTTTTAAAAATTGTCCGAGTGTAATCGACCCACTGACGGAGAATTGTCTACCATGGTATTCAGCAATTTGGACGAACAACTATCGGTTGAGCACACGTCAATCGATCCGGCCAATGAGCTGATCGATCGCTTGTCTCGCGAACAAGACGAGGTAATCGAACAGCTTGATGAGCTGTTGGCTAGAATCGACCATGTTTTGAACGCTACCATGGCCGAAATTAAATCAGAGGCGGCTGGGTGCTTTGGCTACGGCGCGGCAGCATCCTTGGAATCACAGGACTTGGCACCGGTACAATTTACCCCAGCAATGCCAATCGAGATGCCGATACCGGCAACAATTAACTCAGCAATCTCTGGTCGGGATTCATCGGTATCGGATGTTGTGCCATGGGTCAACAAAGCGGCCTAACGGCTTAAACGTTCACTCGCTGATTGACCTGGGGCCTTAGAAACGCAAACGCTGCAATCGAGCGCGCAATAAAATTGTGTCGACGTTTAACGGTTCAAACGTTAACCCATCCCCATCGCTTCCGACATCGCATCGCGCGAGGATCGGCGAATGGCCGCTTGCACGAAACCCGAAAAGAGTGGATGGGACTGAGTTGGCTTGGATTTGAATTCCGGATGATATTGAACGGCGACAAACCAAGGATGGTCATTCAGTTCGATCACTTCGACCAGCGTTTGATTTCGGCTAGTTCCTGAAAACACTAATCCATTTGCTTCGAATTGTTGTCGATATTGATTGTTAAATTCGTAACGGTGGCGGTGACGTTCGTGAATGGTGGACTTGCCATAACTTTCAAACGCTTTGGTGTCGGGCCGCAACTCAGCAGCTTGCGAACCCAACCGCATTGTCCCACCTTTGTCGGTAATATTGTGCTGTTCATCGAGTAAGCAAATAACGGGATGCGGCGTATCTTTTTCGAACTCAGTCGAATTAGCATTTGGCAAACCGACCACATTTCGCGCGAACTCGATCGCAGCGCATTGCATCCCCAAACAGATTCCTAAAAACGGGACCTTACGTTGTCGAGCCCAGCGAATGGCGTCGATTTTACCTTCGATTCCTCGTTCACCAAAACCGCCGGGAATCAATATGCCGTCATAACCAGCCAACAATCGTTCCGGTCCTTCTCTCTGAATGTCTTCACTGAGAATTCGACCAACACGAACTTGAGCGTGGTGTTCCATTCCCGCATGATCAATGGATTCGTAAATCGATTTATAGGCGTCCTTGTGCTCAGCATATTTGCCCACGACGGCGATGCTGATTTCGGTTTCGGGGTTTCGCAGGCGATGCAGCAGTTCCCGCCACTCGTCCATTTCCAGTGTTTTGGCGGACAAACTAAGTTGTTTGACAATCAGATCATCCAAGCCATTATCGACTAAACTGAGAGGCACTTCGTAGATCGAAAAATCGGTATCCCGTTCTTCGATAACCGCTTTGACAGGCACATTGCAGAACAGGGCAATTTTTTCGCGGTCTGAAGCCGGCAATTCACGTTCACAGCGGCAAATCAGAATGTCAGGTTGAATACCAATCTGTCGTAGTAGCCCCACACTGTGTTGTGTAGGTTTTGTTTTTAGTTCTCCGGCCGCTTTGAGATAAGGTACCAAAGTCAGATGAATATAGAGGCAATTTTCTTTGCCCACGTCGAGTGCAAATTGGCGAATCGCTTCTAAGAAAGGTTGGCTTTCAATGTCGCCAACCGTGCCACCAATTTCCGTGATTACCACGTCGACTTGGTCGTCATTGGCCAGTTTCGCAACACAGCGTTTGATTTCATTGGTGATATGTGGGATGACTTGAACGGTTTGGCCCAGGAATTCGCCGCGGCGTTCCTTTTCGATAACCCGCAAATAAATCTGTCCCGTCGTGTAATTAGACTGCCGGGTCAATGGGCTATGAGTGAAGCGTTCGTAGTGGCCAAGATCGAGATCGGTTTCGCTGCCATCGTCCAACACATAGACTTCGCCGTGCTGGTAAGGGCTCATAGTACCTGGGTCGACGTTAATGTACGGATCGAGTTTTTGCATTCGCACCCGCAGGCCGCGGCGTTCAAGCAACATCCCGATCGATGCGCTGGTCAATCCCTTCCCCAGAGAACTGACGACACCTCCCGTGACAAAAATGTGTTTAGCCATCGCTCAATCCTTTCCAATCAAATCGCTATTCAAATCGATTTGGGCTATGCGAACGTTTCACGACGAAACTTGGAATAGCTCGCGAAAAACACGAGAAGAAAAAGGCGGTGTGTTTCCTTGGCGAAAATGGTTAAGCCAATCTTCGTGGGTTGAACGCAGCGCCATGACAAGGCCCCAAGTTTAACACATCTGAATTCGCTTGACAAAGGCCTGGTAATCTTCGGGCGTATCAATCCCTTTGGACGAATGGGCGGAAATTGCTACTTGAATAGCATGGCCAGCCTGCAGGACCCGCAATTGCTCTAGAGATTCGGTTTTTTCGGCAGGTGATTCGGGAAGTTGGGAAAACGCCAATAAAAAATCTCGCCGATAGACATAAATTCCCAAATGCTGCAAAAATCGAGGCGGTTCACCAACGGCCAGCCAGCGGTCATCCCAATTTCGCGGGTGCGGAATGGCACTGCGGCTAAAATACAAGGCTCGACCCGAATGGCTCAACACGACCTTGACGCACGAAGCATCGTCTAACAAACTTCGATCGTGAATCGGGCAGGCCACCGTTGATACCGGGACATCATGATGTTGCATTTGCTCAATAGCCAAATCAACGGCACTGCTGGCCATTTCCGGCTCATCACCTTGCAGGTTCACGATCAACTCCATATCGTGGTGCCGCGAGGCCACTTCCGCCACGCGGTCCGTGCCACTGAGATGATCTGCCGAGGTCATTTCAACCTCCGCATTGAATCCGCGAGCCGCTTGATATATCTCCTGGTCGTCGGTGGCAATTATCACTCGATCGGCTAATCGACAGTTCTTCGCCGCCAAATAAGTATGTTCGATTAATGTCTTGCCCGTTTCTCGCAATAACATTTTGCGAGCCAATCGCGTCGAGCCAAGTCGCGCTGGAATTACGATCAACGTTTTCAAAATGATTCCTTTTCAATGGGTTGTGACGTGACTGTCGAGCGTCGCCCGATTGTCGAGTTTCACACGATTGTCATCAATCGCGCCGCTCAACAACATTAACCGAGCCCTTGCCAAAAAAATTGTCAATTGCAGAAACGTTAAGAGACAATCGCCCTACTCTACTCTGCCCGAACCACCAAAGAAAGATTCTAATACTGAGGCAGTGAGGGCGAACAGGTGGCCAATGACAAAAAGAAATTGTCGAATGATTCGGTAATGGCAATGAAAGCTAACAATGTGGAATCTGCCAGTACGGCTTCAGCAAGCAAGGGATCAGTAAACACCGATTCCGTAAACAAAGAGGTTTCTGGTCGGATGATCTGGCCAGCAGCATTGTGGTTGGCCATCATTGCCCAAGTCATTACGATCTGGATCACGTGGCCGCTCTGGCAATCGCGAGAAATCCCGCCTCATTTGCCCCGCTGGGAATGGTTGGATTGGCCGATTGACTTTGGATGGCTTATGATTGGATCAGCCCTGTTAGTAGGTGCCTGGCCTCGTGGCAGAGACGGATCTCACAATCTGGTTGAGCCCACGGTTGATACCAAGTCCTTTGCTAATGCCAAGTCCTTTGCTAATGCCAAGTCCTTAGCTAAAACCAAGCCCACGGTTAACACCCCGCCGTCCGGGAGTACCCTAACTGCAGTCAATCATAGTTCCGTCGATCGTCGTGGTCCACGCGGAAGATTTATACTGGGCTCTTTGATTGGTTACAACGGTGGCGTTTGGATTCATCTAGCGATATTTCTGATTGCTTGCGGTTGCGACCAAATGCGGACTCAGCCGCAAATTGCTGCCCTGTGGGTCATGATGTTAGCGGCGTCGTCGCACCGCTATCGATATGTTGGTCGGTGGTTTTTAATTTCTATGTGGCTGTGGGCCGGAATCCACAAACTTGGATCAACCGATTGGCTAGGACCAACATCTTATCAATTGCTCGAACGATCTCCGCTTGATCCCGATCGATGGCATTTGTGGTTTGCTTATGGTGCTGCTTGGGGAGAGATTGCCCTGGCACTCATTGCTTTGATCCGTCCGCGCTGGGCAGCTATCGGATGTGTCTTGATGCATGGTGGAATTATCTTGTTTCTGTCTCCGCTGGGAATCAATTGGAATTTTAGTGTCATTCCCTGGAATGTGACCACAGCAATTGCAGGCGCCTGGCTGTTACTTGCGCCTCACGACAGGTCGCCGCGCTTTTGGCTGGAGAGAATAGTGACGATCGCCTTGCTGGTGTATCCGTTGGGTTTTTATATCGGCTGGATCGATCATGGAATTGGGTTCGTTTTATATTCGGAAAACATCCCCAAGGGACTCGTGACCTCACAGTCCGGCGTGCGGGAGATTATAGGTTGGGGCTCGCTAAACGTTCCGTTTCCAAATGAACGTCGACTGTTACGGCAACATTTCGAGCTCACGGCCAAAGCGGGTGATAAACTGCATCTGTTCGACCCGCGCTGGGCGCTGGACGATCAGTATTTTCGACTGGACCATGACGGATGTGCTCGTGAACTTTCTAGAGAGCAGTTTCTTCAGGGACATCGATCCGCCGATCCGATGAGAGAGCAAATAACCACCGACATGCAGTACCGCGGTCAGTTTTTCGATGACCCAAACATGGTTTGGGAATTGCGACGCGCCAAAATTCGAATGCTAAAACGTTCCCCAGATGCAATGATTTACGCGGTTGCATTTACTGCGGAAAACTATCGATCGGAGTTGTTACGCGTGGTGGCTAAATTGCAAAATCTGGAACAACTTCAATTGGCTGGAACTGCGGTAACCGATACCGATTTAACCGCACTACGCAACCACGTGAACTTGCGAGGAATCGGGCTTTCAGCCACCTCCGTGACGGACGCTTGTTTAGAATCGTTGGCAACCATTTCTGAGCTGGAAGATATTGAATTTGAGGAAACGCGATTGACGAAAGAACGCGTGTGGGAATTGCTCGATCAAAATATGAATGAGCCGCGCCGGCAATAGTCGCCCAGGTGGTTGCTAGCCGACCTACGGTTGCCCGAGGTTTTCTGGTAGGATAACAGCGGAAAGTGGTAGTCGAAACATCTCGAAATATTAGCTTTCTTATACTGTTCCAAGCTGTTTATCGTGAAGGGAAATTGGTGTCAGACCACGCCGCGCCGCCGAAACCTACGGATCAAACCAATGCCGTCAACCGATTGTCGCATTACGATTTCGAATTGCCTAAAGATTTGATCGCACAAGTGCCTTTGCCTCACCGCGACGATTCGCGGTTGATGGTGGTCCAGCGTACAACAGAAACGATTGAACATTGCCACGTTCGAGACCTGCCACAAATTTTGCGAGCGGGCGATTTATTAGTCCTGAATGACACGCGAGTGATTCCAGCAAAATTAGTGGGATTTCGCACCGCAACGGGTGGGCGATGGCACGGGCTGTTTGTTACCACTGACGATAGCGGCATTGCCCGTGTACTTGGCAAGACCCGCGGGAAAATGGCGCCGGGTGATGCGGTAACACTGCAAGATCGGGAAGGAGCAGATACTTGTACGTTGCGAATGATCAACCAACTCGACGATGGTTCGTGGCTAGTATTGCCGGAGTCAGAGTTGTCATGGCCGCAATTGTTGGACAAGTTCGGCCGCATCCCTTTGCCCCACTACATTCGCGATGGCAATATGACCGATGCGGATCGCAAAGACTATCAGACGGTGTTCGCTTCGAAACCGGGTTCCGTGGCGGCGCCAACGGCCGGCCTGCACTTCACTAAAGAGTTAATCAGTCGTCTCGTTGATGCGGGGGTTGCCATTACCCGAGTCACGCTCCATGTTGGACTGGGCACATTTAAGCCGATTACGGTTGAAGAGATTTCGAGCCACTGCATGCACGGTGAATGGGGCAGTGTCGATGAAAAAGCGGTGGCGGAAATGCAGCGTTGTCGCGAACGAGGGGGGCGATTGATTGCCGTCGGTACCACTGCCACTCGTTTACTAGAGACACAGGCTCAACGGGCGCCCCATTTACCTTGGCAAGGTTCGACCGATCTATTTATCAAACCGGGACACCAGTTTCAAGCATTGCAAGGGTTGATGACGAATTTTCATTTGCCCCGCAGCACGTTGCTAGTTTTGGTCCGTACGTTTGGTGGCGACGAATTAATTCGGCGTGCTTACGAGATGGCCGTAAATGAGCGGTACCGCTTCTTCAGTTATGGCGATGCCATGTTGATTATTTAACCACAGCGTGATGGCGTTAGTTTTGGTCCGCCTTAAATTGATTTGCAATTCTCCGGCCAATACCGCTTGGCGAAAAATTGACCAAAGCGCTCTTTTCGGATCGGCAAATCGCCTGAACATTTGCGAGTAGTCTTGGCCAGCCAATTGGAGGGCACCACGACGAACTGCAGCAATGATCAATGCGCTCAGACGGCCACAGAGAGCACCGATTTTTCCCCTCGCTTTAGGTAAAATTTAGCAGCAATTGAAAATTAATGCTGACGCCAAATTTTCTAAAAAAGTAAGCAACAATGACATCCAGCTCACGTAAAGCTATAGCATCAGGTTGAAATCAGCCAACAACACAAAAAATCACAAGTTTTTCAGTTTTAACAATCATTTTTGGGAGGTACGGATCATGGGTTTAGGATATATGAAAATCCCGGGCATCGAAGGTATGGCAACTCAACAAGGTCATGAGAAATGGATTCCAATCGAATCTTGCTCCATGGGAGCGCATCGCAATATGGCCGAAGGCAGCAACGATCCCGTAGCGGACCTGCGAAACAGCCGCGTTCAAGTCGGTGGTGTCGTCATCTCGAAAAACGCTGATTCATCGACCCCGTTGTTGGCACAAGCCGTTTGCAACGGTACCGTATGGCAAGAGCCAGTACTCATCGATTTTATCCGCAATTCCGAAGGTAGTGGCGAGCAGACTTATTACACGATCACGTTGACCAATGCATTTGTGAAATCACACGACCAAAGTGGTCACGCTTCGTCGGGCGGCATGTCGTCGACCATGGA
The DNA here is from genome assembly GCA_041739975.1 of Pirellulaceae bacterium. GTDB lineage: Bacteria > Planctomycetota > Planctomycetia > Pirellulales > Pirellulaceae > BJ22. Next base: position 12,825 of record JBGSMY010000155.1, read on the forward strand.
GTCGCTGGTGCTCGGTTTCTCAAAAATTAAATGGGAATACAAAGTAATTGATGAGAAGGGCAAGGTTCAAGGTAGCAAAGACGCTACTTGGGATCTGACCAAGTCCCGGGCATCATAAGGTTGGGTTTCGTAAGTTCTTGACTTACAATCGACCAAAATATTTAACACCAAAATATTTAACACCAAAGGCATCTCGGATATCCGCGATGCCTTTTTCTACGTCCGCTTGTAATGGTAGTACCGATTGGAACGAGTTCGCGCGTTGATCACAACGACAATCCTCGCACTATCGTGGGTTAATGGCAATTTCTCAACCTAACGTTTTCCAAATACCGTTTAACCAAGATCTCCTAGTGAACCGATGGGAAACCTGAAATCATGAATGCCAGCCCCGGCGTTTGCCGAATCATGAACGATCAACTTCACTTGGGAACGGCCGATTGGACAGTGGGTCATACCATTGAACATATGCTGCACCGCAATTTGTCTTGTCTAATGATTGTCGATTCGCGCCAACGATTGATTGGATTGGTAACCGAATCTTCCTTATTGGCCGCTGCGTTGGATCCGATGCAGCGAGGTGAATCCGTAAGTTTATTTATGCAACGCAAAATGGTGACAATTCCTGATACCGCCAGTTGGGACGATGCTATTGAAATGTTTCTATTGCATCGGGTGCGACAGATTCCGGTTCTGCGAAATGGGGTCCCAGTCGGTATGCTTTGCCGCCGGCAATTATTACAACAACTGGCTAATCCTCATTCGCCGATGGCGAACGTAGCGGCTCAACCGCAGTCATCGGTTGTGGACGATTAAATAGACGCGTCGTTCCCAGGCCCAGTACGGCGAATCCGATCGACATCAGCACAAGCCCACTCCACAGCCAGGGCGTCGCAAACTCGCCGAAGAACCATACACCCGCCAATGCCGCAAAAGCCGCTTGAGAAACATTGATGGCATTGACATAGAGCACGGGCAATCGCTTGAGGGCGACAATTAGACTCCAAAAGCCTACTGCATTGCAGATGGCTGCAAGCCACATCACCGTCCATTGCGACGAAGGGGTTTGCCACATCGATTCCCAGCCCATTCGATAGACGGCCAACGGTGTCAATAAGATTGATCCAGAAATGCTAACCAACATTACTGGGGTCAACGGATGAATTGAGTGCCGCACAGCTCGGCGGATTACAATTCCCAAAATAGCGTAGGATACGCCTGTCACCGATCCTGCGAATACGCCCCACCAAGTGGAAACCCCCAATACTTTTGCTTGCGGGCTGCTCTGCCCGACGCTCATGAAAGCCTGTTCGGCACCGCCACATAATAACAGCGCGCTTAACATTAACAACAATAATGCCACCAGCGAAATAGGTCTCAGCGGCTCATTCAAAAAAAAACGGCCCATCAATGCGCTCGAAGCCACCATCGTTCCCAAATAAAGTGGAACCACCAATGCAACTCCCAGTGCCGCGAACGCGACTTGCAGACCGATGCTACCAATGACTTGGACTTGAACAGCACCCACGATCAACCAAATGAGATCCTTGCCGGGTGGCAATAACGGTTGGCGTCTCCAGATTGCAAGCAAGTAGATCGGCAAAAAAATCAGGCAGGTACCGACAGCTTTCACAGCGCTGACCAGACTGGGCTCGATTGTTTCAGCGCTATGTCGCAGCAAGCCATTGGCTACAGAATAAAAAAGTGCTGCGGCAACTCCTCCGCTAACGCCCCAGCCGAGCGTAATGGGAATCAGTTCCGATGACGAAGTCATCTCACCGCTTTTTTGCGAAGGCAATTTACTCACAGGTGGGCTCGCGTTTGCAGGAATTTTCGATGGAGGTCATATGCTGCGGATTCGCCTAAGACCCGCCGTAAATCAATATATGGCCGTAGTCCCAAGACTTTTCGAATTCGCGATGGTTCACTGACTTGTGCATTTCCGCAAACGACGCAGACACGATTATTTTCTTCTCGCGGAGCTCGGCAATTTGGACAAAACCCCGGTAACCGCCAGTGGACGCCATCCGAATGGCCCGCATTGACCCATTCCACATGCAATGGCAACGATTCACGACTCGCTGCACCAATGGCCTGAAACAATTCCTGCCAATCGCTCGTGTGCTGGCCTGGAACATTTTCGGTCGGCCATTGGCTACCAATTTCGCAAAGCAAATCGAGTTGACTTGAATTCAACGGTGACCGGCACCAGATCCCGAACCACAATGGCGCGGTTGCAATAAAGGCCTCAGACCATTCGCCAGTTTTGCCGATCCGATCAATGCTCATCTCAAATTGTCGACTCCAATGGTCGACACAATGGTTCGCCGAGTTAGGCATTGATCCCAAATCGTCTGTATCGCGCACCCAGCCAAAACAACCTGCTAGAGCGGATGGAAAAAATTCCGATTCGGTGTTCGGTTGGTTCGATACAAGTGGTTTGCAACAACCTGCGTTTGCGGGGCAATGGTGGCAGGTCGACGCAAGGTGGTCCAGTCCGCCAAAAGGTCGCAAAGTTTCGCTGACGTTGAATCCCCACACCTCCTGTTTAGCGGTTAACGGTATCGTGTCGCGAAAACACCATCCGTCGAAGATCCTGTTTTGCCGTCGTGCAATGGCGAACTCCTGTGGAATCCTCAGTTGCCGTGCAGTCGATTCGGCCACGCTGCGATGGTCGGCACGGCGCCAGGGGCAATTGATTCCCAACGCCCATCGCAGATGAGCAGGCGTCGAGCCAATAATTGCCGCAGCCCGTTTCATACGATACCCGCTGCCATACTAATGTTTGAAATGACGTTTACCGGTAAAGACCATCGGGATTCCCAGTCGATTGGCAGCCTCAATGACTTCGCCATCGCGAGTTGATCCTCCGGGTTGAATTACTGCGGCAATTCCCGCGGCCGCTAATAGTTCTATCGAATCAGGAAAAGGGAAAAAAGCATCGGAGGCGGCAACGGCACCGCCAACCCGCTCACCCGCTTTTTCGATTGCAATTCGAACTGAGTCGACACGACTCATTTGACCTGCGCCGACGCCAATCAAGCTCTGTTGGCGGGCAATGGTGATCGCGTTGGATTTGACCGACCGCACCAATTGCCAGGCGAATTGTAAATCGGCTAACAATCGTTCGTCGATGGGCGAGTTGGTAACCGTTTTCCAGGTATCACGATTATCGGCCAAACAATCGCTGGATTGAACCAAAGCGCCTCCGGCAATGCTGCGTAGTTCCCAATTCGTCCGATTTGGCTCAAAGGCACCGGTTGCCAATAGCCGCACGTTCGTTTTCCATTTGGCTTTTGTCTTTAGCAGTTCCAACGCATCTACCATAAACCCAGGAGCAATAATTGCTTCCACAAACAAGTTCCGGTCTTGAACCAAATACTCAGCCGTCGCCATGTCGACCTCGCGGTTCATGCCGATAACCGAACCAAAGGCACTGACGGGGTCGCCGGCAAATGCGGCCCGAACTGCCTCGACAAGGCTGGACTGCATTGCCGCGCCACAAGGATTATTGTGTTTGATCACACAGCACGCTGGTTCAGTCAAGCCACCGACAATGGCTAACGCGGCATCTAGATCCAACAGATTGTTATAAGACAGTTCTTTGCCATTAAGTTGTTGACTTTTTGCAACACTGGGTGCGTGTATTTGGGGTGCCGCATACAACGCCGCCTGTTGGTGTGGATTTTCGCCATGCCTTAACGACTGCAGTCGGCGATAGTTCACGGTCAGATTTTCCGGGAACTCAAACAGCGATTCCGCGTTGACCGCGGCGTTGTTGAGCGCGGAGCTCGCAGCGAAATAATTGGCGATTGCGCGATCGTAACAGGCCGTATGCTCAAAGGCATCGGTCATCCAATGTTCGCGCTGCGCCAAGGTGAATCCACCGAATTGATTCAATGCCGCAATTGCGTTTGCATATTGTTGCGGATCGGTGAGCACGGCAACGGTAGCGTGATTCTTGGCGGCGGCTCGAATTAAACTTGGTCCACCGATGTCGATATTCTCAATTGCTTCATGGCGCGACACATTGGGTTTGGCAATGGTCTGTTGAAACGGGTATAAATTAACGACAACCAGTTGAAAACCCACCATGCCACTGGATTGCATGGCGGATTGATCCGATTCAAGTTGCGGTCGACCTAAGATACCTCCAAAAATTTTTGGGTGAAGCGTTTTGACTCGCCCGTCCATCATCTCTGGAAATTGTGTGTACTGAGAAATTTCGACTACGGAATATCCATGGCTTTCCAAGAACTTGGCTGTTCCGCCAGTACTGTAGATTTCTACTTGGCGACTGCGAAGAGCTTGAGCAAGTTCCAACAAACCGGACTTGTCGCTGACACTAATGATCGCGCGTTGGACCGTTAAATGCGGTCCCTCAGCTGTTAACCCCATGGTTTCCTCGTTCGCCTTTTGATGGATGAGATCGATTGTTTGTCAAAATTCGTTTTTAGGCGAGGTCGTTTCAATCGTCAATTGCCCCTTGACAATGGCGGGACTGGTCTGGGGGTTAGAGATTTCAGCATGAAATTGGACTTTGTGTGGGGAACGAGGGTTTTTGAACCCGCAATCAACCGGCAGGTTCAAATTTGCCAACTTCTGTGGGTGTGGATGTAACGACCAAAACGACTGGGTTGAGGAGGCGGGTGAGGGCTATCTCTGTTGATTTTTGTCAACCAAAAATGTCGTAATTTTTTACCCAAACACGAAAGTCGAGCTATCTTTCCAATAGACCGGCACCACGGACTGGCAGCACACATTAGGAATCTGATTGCGGGATACGCTCATGGGACAGCTTAAAACGACGGGCAAAGCAAAACGCAAAAAACAGGAAGAAAAGCGGGGTGCATCCGCACTCCTGATTGTTGCTGCTCTGGTTTTACTACTCAGCATTGCGGGCTTAGGTTGGTGGTTCTCCGGCTCTGCGAGTGCAGTGGTCCAAGAAAACTCACCTTCGGGTCAATGGCCCGATGGCACACAATTAGATCATTTTGCCGATCGCCATTCGATTGTTGTATTTGTACAACCGAACGACCCCAAATCAATTGAAAATCTTGAGAAGTTGGAACAAGTTGCTCGGCAACGTCGAGTATTTTCAACGGTGGTGTTTAGCAAAACAGGCGAACGCGAGCTCGATGAACAATCGCGACAAGCTGTCCAGCGCGCCCAGCAGATTCCTAACTCAAACGTCGTGTTTGACGATCGCGGTCGTGAATCCGAACGATTCGGTCTGTTTAATACTCCGAGTTTCTCGGTCTATAATCCGGGCGGAGAATTGGTTACTTCTGGCGACGACCTGCCTAGCCAATCGGCCTCGGTCATGAACATATTGCCCGGCAACCCGAACAGTCCAACCTATGCCGGTGTGTCACATCCCAACAGTTGGTCATCCAGCAATCATGCTCTCGATTAATTCGGGAGGATGTCGTGGGGCGGCAACAATTGGCACAGTCCCGCTCGATTCGATCTGAACTAAAATCAAAGCACTGCGGACGGTTGAAAGTACCGTCCGTTTTGCGTTGCTCATGGAGTTTCATGCGAGCCACTACAAACGTTCGCCCGCATAACGTGTGATGGCCGCGCGAATTTCCGGCGATTGCCAGATGTCCAAATACTCGCTATAGAATCGTTCGCGATTGGCGGCGATCGCTGCCAACACAGGCGCGCGGGTTTGTTGTTTTGAGAACTTAAAAGTAGCGGTTGGAACCACACAAAACTCATCGACGATTCTTGCCGCCGCCAATGCCATTTGATCGACCGGCACAATTTCATCGGCCAGTCCCACGGCGATTGCGTCCGTATCTGAAAAGGTTGCCCCCACATTGACCAATCGCTGAAACGCTTGATTGGCAGCAACGAACCGAACCATTTCGACGGCTGTAATTGGCAACGGCACGCCCACTCGCAGTTCGGGGATGCCGATTTTAGCTCCGGGAGCCAATAGTCGATAATCAGCCGCAATCGCCAACATGCACCCCCCCGCAATCGCATGACCATTGATCAACGAGATCAAAGGCTTTGGAAAGGTAAAACAAGTACGAAACAAACTTTCGATCACTTCCAAGAAAGGTACGACGTAATCTTGGGGTTCCGCCAACCAACGCTTTAGGTCAATGCCCGCAGAAAATACATGCCCATGCCCGGTAATCGTAACGGCGCGCAAACTGGAAGTACTGAGGACTTGCAATCGGTGCTCAAGAGCTCGGCAAAACTCAATATCCATCGCATTTACTCGGCCGTAACGAAGGGTGATATGAGCCACTTGGTCTCTTTCCAGAACATCGAACATTGCAGAGTTTTCCTAAATGATTGCTGTCGTACGTCGATTCGAGTGGTTAACGCCAGATGGTTGGTTCGCGGTGATTTATTTGAATAGCCCTCAATAAACCTTGCGCCTTGGTCCAAGTTTCGCTCCATTCGTCGGCCGGATCGCTGTGATACACAATCGCGCCACCCACAGGAAATTGCCACCAACCGCGATGGGCCGTAATAGTGCGAATCAACAAATTAAAATCAGCTTGGCCAGTAATACTGAGAAAACCCAACGAGCCACAATAGGCGCCCCGTGCCGATTGTTCAATCTCGGTGATGATTTCCATACTGCGAATTTTTGGCGCCCCGGTGACACTGCCTCCGGGGAATACAGCCGCCAACCATTCGTGGGGTGCGACCTCGGGGCGCAATCGGCCTGTTACCGCAGACACAAGATGAATTACGGTCTCATAATTTTCTGGTTGGCACAATTGCGTGACCTGGACCGAATCATCCAGACACACGCGAGACAGGTCATTACGCATCAAGTCAACGATCATAATATTTTCAGCCAGATCTTTGCGGTTTGCCATTAACTCCGCAGTCCGCTCATCGTCTAACAATGGAACGCCAGTTCGCGCTCGAGTTCCTTTAATAGGGCGAGTTTCCAAAATACCGTTTTGGCTGCGCAGTAATCGCTCGGGCGATGCGCTAATGATTTGAGTTTCGCCAAGGTCAAAATAACCAGCAAACGTTGCCGGGTTGGAATGCGCTAAACGCCGATATAGCTGCCAACTTGAGCAAGTCTGCGGCGTTACCAATTGATGCGAAAGATTTACTTGAAAAATATCGCCAGCGGCAATGTACTCACGCGCTCGCTCTACGGCATCCAGGTAACCCGCACGAGAAAAATTACTAGTGACCAGCGGCAATTGCGGAATTTCAAATTGTGGCGGAAAATCCAAGGCCGCGGATTCCAGCACTTCAACAATGTCCCCTTGGGGCGCCGGGGAATTGAGCAAATTGCTTTCTAACAATTCCCAAATTAATTGCGCTCGATCTTGAGCGCGTCGGAGTCGGCGTTGAAAATCAATTTCGGGAAGACCTTGAGAAATCAACCAACCGTGCTCGCGAGTATGATCCCAAGCCAAAACGACGTCATAAAGTCCCCAGGCTTGCAACGGCAGGTCAAATGGTCGATAGCGAGGAATCGGCAACGTTTCAAAGCGGCGACCCAGTTCATAACTCATCCAACCGGCCAAGCCTCCCTGAAATGGCGGTAGATCGGGGTGGGCCGTTGCCTGCCACTGTGACCAATCTTGAGGCAACGGCAACCAGCCGGCCGCATGGGTTGGCAACGTCTCGCCATAATCAACATGCCATTCCACGGGATCAACGGCCAGAAAAGAATAACGCCCCAGTTCAGAACGTTTCAGAGTGCTTTCCAGCAACAGTGGGTGCGGTAATTGTCGCAACCGATCGAAACAACTCTGGGGTGTCCAGTTGCTTGGCAATTCTCGAACGATCGGCAATAACAAATCCCAACGCTTGTTCATTCCCAATTTCACGGTTTCCAAAAATGGATTCGAACTGCCATTTGCCGCAATTTCCTGACATCTATTTTGCTTTACCCGGCGAAATCAGCTTAGTCAATTTACCATTTGCGTCGATAGGTGGTGGGAATTCCTGACTCACCGTTGCCAAAACGCATTTGCCCAGAGAAAATGGATCGGCAGCGTCGTAGCCTATCGTCAATTGGTTTTCGGAGAATCACCGAGAACCTTTTTGAACTCAACGAGTCTATGAACGGCTGGACCAAGTTAATTTCACTGTCGCAGGAAACCAATCTCAGGTGTACGAAAAAAAACGCGGAGAAGCCGTCAATCAAGAAATCGCCTTGCTCGTCCGAGTGATCTTGCCTGGTGAGCCGATTGAAGATAACCCATTTCAAGAGCTGGAAGGCCTAGCTGAAACCGCAGGTGCGATTGTAATGGGCACATTATCGCAGCGCCGCGAACAACCGGACATCGCCTTTTACTTAGGGCGAGGTAAAGTCGACGAATTGACAAATCTGGTCGAATTTCACGCTGCCGATGTGGTTATTTTTGACAATGACTTAACTCCGGCTCAAACCAGAAACCTAGAACAATCACTCAAGGTCAAAGTGCTTGACCGCACAGAGTTGATCCTCGATATTTTTGCCACCCATGCGCAAACGGCTGAATCGCGATTGGCCGTTGAGTTGGCTCAACTAGAATATTCCCTGCCACGACTGAAACGCATGTGGACCCACTTGTCGCGGATCAAAATGGGCGTGGGTATGCGTGGCCCCGGTGAGAAACAATTGGAAGTTGACCGCCGCTTGGTCGAAAAACGAATACACGATTTAAAACAAGACTTACGTCAGATCGAACATCGCAAAGAACGTTTAGTGCGTTCGCGCGACGGCATGATGACCGCGTCTCTAGTCGGGTATACGAATGCCGGCAAGAGCACGCTCATGAATGCCTTGACCAACGCAAATGTTTTAGCGGAGGACAAACTTTTCGCCACGCTCGATACCCGGACGCGACGTTGGACTTTGCCCAATTGGGGACCGATATTGCTCAGCGATACGGTTGGTTTCATTCGCAATCTGCCTCACCATTTGATTGCAAGTTTTAAAGCCACTCTGGAAGAAGCCAATCAAGCGGATCTGTTAATCCATGTGGCCGATGCCAGTAGCCCGGCAGTATACCAACAGATCACAGCCGTTTACGACGTATTGCAAGAACTGGGGATTGAAGAAAAGGACACGTTACTGGTCCTTAACAAGATCGACGCGATTGCAAATCCCACCGATCTCGATACGATTCAACGACGCTATCCACACGCCGTCGCCGTCAGCGCTAAGACCCGACTTGGTTTTGAACAATTGCGGGCCGTTGTCAGCGACGCACTTAGTCGTACCTTTCGAAATGTGGTCATCGAAACCGACGTCAGTAATGGTAAACTATTGGCGTATTTAAAAGCACACGGCGAAGTAATATCCACTCAGTTTGGCGAATCCAAAGTGACCGTTCATTGCCGATTGCCACAAAAATACGTGGGGCGGATCGACCCCAACCAAGCCACGATCGTGGACTACCAAATAACGGCGAACGAATCGCCAACCATCAATTAGTTCATCGATGACTTAATTTAACGATGTCACTGATCGTGAGACAATTTTTGATAGCCACGAGGTAGCGAAACCAAGATGTCAGCCATCCCCAGTCCTGAACGGTTGTATCAGGTCTTCAATCAAATCGAAAATTACATTGAAAAACATTATGGGATTCCCGTAATCATTACCGATGTACCCCACCCGTTCACAGGTGATCTCGACGGCGCAAATATTCATGTGGATTTCGACGAAGACGTCGAAAGTGCTGTGTTCATCGTCGCACATTTATTTGGCCATACCGTCCAGTGGTGTTTGAGCGACGAAGCCAGACGGATTGGTCAGCATGCCATTTCCAACCCGACCGATGAAGTTTTGCGACAGCTGCGGGAATATGAAATTGAAGCCTGTCGGTACAGTATTCAGTTATTCCACGACGCAGGCATTTACGATCTCGACCAGTGGTTGTCAGACTTTGCGGCCTGTGACTTTGCCTATCTCGATCATTTTTATCGCACGGGTGAAAAGCGAGAATTTCGTGCGTTTTGGAACGACAACCAGCCACTGCTGGAACCCTTGACGATCCCCGCGTTCCAACCGCAACTCTGGAAATCCAGGTGGTCGGGCGTGGTGGTTTAATCGTTCAATAGGTCTGATATGCCTGATAAGTGTTATTGGACTTATTATTGGTCCTATTCTTTATTTTTAGATTTCGGTTTGTAGATTTCGGTCGCGGTTCCAAAAAACACTTCACCGGCATTCATAATCGTTTCGCTTAGCGTCGGATGTGGATGGATGCTTTCCGTAACATCGCGAATAACACAGCCCATTTCAATTGCCAGAACCGCTTCGGCGATCAGTTCGCCAGCGCCGGAACCAACGATCCCGCAACCTAACACGCGTTCAGATTCTGGATCGATTAACCATTTGGTTAGGCCCTCGGTATGCCCCACTGCTTGAGCGCGGCCACTGGCTGCCCATGGATAAACGCACACTTCGTGTGGGATACCGTCGCGCTTTGCTTCGTCCTCCGTGAGTCCAGCCCAAGCGATTTCGGGGGAAGTAAAGACAACGGCAGGAATTGCTCGTTTGTCGAAACGAGCGGCATGCCCCAGGATCACTTCGACCGCAATACGGCCTTCGTGATTTGCTTTGTGCGCTAACATCGGTTCACCCGCTGCGTCGCCAATAACGTAGATATTCGGTTCTGCGGTTTTCAGGGTTTGCCGATCGCATTCGATAAAGCCCCGTTTATCGGTTTTGATTTGCGTATTTTCCAAACCCAAATTTTTGGTATTGGGCCAACGTCCCACGCTGACTAATACTCGGTCATATTGTTCGGTGCCAAACTTGTTGGGACCTTCATAGGCAACTTGTATTTTATCGCCCACCTTGCCGACGGAACCGACTTTGGTGTTGAGATAGATTCGGTCTTCAAACAATCCGGTCAACTTTTTTTGCAGCGGTTTGACCAAGTCTCGATCGGCGCCCATTAGCAGTCCGTCTTGCAGTTCAACCACGCTGACCTTCGAACCGAGTTTGGCATAGACCGTTCCCAACTCCAAACCGATGTAGCCGCCGCCGATAACCAGCAAAGTGGGAGGGATTTCGGTCAGTTGCAATGCGCTCGTTGAGTCCATCACGCGGTCGCTGCCGATTTGGAAAGCGGATGGTACTGCCGGAACGCTGCCCGTCGCAATAATGCAATGATCAAAGGTGATCTGTTTGCCCTCAGGCACGGAGCTGTGATCGCCCTCAAGCGTCAACGTTTTGGCATCAGCGAATGTGGCTCGCGCTGTAATTAAATTGACTTTGCGGCGTTTCGCAAGTTGTGCCAAACCACCCGAGAGAGTCGTAATGATTTTTTCTTTTCGCGCCCGCAGCGTGTCGATGGCAATTTGAGGTTGTTGGAATTGCACGCCCCAGTCTTTGCCCATCGCTTCGGCTTCGCTAATGATTTTGGCCACATGCAACAAGGCTTTCGAAGGAATGCAACCGCGCAATAAGCAGGTACCGCCCAAGCGATCTTCGGCCTCGATCAGCGTGACTTGCATCCCCTCATCAGCGGCCAAAAAAGCTGCTGCGTAGCCGCCTGGACCACCGCCAATAACCACAAGTTGGGAATGCATGAGTTAAGTTCCTATGGCAAAGTTCAACGAATTCAAATTACTGAGGCTTATCAGGTCGACATGTTGCGGCGAAATACGCTGCGGGTGTACAGTGCGTCGCCATCTTATATCGCCAGACTAAAAAAAACGGCAAGTCACCCAAAGGAGCTTGCCGTGTTCAATGATCAATTGGAAACTACTTTTTTGGGTATGATATCGATTTAAAGATCCCAAGAAAGCGTTTCGATAATCCCGTATTGCTTATCGAGACAAGAATTCAACCACGACGTTTCCGTCGACCGGCAAACTGATGTCACTGGCACCCGGTGCACCAACGACATTGATCGTCAAGTTGTCGGTGTCCATTTTTGCCCATTCAATGCCTTGACCTTCGACGCCTCGGCCCAGCACGCTGCGGTACAGCGCTAGAATGTTTTCGCGAGCACGGATGGTAATCACATCGCCCGGCCGCAATTGATATGACGGACGATCGACTTTTACGCCGTTAACGCGGAAGTGTCCATGAGCAATACCTTGTCGAGCCTGAGGACGTGTTTGGGTTAATCCGACCCGACGGATCACATTGTCCAAACGATTTTCGCACAGGATCAACAAGTTCTCACCCGTGTTGCCCTTCATTTTTGATGCGCGATCAAAATAACGGCGCAGTTGACGGTCACCCATTCCGTAATAGTGCTTAATTTTTTGCTTTTCCAGCAAAGCGCGACCATAGTTCGAGGGGCGACGCGGACGGGTATGCATTCCCGGTGGTTGGCTGCCACGTTTTTCGACGGCGCGGCTGGCACCACCATTTTCATAGATCAACATACCCAGCCGACGATTTACTCGGCCTTTTGGTCCGGTGTATCGGGACATTCCAACGTTTCTCCTGGCGCACCCGGGCGCCCCAAATGGTCAACTGTTTTTACTAATGAATTACTTGAATCGATCAAATTTCGTCGAATTACCCGCTGGGCACGACGTAATCGCCGTGATTGGAGGTCAATTTTGAACTCACCAATATGTCGAAAAACGCTGTTTTGAGCAAGGGGCTAATTGGCCAAAGGCCAAAAAAGGTGGGAATACAGTAGTTTTTGGCCTACTTGCCCGAACCTGGCCAGTTAGATTCCGCCAACTTACTGCATTTTCGGGCTAGAGCGCAAAAGCTGCACCGACGGTAAAGAGCGATTGGAAAGACAACCCGCGCGGATTCAAGGTCGGTCGATAGCCATAAGGCGTCGTGCAATTTCCAGGTCGATCCATTCCCATCGGATAAACTGGATCACAGGGGTGGTTTACTCCCATTTGATAAGGCAACATTACGGCTGAGGTAAAGAAATGCACTCCGGAATGAGCCACGGGGAACCTTGTTTCGACGCCGTAACGCTCTAAGTTTGCTTGCTCAAAATACAACGGCTGATATCGAATGTTCGGCGATTGCCAATTCGACAACTTTCCATCCCATAGCTGGCCAAAATTATTGCTGCGGACTCCATAACCGTGAACCGGCAATACGGCAAACCCATCGAAGTGCAATATGTAGTTGAAACTGTGGTCCGGCGCAACCGTGGTGACGTTGTAATCCATCGCCGCCCGCAATGGCACGGGGCTCATCCCGCGTTTCAATTCGTTGATATAAGTATCGCGTCGTTGCTGAAAATCGTCAGATTGATCTTGGGTTCGCAGAACTGGTCTCGGTCGCGATTCGCGGCGAACGGTTACTGGAACCGGAACGGTAGATTTAGGGACTGCTAACGTACGTGGTGCCTCGCGTTGAGGCAACGCTGAGACCGCCGCTGCCGCGGGTTCTGCCAAGAACTGATTCAAGTCCACCAGCGGACGCGGATCCAATTCAGGTTTGGGCAAATCAGCCAATACCAACGATTCACCTTCATTGGTAATCGGTGCGACTAAGAAATCATGGAGGTCAATTAACTTTCGTCGTCTCGAGGTATTTGCTGGGGAAACGAGTATGGTCGGCATTGGCGACAAAGCACGAAACGTCACTTCGCTGTCCGGAGATTCATCGACGGTCGAGGTGTTAGGCTCAACCACCGAAACTGGCTCACGCATCGTTTCAATTGAGTTGCCTGCAGGGCTTTCACTGGAATTCTTGCCGGCAACAATCGGCGCAATTGGAGTCAAAGCAGTTGAAACAGGACGACCACTAACAATCGGTGCGATTGGCAGTAGAGAATTATTGTTCAAACCGTCAACTCCCGTTTGGTTATCGGAGTTCTCGGCCATTAACCGATTGCTCGGCGATACAATCGGAGGCAGTGACTGGGTGATTACGGGTTCACCTAATGCTGGCAATGGCGGCTCAACGACCGTAGTGCTTCTTTGGGCCACCTCAGTTTCGCTTGGCGGAAGTGGCACTAGGTTTAAGGTCGCGTTCGGTACTAATTGGCTAGCGGACGGCGTCACGCCAATCGCCGGTCCTGAATTTTCCAGGTTTAATGGCATTGTCGTTGCGGGTAATTGCTCAACAAATGGGTTGGGCCGGAAAGGCAAACGAACGCGCCGCGACGAAGTGGCCATGTCACTGGCGGGGCGTTGAGCCGGAACTTCCGTCGAAATAGGCGTTTGCACCACTTTGTTCGAACCGTCGGAGGTCGTGTCCAAAGTACTTTGAGGGGCACTGGCAATTGACCCGGTCACTCGGGATGTCGGCAGCGTTGGTTGCGCTGTCGTCTGTGGAGCCGCAGGTGGATCGTTCGAATCCGTTTTTGCGGGTTGCGTAACAAATGAATTGATGACGACCGTTCGACGACTCGAGGTCGCGGTCGGCGGTGTATCGACCGCTGGCGTGGTCGGCGTCTGCACGGTGCTAATTCCGGTGTTAGATCCAGAATTGCTGGATCCAGAATTCGATTGAGCTAATAAAGAATTGGTTGCGCCAGCTAGGGGAGTTCCCACTAGCGCGCTACCCAACTCCAGCACCAATGTACTGACCAAGCAGAATGCGGTTAAGCGTGTAAAATATCTCATAGTTTTCTGCCCTGGGTCGAAACGGGGATCGATCGAGCGGTAGTCCTCCTTGTCTTTTTCGGCATACGTTTAACGTAAATTCCTAAAATTCCGGTGGTTCCGATGAATTCTTTGGATTTATCGTCAAAATAGCTGCTTTTGCTAACATAGGGGCAATCGGATTTTCGAATCTTGATGACGTAGTGCTGTGTCATCAGGACGCGCTGATTGTTTGACCCTGACGATTCGCGGACTTAGAATGTTCCGAATGATCCGGTCGTAGCGATCATTTTAACGTTGCGGGCAAGTTTCGAATTTGCTTGAACGCATCGCAGCTCGTCTCCCAGTCTGGCACCGCATAGCCCTTGGCTTTCAAATTCGTGAGGATCCGTTACCGTGATCAAGAAACTATGGAATCGACTGGTACGTCCGACAACTGCCCAAGCGGCAGCGCTGGGGACAGATGTAATTGTTACGTCAAAGCTAGCGACGTCCCAATCGTTGCCGGCACCCCTACTTAAATACTTAAAGCTCGAACAACGTCGGGTATTAAATGCGGATTTTACGCTTACCGGAACCAATCTCGACCTCTTTAATTTCTCGGAAGCGATTGCTGGCAATCAGGCTCTGGCGATTAGTGACGCGGGTTTAACCATTGATTTCACGCTCAATGATGGCACTTGGAATGGTGTGGATGCGGATGGTCTGAATATTATTCTATCTGCTGGCGACACGGTATTGTCGGTAACCAAAGATTTTTTAACATCGTTGGGCGTTGTTAACATCAGTATTGATGGGTTTGACCTTGCCGCCATGAATGTCAGTGTGACAAACAACACTGATCTGACGGCGCTTACGGGTTTATTAGATATAGAATCCGGCGGCAACATTACTCAAACTGGCTCGCTAGCGGTTGGTCAATCGGAGTTGACCGGGGCTTCCATTCAGCTCGACAATGCCGCGAACGACTTTGATAACGTAGCGATTGTTACCACGGGAGCTTTGACGCCAACCGACGCGCACTTGGTCGACGTTGACGATTTAACGGTCGATAGTGCCGAAGCGGTGACCAAACTCCGTTTCGAAGCTGACGGTATTGCGCTAAATGGACCGATCAGCGCGACAACGGTGTTTTTGGGCAGTACCAACGGTGTTACCCAGGCTCTTGCCGGGACGATCACAGCCGATGAGTTGATCTTACAAGGTTCCGGTGCGTTTAACCTCAATAATTCGGGCAACGATGTCAACCTCTTGGCGGCAGATGTCGCCAATAATCTGACGTACGTCGATCAAGACGATGTTACCATCGCGAGACTTACCTGCGATTTGGATACGATAGTCGGCGTGGATGTCGGTGGGAATTTTGTTCTAAACACCTCGGCAGGCAACGGTAATATACTTCAAAACAATGACGCTGCAATTATAGTCGCCGGGACAACCGACTTAGTGGCTGGAAATGGTCAAGTCTGTTTGTTGGGCGCTGACAATGACGGCGATACCATCAACGACAATGATTTTGTGGGCAGTGTGGATGCCAGCGGCAGCGTGGTGGAATTAGTCGACCGCAATGATTTAACGACTGGCATCATCACAGCCGTCGACGACATCTATTTACGAGCGGGTGATGGAGCGACGGGCGCGTTGATTATCAATGACGACCTAACCACCACGGCCCTCGGTGGTCAAATCTTATTGCAAGCCGATTCTGGCGCGACACAAAGTGCGGCCAGCATTATTACCACCAATCAATTGTTGCTCGGCAGCGCCACACTGGCTGACGCGCGGCAAGGCGATTTCATCCTCAATCGCAATAACCTTGTGGCCCAAGTGGCGGCTCAACTCGACAACAACTTTAGATTGCACAGTGTTCAGTCGCTCGATATCGCTGATTTATCCTACAACAGCGCTTGCGGAACCACGGCTGACATTTGCGGAATCGATATTGGCGAAACGGCGATTTTGCAAGTAACCGGCGATCTTACGCAAACCGCAGCGGCAATTGTAAACGGCGCGACAACACTGACGGTCACTGGCTTAGTTTGTTTAACGGGTGGTGACTGCACTGGTGACGGACTGAACGACAACGATTTTGTCGGTGCCGTTTCTGCCTCGGGTACGACGATTGAAATCGTTGATTCTAATGCGTTGACAATCGCGTCGGCGGTGGCGACTGATGATGTCTTTTTGCGTTCCGGCGACAATGGAGTTGGCGCGCTTTTGTTGACGGGTGCTGTCAACACCTCATCGCCGACAGGGCAAGTCTTGTTGCAGTCGGACAGCGGTGTGACTCAAGGAGTGGCCAGCGTTATTTCGACCAATCAGTTGATATTGGGTAGCGAAACGGTGGCCGATGCACGCCAAGGCAATTTCATACTGAACCGTGCCAATCAAATCGATCAGGTGGCGGCCCAATTAGATAATAATCTTACGTTGGTTAACGCCCGCAGTATCGAGATTGCGGACTTAGATTACAGTTCCGCTTGTGGCACAAACGCAAGTGTTACCGGAGTTGATGTGGACGGCAATTTGGCGTCTAACATTACCGGCGATATTACCCAATCGGCTTCGATACAAATAGCTGGAACGGCCGGGTTAACGGCCTCTGGTTTGGTCTGTTTGACGGGTGCTGATGACAATGGAGATACGCTCAACGACAATGATTTCGTCGGTGCGGTGAACTCATCTGGCACGACCATTGAAATCGTCGATCGCAATGCATTGACAGTTACCACCATATCTGCGACTGACGATATCTTTTTGCGATCTGGCGATGGCGCGGCCGGGGCGTTGACGCTCAACGGTAATTTGACGACGACCGCTCTGACCGGCCAAATATTGTTGCAATCCGACACTGGAGTACTTCAAAATGCCGGCAGTGTAATAACGACTAATCAATTGCTACTTGGTAGCGCTACGGTAGCCGACGCTCGAGGTGGTAACTTTGTACTCAACCAAGCCAATCAAGTCGATCAATTGGCGGCACGGCTCAACAATGATTTAACGTTCACCAATGGCCGCGATTTAGAGATTGCCAGCCTCAATTATACGTCAGCTTGTGGAACCACGGCTGCCATTGCGGGAGTCAATATTGGCGGTAATCTCGCGACCAATATTACCGGCAATCTCACACAATCGGCGGCGGTCACCGTTACTGGCACTTCCAATCTCGTGGCCAGCGGATTTGTTTGCCTGGTCGGCCCAGGTAATGACTTTACCGGTGCCGTGAGTGCCAATGCGACAACGGTCGAAATTGTCGATATCAATGCATTGACGGTAGCGACCATCACTGCGGTCGACGACATCTTTCTCCGCAGTGGTGCGGGTGCGGCCGGAGCGATGACACTGACTGGAAACCTGACAACGACAGACCTCGCAGGTCAAATTCTGCTGCAATCTGACAGCGGTGTTTCTCAAAATGCCGGCAGTGTAATCACCACGAATCAATTAGTGTTGGGTAGCGCGACCGAGGCCGATGCACGCGGCGGCAATTTTGTTCTAAATCAAACCAACCAAGTCGATAGAATCGCCGCACAATTGAATGCGGCGCTGACATTCGTCAATGGGCGGTCGTTGCTGGTTGATTCATTGACCTACTCTTCGATTTGCGGCACGAGCGCAGCGGTTGCCGGCGTCGATATCGGTACGAATTTGATTTTAAATGTTACCGGAAATATCACACAGGTTGCAGCTGTGGTTGTTGACGGCACCAGCAACTTGACCGCAACAGGATTTATCTGTTTGTTAGGTCCTAACAACGATTTTGTCGGCGCAGTGACGGCCTCGGGTACAACGGTTGAAATTGTTGATCTCAATGCGTTGATAATCGCCACGATTACCGCCACGGATGACGTCTTTTTACGATCGGGAGACGGCGGCACAGGCGGATTGAGTATCAATGGAAATATCACGACCACTGCAATTGCCGGCCAAGTACTGTTGCAATCGGATAGCGGAGTGACCCAGGCCGGTGGCAGCGTGATTACAACGAATCAGTTAATCCTGGGTAGTGCAACCGATGCCGACGCCCGTGGTGGCAATTTTATACTTACCGCAGCCAATCAGGTCGATCAAATCGCCGCTCGAATTGATGGCAATTTATCGTTTACAAATGGTCGTTCACTTGATGTGGCTGACTTGGCTTACTCGTCCATTTGCGGAACGACAGCCGATGTTTGCGGTCTTGAAATCACGGGCAATTTAACCCTCAACATAACCGGCGATGTTACGCAATCGGCGGCTGTTATTGTGGGCGGTACATCGTCGTTAACCGCAACAGGTTTTATCTGTTTCACAGGTGGCGATTGTTCTGGAGATGGACTCAATGACAACGACTTCACAGGTGCCGTATCTGCCTCCGGAACGACCGTGGAAATAGTCGACCGCAACGCACTGGTCGTTGCGACCATAACTGCCACCAACAATATCTTCTTGCGGTCGGGTGATAATGGCAGTGGAACGCTCACACTCAACGGTAATCTGACGACCACTGCAGCGGCAGGACGGATCTTACTGCAATCCGACAGCGGCGTGACGCAAGCTGGAGTTAGTGTGATTACCACCAATGGCTTGTTACTTGGCAGCAGTTCTACCAGCGACGCCCGCACGGGTGACTTCACTTTGAACGGGGCCAACGTCGTCAATCAACTGGCCGCCCAATTAGATGATGCTCTTTCTTTCCGCAATACGTTGGCGTTAACGGTCGACAATGTTGCCCTGCTATACGCGTCGGTTTGTGGCACAAATGAATCGTTGACTGGAATCACAGCTCCCGACAAGATTCGGCTCCAAGCCAACGGTATTACGATCAACTCGCCTTTGGTGTCGCAAACGGTGTACTTGATTAGTACCAACGGTGTAACTCAGGCGGCTGGTGGTACAATCACTACGACCAATTTGATGCTAGAAGGATCGGGACTATTCAATCTCGATAATCCGCTCAACGACACCGATTTCTTGGCCGCGGATGTTATCAATGGACTGCGATATTTTGATCGCGACGATGTGACCATTGCCGTTTTGACTTGTGATGCGGACACAATTCAGGGTGTAACCGTCGGTGGAAACTTCGTATTGGACACCTCGGCCGGCGGCGGCAATGTCACACAATTGGCCGATGCACCGATTGTGGTCACTCTGCAATCGACGATAAACGCCGGCACCGGGGTAATCTGCTTGTTGGGTGGCGATGCCGACGGCGATACGCTCAATGACAATGATTTTGTGCAACAGGTCAGTGCTTTTGGTCAAACCGTTGAACTGGTTGACCGCAATGATTTGATTGTGGGTGTAGTGACTGCAACGGATGACATACTATTGCGGGCCGGCAGTAGCGTCGCCGGACAATTGACGCTTAATGGTGCAATCACAACGACCGCCCCGGCAGGGCAAGTTTTATTGCAAGCCCGCAATGGAGTTGTTCAAAACGCAGCAGGCATCATTACAACCAACGACTTAATTTTGGGAAGTGATAGCGATGCCACGGCTCGAGGTGGAAACTTTTCCTTGGACCAAGCCAATGTGGTAAATCGAATTGCCGGCCACGTCGACGGCACCCTTACGTTCACCAACACTCAGAATCTGCAAATTTCCTCGCTTCAGTATCAATCCATTTGCGGGACTACCGAGCTTTTGGCGGGAATCGATGTAATTAATTTGGACTTGGTAGTCCAAGGCAACATTACCGACGCGGCCGTCGCTTTGGCAACCGTAACGACGCGAGTTCAATCGATTGCTCAACTCACCGCCGAAACGGCCGCTGGACTGCGGGATCGAGATATCATTTTAGGTGAATCGGCCAATGAAGCCTTGTTTTTCACGGATCACAGCCACGCGACGTTGGTCGCGAATGTTGCCAGCCCAGAGTTTTTAGAAGTTCAGGCTCGGAACGCCACTCTGTTTGTTGACTCGACGGTTATCCTATCCGATTCGACTCTGAACGGTACATTGTTTGTAAATGCGACTGGACATATTTTACAAACACCTTCTTTGATCTCGGCGCCCAATGCAGCGTTTGTCGCTGGGCAGTCGATACAATTTTCGAATACCGAGTTTACCAACGTCGCGGCAGAGTCTGGAGCTAGTGCCGCCCTGATTCGATCGATCCGCGACGCGGTGACAACAATAATTATTGCGGGTAACGTTGTCGCATTAAACCCCAATATTGGTAATACGTTCACTGGGCATTTAGATAATTATTTCGATCCAAATGATTTTTCCCCAGATAACCATGACTTTGTCAATGAGAACGCGGTTGGTGTGCTGCTGTTCGATCAAACGGCGATCACGGTAACCAATGTATTTGACCCGGCCACCTTTGCGTCGGTTAATGGGATCACTGCGGTCGGCGACGTCCATGTGGAAACCGACATTGGCAATATTGATATTCGCGAGGACATTATCGTATTGGATACGAACAGCAATATTACAATTGCTGCTGCGGCCAATGTCAATTTGCTCAATGGTGCTAGTCTGCGACGTTTTGATGGCGCTTTATTACAAGCGGTCGTTAACACCACAGCACCATTTTTGCAACTGACCAATCCTCGTTCATTCTTAGACGTTGCCTTTGCCGCATTTGGTGACAGCAAAGCCCAAGTTAATCCATTTATTGGCATCCAGGACTTCCAATTTGATTTTGGCTCATTGGGCGAACAGTCATTCAATGTAATCGTGGGGTGGTTTGTCGATGTTGTTGTATTTGACGGTGTTAACGCCGCCGAACTGGCACAATTGACTGACATCTTTCAATTATTAAATGCTAATAATTTCTTACATATTAATAATGGGCGAGATGCTGACGGGTTCGCCTTGGGAGTTGCTGGAACCGCCTCGCTCGAGAATCTAGAGCCGTTTGAATTTAGTGTCTTGGTCGATAACTCACGACTATTAAGCCAGTTTTTCTTGACGAACGATTCGCAGATCAATCTGTTCGCCAACGCGCAAAATGCGGCGACCATTCAAGATCTCAACTTCACGTTGGAATTATTGCCGACACAAGCGGGTGAGCCGTTTGCACCCGAGCCCAATGTGGAGCGACCGCAATTTTCGATTCCAGATGTCCCGGTTTCCGTTCCCACGCCGTTGTCGCCATTTACTTCGCCTTTGTTAACACCGGAAGAAGCCCCCATTGCGCTGGGCCGACAGCCCGAATCATACTATTTGATTCGTTACAGCGAAGATGACGACGGAGTTTACGAACATGAGTTCCGGTGGACTGGTGAGGAGAATCCCGAGTCCATACGGTCATTGTTGGAAGGTGCGGCACTGAGTGACGACCAACAAGACTGGGATGAAAACTCAAAGGATACGACAAACAAGATTAAGTTGGGACGATTGCGACCCGGTATTTATTACATTTTTGAAGTGCTTGAAGGTCAAGAACTTCAACAAGCGGTCGATGAACCTATCAACCGTACTGATATCGAGAACGCCCGGCCAGCGCGTGATGCCAACAATACGGATGGCAGCAATCCTGCGAACGATAAACAAAACGTACCACCGCCATCAAACGACGGCAAATCGGGCGGCCAACCAGAATCATCCGTGACACCTCCGGTAAAAGATGGAGCCGTCGAGCCCGATAAATCCTCGGATTCACAACAAACGGCTCCAGTCGTCCTTCGATTTTCTGACCGTCAGTCAGTAACAATCGGAACGATCGATCCGTCGACGGCCATGCCATTAGTGTTGGAGCAAACGACTGTTGGCGAGACCGCCTCGCCAAGTCAATTGGAACCAGCAGCGCGTGGTCGTTGGCTGCAAACCGCAGCCGGATCGGCCTTGGTTAGCGGACTGATGGCCGTTCAACTGGCACAACGGAACGTAGCACAAAACTCAGAGGCCAGTGGTGCCAAATTGGCGAGTTCTGAAACCGAAAACAAAACAAATTTATTTTCTCGCGCCAGTCGCTGGTGGCGAAGAAACAAATCGGCCTAACGATTTTTCGATATTGCTGGGGTGGCCTTTCAGGGCGCTCGCAGCTCGTCGGAAAGCGGCCAAAAAACGAATACGATAAACACCAGAAATTAATCCGGTGGATTCCACAAGGAGTTGGACAGTGAATAAGTGCCCAAAATGCGGATTCAAGCTGAACGGCAAACACCGAGGCGTTAGCCAATGCCCTAAATGTCACGCCTCTCTGGCGGAAACGGAAGGAACGTTGGAAATTGGCCGAGAGCCGTTAATGTCCAGCGAAATCGAAGCGCGGGCGCTACAAGCCAGTGGCGCGGGCGCAGCAAAAGGAGAGTTTGCCGGAGGTGCTCAAAACGAACCGACCATTTTACCGGACTCCCTGTTGATTGAGGGTGGTGAATCGACCAAATCGGTGGTTGCATTCGATCCCTCGCAAATGAAGCCGTTTGATATCGGTACGCCGGAGCTTAACGACGAGCCAACGCAGCTTCTAGAACTCGACGAACGCTCGGACGATTTTAATCCGACCCTCGTATCATTCGAGCAAGGAGGCCAAGGACTCGTTGGTCTTGACATTCCTAACCGCGAAATCGGCGGTTTGGTGGCCAATGGCCAAGGCGTGGAGGAGTTTGACTACGAACTCGTCCGCGAGGTCGGGCGAGGAGCGACAGGTGTTGTTTATCGCGCTCGTCAAGCGTCGCTCAACCGCGACGTGGCTTTGAAAATGCTGGCCAAACAAAAAGAGGTCAAGAAGGAACAGCGAAAGACGGCGCTCAAAGAGGATGACGTCAAAAAGTTTTTGTATGAATCGCAAATTACTGCTCGCCTCGATCACCCGAATATTATCATCGTTCACGATCTGGGAAAAACCAGCAGTGACACTATTTTTTACTCGATGAAATTGCTGGAGGGGCAAGCCTGGAATCACACACTAGCCAAAAATAGCTTGCGAGAAAATCTGGAAATTTTTGATCGTGTTTGCGATGCCATGCGGTTCGCTCACCGCGAGCAAATCATCCATCGCGACTTGAAACCTGAGAATGTGCTCGTCGGTCAATTCGGCGAGGTGCAAGTTACCGACTGGGGTTTGGCGCTCGATCTTAAGAAACTAGATGGCACACTTTTTAACGCCGGCGGTACGCCATGTTACATGGCGCCGGAAATGGCGCAGCATTATCTATTGCAGACAAAACGTCGATGGCTGGCACACAAACAAGGATTGTTGGCGGAACAAGGTGTCAAACAATCCGTCGCCGAACGCCGCGCCGCGGAAGAAGAAATCAACCGCTTGGAAGCGCAAGAACGCGATTGGCAAGATGAAATTGGGACAGCGAGTGACGTCTATGTCCTGGGAACGATTTTGTTCCACGTCGCTCAAGGCTATCCGCCTCATTTATGCTATTTATCGGAACCCATGAAATCGCGGCTGGGACCGCAGGCCAGCGAGTTCAAGAAGCAAAAAGAACTCGAAATGTCTGCTGCCCGCGAAATTGCCAATTATAAGATGCCACCGAAGGATGACCAAATTGCCCGCGATGCGTTGCGAGAAATCGCACTCAAAGCCATGGAGCTCAAGGTCGAAGACCGTTACTCCGGCGTAGCGGCATTCCAAAAAGCAGTTCAGAATTTCCGCAACTTGATGCAGAGTATCGACTTGACCGAGCGTGGTCAAAACGAATTACGCAACGCTGCGGCCGAACCGGACTCTTACCAAAATTTTGCCAATGCCCGTTATGCTTTTGATGAAGCGATTCAATTGTGGGATGCCAATGAAAATGCCAAACTTGGTTCCGCACAAGCAACGATCGAATATGCACGGCGTGCCCGCGACAAAAGTGACTATGAACTGGGCCTTTCGTTACTAACGGAACAAGCGATAACGGCACAACCCAATCCGCAGGCCGCAGTGCAATTGCGCGACGAGATCAAATCGCTCAAACGTCGACGCGATACTCGGCAGCGAGTGTTTTGGATTGGTACATTGATGGCAGCCACGGTGATCATTGCCGCTATCCCGATTCTGGCCTGGACGACTCGATCGGTTGCTGTTGCGCAAACCGCTAAAGAAGCCGCCGAAACTGCAAAGGAAGAAGCTGAAACTAACATGGTGGCGGCCCAAAGCGCTGCAGCAAACGCGACTCAGCAGTTAAAGGATGTCGAGCCAAAATTGCAAGCTGCGGCGAAAGAACTTGATGATGCATTGGCAGCCAAGTCAGAAGCCGAAACGTTGAAGGTAAATGCCGAATTGGCCAAACAAGAAGCAGATCTGGAAGCACAGAACGCCAAGCGTGAAGCTTTGGAAGCGACACAGGCCGCGACATTGGCCCAATCCGAAGCTCAACAAGCATCGAAGAATGCCGAAGTCGCAATCGACTTGGCCAAAGACGCTGAAAAGCGCAAAGTGGAACTTGAACTGGAAAATCGCTTGGCAGCTTGGCGCATTCAACAACAAAGTGAGGCGGCCCAATTGGGTACTTATTTGGCCAATGCTACTGGTATTGCCGGAGCATTGGAAAATCTCGACGTCCGCGTCGCCAATCGAAATATCGAACAAGTTTTCAGCTCTGAAAACATCGCAAACACGCTGAAAAATTCCTGGGAAATGCACCGCTATTATCAGCG
Source organism: Pirellulaceae bacterium (assembly GCA_041739975.1). Lineage (GTDB taxonomy): Bacteria > Planctomycetota > Planctomycetia > Pirellulales > Pirellulaceae > BJ22. The sequence continues at coordinate 37,833 of JBGSMY010000155.1, forward strand.
CAGCAATCCGGCTGGCCGCGCCGTGGCCATTCCCGACGCTTCTTTCGTGATGCTGCAGACCTCACGCGATGGTGGCACCACGGTGGGGGTGACGACCGATGGCCGGATTGGAAAATTGATCTGGGACGGGGCTGATGCAAATCTATTTCAAGAAATCCCTGACTTGCAACTGCCCTCCATTCGCGGTGTCGATTTGTCTGCTGACGGACGGTACCTCGCGATCATTCAAGATGTGGCCGAGCAAGCTAACTTGGCAGAGTCAGATCGATTGCCAATCGTCGTTGATTTAACTAACAATCAAACCTTCCGAGCCAGTCCAGAGCTGTACCAAGAGTTTCAGTTTACCTCGAAATCGATCGGCCCCAACGGAAAAGAAGTCGTTGAACGGGAACGATTTTATTTTGGTGGTCAGTACGTGCAGATTCTCAATGCCGTTGATGGCAAGATGGAACTACTGACGGTTGATCGCCGCGTTGAAAATGGGTTGAACCTGTTCCGCTGTAGCATTGTACCGCTGCAGTTGTCGGATAATCGATTGATTAAAGACGAATCAAAAAATACGCGAATTGCCAAAGTACCGGGTCGCAGTTTGTCCAATCCGGCAATTCTGTCCGGGGCCGAATGTTTGGTTAGCGCCTATCAATCAATCAGCGGCAATGATTCAGAAGTCACGGTAGCGATTGCCGTTGGATACCCAACGGTGGGAGTCGAGTATGGCGTTTGTGTATTTGACGTCGGCGCCGACAATCCCGCCGATGATGAGACATTTGCCCTGCAATTGAGGAATCGTATCGCCCGCTTGGAATTGCCTCCGACACGATTGTTGCTGACAAGTGCCAAAACGAATCGAACCAATGTGAATGACGATACGTTGGCTCTGTATGTTGGTACAAGCTTGGGCAAGATCGCGCGATTTGATTGCCAACAGACGGATGGTCAACCCGGGCGAAATCTATTGATCAGCTATTATTTGCTGGGGCACCGTGATGCCGTGCGAAACATCTTGGTCGATGAACAAAACGAGCGATTGTACACAGCAAGCCCGCGCGAAATTGTTGTCTGGAATGCACAGTCCGGTAATAGTCTGAAACAACTCTACGGGCACGCTGATGGAATTGTCGATTTGGCACTTGCCCGACAAGGCAAATCGGTATCGCTGGTTACGGTCGCCAATGATACCGCCGACGCAGCAACCAATAGTGAAATGCGAGTCTGGGAACCGGCCGGCGCCGTTCACGATGCCGAACTCAAGATTGCTCGACCGACATTTGCGTCCAGTACTGAGCCAGATGACTTGATGATTGCCAATGCGATGGATTTGCAACCTGGTTCCAAAGCTGTCATTGCCGCTTTGAAAAATGGCGATTGGGCCTATACGTCAGACCCCGCTAGTCAGCCACTAAACGTCATTCCCAATCCGGCGGCCGGATTGGATATGCAAAGCAACGACTTGCGGCAAGCCCGCATGGGGTTATACGACGAGCGTTATCTTGTTCTGATGCATGACTATAAACTTCAAGTTTGGGACTTACTCAATCGTCAACAAACCCGGGCTGAAGAATTTGAATTTACGTCCGATATCAGTGTCGAAAACACTGATATTGTTTACAGCGATGACCGTCAGGGAAACTTAATCGTTTCGAGTCACCCAACCAAGAAAAACTATTTATTGCAATGGCGTCGCGAGGCCGGTTCCGGTGGATACATTGCGACCGAAGTCGGACCATTTTCAAATACGAGTATCGTCGGTTTACGTCCGATCGTTTCTCCGGATGGCCAGTTTGTGGCTGTCGTCTCCAATCGACGGATTACGTATTCGATTGATATTTTTACGAGTGAAAACTTAGCGAAGGGCGAAATTTCACAGCCGATGGCTAGTTTGTCAGGTGATAATTACTCGCAATTGCGATTTGCCAAATTTTCAAATGGCAGTAACCGGTTTGTTTTGGGCCAAGAACGGGCCATTCGCAATTTGACGCGACAAGTTTCTGCCGGATCAGAGGACGAAGTCAATCTGGCTGAGCGCACGTTGGACTTGTCCGAATTGCGATTGCAAAGCAATCAATGGGAGCAAAGATCGATTCCAGTTCCCGCCGGTTTGTTGACCAATGCTCAGGTATTGATCACCGACTGGATGGAACGAGACGGCCAGGATTGGTTTTTAGGTTTGTCGCGTTCCGCCGTCGAAAGCAACAACGAAACGGGTACGAGCCAACTCGTAATTTGGAACGATTTGACAACAGCGGCTTCGTTGCCGGTTCCTTTTAGTCGACGACTTAATCCTCAATTCTCTTCCGACGGTACGTTGGTTCAATTCTTGAGCCAAGGACTTTTCAATCGATGGACTTGGCAATCTGATCGGGAGGGGGATGTCGAATCCATTGCCTTGACCTCTTCGACAGTCGCCGCGACGGCACAGTTTTGGCAAGTTCTGGCAAGCGACCACATCGCCTATTTTGGTCGTGACTGGCTGGCCTGCGCGTTGCCAGTGGCTGATGGCAATATTCTCGAGAACGTTTTGGAAGTTTCACGACCCAATGACACGCGAAAGATTTGGCTATATGGTCGCCACATTGCGGCATTGCACTTAGATGGCTCGGTGACATTGGCTCAATTGGACGAACAAGGTCAATTGGCAAAACATCGACAATTGAATGGCCGTCAAAGTCAAGTTGTGGTTTCACCCGATGGGCAACAAGTGGCGGTCGTTTCAGCAGACAAACAACGAGTTTCCACGTATCGTTGGGATGATGTCTTGGCGGATCGGTTAGAACCGGTTCACAGTTGGGATCAACCGGCCGATTTGGTGACTTGGGTTCCCCAGAGCTGGACCGCTGGTGGCGCAGACGTCGCGGGACATACCCTGGCGACTATCGTTCGCAAGGATCAAACTGTGGAACTCGCCGTCCTCGATGGGAATTTAAACCAGTGGAGTCAACCATCGACGTTAACGCTACCGCAACGTAACGACTGGAGTACTCTGCGTGATGTGATCTGTGCCGCTCAAACCGGTCAATATTTTGCTGTGATTGACGATCGCAACCACCTTAGTTTGTGGCGCCGATTTGTGACCCCGCAACAAGCGGTTACTTGGGTTCCAATCGACACCACGGCGGCGATTGGCGAAAACGGCGAAGTAGTGGGGCTGGCCATTAGCGAAGTCTTGGATGATGCGGCTGCAAAGCCAACAGAAGTAGCAACACGATTTGCCATCGCAACGCGCAACGGCAACGAAATTCGCACCGATTTGTACCTGTTTCAATACAGCAATCAAGAATTGATTGCCAACGATTCACAACGGCAATTCGAGTTGACTCGCGTCTTGACTCTGGATGCTTATCAACAAAAGGATCGCGATATCGCAATGCCACCGCAGTTTTCTGGCGATGGAAAGACTTTGCAAACGGCGAATCAAGATGAGTTAACGCAATGGCTGACCAAAGGTTGGGAAATTGAAAAACGGCAAGTTGGTGAAGCCGACCGAGTATTTTTCTCAGCCGAAGAATTGCAAGAAATGCTCAATCGAAAATTGCTAAATAGTTCCGAAGTTGAGCAATTGCAAAAATAACTTGTGACCCACGGATTCATGGCAACGGATTCAGGGCAACACACTGCAGGATCGTGTCTGGCATTGTCTGACATGTCTGGCATTGCCTGAGAGGGCTTGGCATTGCCAATGTGTCCTAGGTCGGTCGCTGACTAAATTACAAACGCGAAATATTTGCGGCATTTGGTTTTGAATCAAACTGCACCGCCGACCGGCGCAGACCTAACCTTTGATGGCGTTTGAACTTATAATAATGCCATGAACTTAATCTGCATCAAATGTGGACAGGCTTTTACGGTTGAGCTCGACCAGCTTGGCACGCGGGGCAAGTGTCCTCATTGTCGCGCAACGGTAATGATCCCGAAGTTGCGCGAGTCTGGCGTCATTGGAGAAGTCACATTGGTTTCGCCGTGGCGATGGCTGGATCGGACCTTTGCCGCTACCTTTGCCGTCTTTTTGCATCTGGCCGTTTTGGGGCTGATAGCCATTTGGCCCGGCGTGTTTCGCGACGAAGGAATGTTGGGTGCTGGCCAAGACATTCAAATCGGCGTCCTCACCGAACAGCCGCTCGATTTGCAGCCCGCTGAAACTGCTATGGACAATCGATTGGAAGTTGAGGTACAGCCTCAGTGGCAATCACTGACCCCCGATCTGATGGAGCAGATCTCCCCAGACTATGCGTTGAGTGCCGTCGATGGCAATCGTTGGTCGCCTGGGGGAAGTTCGGGGCAACCGTTTACTGACCAGCCCCAGCAGGCGGCGCAGTTGATGGCCGGAGGAGAGGACGATTTTGGCCTGTTGATTAACCGACTCCGCGCTGATGGTCTCGATTTAGTTATTACCTTCGATAGCACGGGCAGTATGGGCGGGGAAATTGCTCAGGTCAAACGGCAAATTGAACGAATTGGCTCGGCTCTCATTCAATTGATCCCCAAGACCCGAATCAGTATTTGTACCTATCGCGATGAAGGTGACGAATTCGTGGTTCGTGGTCTACCGCTTACCAATGAGCTAGACGCCGTAATTCGATTTCTCGATACGGTGGCGGCTGATGGAGGTGGCGATGAGCCGGAGGCTGTTCATGCGGGATTGCAATGGTCGATTGCGGAAAATGAATTCCGCCGACAAGCGAGGAAGATCATATTATTGTTTGGAGACGCACCGCCGCATCAAGAACACCGCACGCGCTGCCTGCAATTGGCCAGCGACTTTCGCCGCACTGGTGGTGTCATGAGCTCGGTGACCTGTCGCAATCAATTGCCGCTGGAAGCATTCGCGGAGTTGGCGCAATTGGGAGGCGGTGAAGCGTTCTTGACTCGCGATGAGCGGCAAATTGTAACACAATTGGTGGTGTTGGTGTTCGGTAGCCAACATCGAGACAAAGTGGTGGAAATGTTTAAACTGATGTCGCAATAAACATTGGACTGACTCGCACGGGACATCGATTGTTGACATTCTTTCCACACTCATCATTCGAATTGTTCGTCGAAAGTGAATTGCTTTTGCAGTTGTGACTGGTTGGCCAAAAGCGATGGTTTAACATGGTCGTCGATGCCTGGGATGTCTTTTTCGCCCTGTGGAATCGGGCAAAAACTGCCAAATTGCCCTATCTACCCCTCTTGGCAGCGATCCGCAGCGAGCTCCATAGCCGCATGATAAATACTGCGCAACCCCATCGCTGAGCTTAATCGACTACGAATTGGGGCCGGTGTGGCCTGAGTTAAAACCAATAGGGTTTGCCAACGTGTCTAAGTAGAGATTCTAATATTGCAGCGATCGAGGTGAAAAATTTGCATAGGCCCCAAAACAATAATTTTAATATGAGTACTGAACTGCCCATCGAGGAAGCCACGGAAATCGAACGTGGGCGCTGGGATTGGGTCCGGGGTCGATCTATCGCAATTATTGGACGAATGGGCGCGATTGATCGACGCACTTTAAAACGCCTGCTGCGCAACCACGACGGCATGTTTGTTGACAATGTTAACGCTGAGGTCGACATTATTGTGTTGGGTGCTGCCGCAGGCGGGCAGGCTGACGAAGACATTTTGCTGTCCGACCCAGTCCTACAGGCGGCTGGGGATGGTCGTTTGGAAATATTGACCGAATACGAATTTTGGAATCGAGCCGAGGTCGTACCTCAGGATCTGCCCCACCGAAGTCTCTATACACCGGCCATGTTAGCCGAATTGGCAGATGTCCCAATTGCGACGGTTCGGCGATGGCAGCGTCGAGGTTTGATAACGCCCGTGTGTCAAGTAAATACGCTTCCATACTATGACTTCGAGCAAGTGACCTCGGCACGTCGATTGGCGCGATGGATGGCATCTGGACAATCGCCACATGCCATTGAGTCCAAGTTGTCGCGATTGGCCGAATTGTTTCCCAACTTGCGAACCCCGTTGTCGCAACTTTCGGTGATTGTTGACGGTCGCGATATTTTGCTTCGTCATGGAGCGGGTTTGGTCGATCCGCGAGGGCAAATGCGGATCGATTTTGATGCATTGGAAACCGCACCGGATGACGTGAGCCCTGCCTCGAAATTGACCAACGAGACGATCCTCAAGTTTCCCGGGGTGGAGTTGGACGCTCATACATCGCCACTGCGTTTAGATAACCTTGACCTATTAACGACGCCTGGTGATTTTATTCGGCTGGCGGTTGATTTGGAGGATTCCGGAAACATCAATGGGGCGGTTGAGGTTTATCGCGCCATGAGTTTGGCCTTGGGGCCATCGGCCGATATCTGTTTTCGTTTGGGCGAATTGTTATATCAACAGGGCGACTTGGCAGGTGCTCGAGAGCGATATTCAATTGCGGTCGAAATGGATGAAGGTTATATCGAAGCGCGCGCAAGTTTGGGGTGCGTATTGTTGGAGCTGGATCAAACACGATTGGCGATTGCCGCTTTCCAAGGAGCGTTGCATTGTCATCCCGAGTATCCCGACGTGCATTTTTATCTAGCACGTGCCTTGGACCAAATCGGACGGGAAGCGGAGGCGGAAAAACATTGGTCCAAGTTCCTCAGTTTAGCACCGCACAGTCCCTGGTCGGACGAGGCGCGGCGTCGACTCGATCTGTTGATTGATCAGGAAGTTGCCGACGATAATTAAATTGCTTGTCGCCATGTTTTGACTAAAGAGGATGCCATCTCGATGAACCCCAAGTCCGCGATTGAACAAGCTCAGCAGGGGGATCGGCTTTTTCGCTGGCGCGGTGGGAATGTCTCGCGTCTCGAAGCGCTATTCGATGTTGTCTTGGCGTTGGCGTTAACACTCACCATGGTATCGACGGAAGTTCCTCGCTCTTATGCAGATCTAGTAGGAACGTTGCGGCAGTGGCCGGCTTTTGCGATTTGTTTTGCGATTCTCCTATTGTGTTGGTATTACCACTATCGGTTTCACCGTCGTTACGGACTCGAAGACTTGCCGGTGATAATGTTAAGCGGGCTCTTGATGTTTGTGGTGATTAGTTACGTTTATCCATTAAAATTCCTGTATTCGTTTTTACTCGGACCTTTCGCTGGAGGAATCCAGGTGAACGAAATACGATGGTTAATGATATTTTATAGCAGCGGTTTTGCCGCAATTTTTTTAGTATTTGCCGGAATGTATGCTTATGCTTGGTACCGACGTCGTGAATTGGATTTGACGGATAACGAGCGAGTTTTGACCCAATTGGCAATTGCCGAACAGTTGTGGTATGTGGCAGTGGCCTTGGTTTCAATCGGTTTGGCCTGTATTTTCACCGCGCCTGCGTGGTCAGGTTTAGTGTACGCAGCAATTGGTCCACTGCAATTTGGCAATGGCCTATTTTGGAGTCGGTATCTGCAGGAAGATTCAAAGTCGGCGGCTTGAATTTGAGTCAAAGGACGACCATTGCCAGTCCGGATATGATACAATTTTCCGATCTATGGATCAAAACATTACTCGCTTAACATTTCAAGTTTTGGCTGAACGGCCGTTGCGCTGGCTGTGCTTGCTGTTGTTAGTATTTAATGCTGGATGTTCGGGTTGTTTGTCGAATCGCCAACAGTCTGCCCCAAAACCATCGGACAGGCCGGCAAAGCCTGATTTCGAATCAAAACCACTTGTTTTATTGCCGGGCCATTTTGAGAGAGAATCCGTACTTAATTACACCAAGCCCGGGCACTGGGTCACGGCCAACATGCGGGCTGTGGCAAATAATTTTGACGCCAATGGCAATTACCAAGCGTCAGCGGTTACCTCCGGTGGTTTGCCGATTTCGCTGGCCGGCGAGAGTTCACTGTTACAAGTTTCTCGACCGTTTGGATTGGCGAAAGAACAACCTAAAATTCTCGAGTCGTTACTTTTTATCCCTTACCGCGATGTGCCGTCGGCAGCAGCAAATATCCGAACCGACTTGGTGAGTCTTTCAGGATTGCCACAATATTCATTGATTGAGCCGGTCAAATTGATGGCACCATTTCAAAGTCATTTTGTAATGTTGACCAAGTCACCAGAGCGGTTGGCGTTTCTCACAATGCTGGATGCAATTAACTTGCCACCATCACCTGGTGGCGCACCGCCATCGTTTTATGTTCCCGTGTTTCCCACGGCCGAACATCCGGTGCCAGTGTCACGTACTGCCTTGGGATGGACCACTACTTCGTACTTGCTCTGGGACGATTGGTTGGCCGAAGAGCTTGACGCCAACCAGCAACAGGCTTTACTCGATTGGCTTCATTTTGGCGGGCAAATTATTGTGAACGGTCCGACCGCCGCCTCGAATTTACAAAAGGGTTTCCTGGCGGACTATTTGCCAATCCAGTCGGCCACCGCGCAAAACATGACATCCACTGATTTTGAGCTGCTAAATCAAGGCTGGTCACTTGTTGAACAGGCCAAAACAAAACGTTTGCGTGAACTGGTTATTCCTCAATCGGCTCCGTTAGTGGGATTGAAAATGGAATTAGCGCCACAAGGCCGCTGGATTTCAGGAACCGGCGAACTGGTGGCCGAGCGTTTAGTTGGTCGTGGTCGCATAGTGGTCTGTGGTTTTGACTTAGCCGATCAACGGGTTAAAGATTGGAAAAGCCTGGGCAGTTTTGTAAATGGCGCTCTCATGCGGTTGCCGCCGAGGCGTTTTGGCGATAACTCATTTGGCAACATTGCCTTCCGTTGGCATAACGACAATATATTCGTGTTTGACCCCTTGATTCTTTCAAAATTGCGATTTCTTAGTCGCGATCTTTCGAGCCGTGGGACGCAGGTACGATTTGATTCGGAATCGATGGCCCTAGAGGCAGACGGAACCGATTTCACTCGATTCGATCGGCCCGAATATAGTCCACTCAATCAGTTCATAATCAGTACAGGGCTCGAGGACAGTGTCGCAACGAACCGCAACCTGAGCGGCAATTCGTGGTCCTATGGTGGATATGAATCAACACCACAATCGGGTGTAGCAGGTTGGAATGACTATCAGGGAATTTCCAGAGCCGCCAAGCAGTCGTTGTTGCGATCGGCCGCGATTCGACCGCCGGCACGTGGGTTTGTAGGTCGCATTTTACTGGGTTATTTATTGGTTCTAATTCCCATAAACTGGGGGATATTCTGGTTAATCGGCAAAATTGAATGGGCCTGGCTGGCAGCCCCGCTGATTACTGTCGTGGGTGCAATTGTTATCATCAAAGTTGCTTCATTGGATATCGGATTTGGCAATGCACAATCGGAATTGGCAGTCCTCGAAGTTCATGGTGATTATCCGCGTGGTCACTTAACCCAATATACGGCTTTGTATTCTTCACTGTCTACTCGCTATGACATCGAGTTTGGCGATGATCAAGGAGTTGCACTTCCGCTTGCTGCCCGTGACCAAAAACGAGCTGACCAAGCCGCGTTGATCCGTTTAGACTTCAACCAAACCCAGCAGAATAAATTAAAGGGATTTTTAGTTCAATCCAATTCGACAAACATGTTTCATGCTGAGCAAGTGACTTCGATTGGTGGACCGCTGCGACTTGAGAAATCGGAATCGGGTTGGGTGTTCCGCAATGAATCGAAGTTAGAGCTTCAACATTGTGGAATCTTGTTTGGATCGGATCGCGATGGCGTGGAGCACATTTGTTGGTTGGGTGAGGTTGCTCCAGCAGCGGAGTTGAATCTGCAACTTCTGCCAATTGCGGCCAACGAACGTTACAAACAGTGGCTGCAGCAAGTTGAATTCGTGAGCGTCGAGGCTAGGATCCAATTATTATGGGATCAAGTTGCTGAATCCCAGGATGTAGCTTTACTCGACGCATTATTGGAATTGCCTGAGTTGGTCGATAGCCGTCAGGCAATTACTGACCAAATCATTAAGGCGCGAGAAATCCCAAGGGAAATGTGGAGCCAAGGAATTCAAGTTACTTTCAGTGAATTTAGCCAGGCGTATCAACTGTCAAGGGCTGACTCAAATTCGGGACCTCCGTCGCTCGGAGAAATGCTTGATGTCGTGATCAATTCGTTACGATTAAATCCCGGCGAAATTAGATTGTTGGCAACAGTTAAAAATGAGATCCCCAGTTTTCAATTGAGGCCGCGGCCGCAAGTCGTACGTCGTTCGACGTTGTTGATCGCGCATCTACAAGCTGCTGAGTTGCCTTTGGCAGCTCCAGACTTCAATTCGTTTCTGGACTATTCCAAGGGCATGGGTGATGAGTTAGATGATCCTCCCGATCAAGACGGTCCTCCCGAACAAGATGGTCAAATTCCGCTCGCCGAAAACAACTAGTCGTTTAATGTACAGCACCCCCAGGTCAGGCAAAACCAGCACCCGATTTTAGGCAAAAGCAACCCTATGATTGAGATTACCGCCTTTGGCAAAGATTACGGCGACTTCACAGCTGTCGGTGAGATTAACCTCAATATTGCTGCCGGTGAAATGTTCGGGTTTATCGGGCCCAACGGTGCCGGTAAAAGTACGACGATTCGTTTTTTAGCAACATTGTTACGGCCAACACGAGGTGACGCCACGGTCAACGGATTTAGCGTCCTGCGTTCGCCGATGGATGTTCGGCGAAGTATTGGATATATGCCAGACGACTTTGGTGTCTATGACGGGATGAAAGTTTGGGAGTTTCTCGATTTTTTTGCGGTGGCGTACAAAATGACGGCGACGCAACGGCGGCAAATTATTCCTGATGTCTTGGAACTGCTCGACCTTACCCACAAACGCAACGACTATGTCAATGGACTTTCGCGGGGCATGAAGCAACGATTGTGTTTGGCCAAGACACTAGTACATGATCCTCCGGTGTTAATCCTCGATGAACCAACCAGCGGACTTGATCCCCGGGCGCGGATTGAAGTTAAGGCCTTGTTGAAGGAACTGCGTCGGATGGGAAAGACAATTTTGATATCAAGTCATATTCTGACGGAATTGGCCGATTGTTGTACCTCGATTGGCATTATCGAACGAGGCACATTGTTGATGGCTGGCCCGATGAAAGAGGTGTATCAGAAAATTCAAGGCAGCCAAGTTGTGGTGGCTCGTTTTGGCGATGGGCTCGACCTGGCTCTGACCATCATTCGCAGTCGTCCTGAAGTCCGCGATGTGCAAGTCGACGGTAATCAAGTGTTGATCGAATTTCAGACCCCCGATCACGACTCGTCCAGTCTGCTCAAAGAACTGGTGACCAAAGATGTACGGGTTTTGAGTTTTGCCGAAAAAGAGCCGACGTTGGAGGATGTATTTATGTTGGTCACCAAAGGTTTGGTCGCATAGATGATCCAAAATCCGGTTGGTTTTCGACCATTGTTGGTGCCTGCGCGTTCACAGTTCGGAAATAATTTGCGTTTCAGCAGGTGAACGTCGTGACCCAATCTGAACTACCGAACGATCAGATCGCACAAGCGATGCGTCGCGACCAATATCATTTGCGACAGCGGTGGCAACGTTTGCCACGAAACCAACAAACGAGCGACTGGGAACGTTGGCGTCACGATCTAAAACAATCTGTTCAATTGCGCACGGAACGACAACGTCGCTGGCGAGCACCCACCCTCGATTTGACCTTGCCGATTGCCGAACAGGCTGCTGCGATTCAACAAGCGATTGCGGAACATCAAGTAATCATTGTTTGTGGTGAAACCGGTTCGGGCAAATCGACCCAATTGCCATTAATTGTTATGCAAATGGGCTATGGGGTCGCGGGAATGATTGGACATACCCAACCCCGACGCATCGCGGCCCGAAGTGTCGCCGCTCGGTTGGCCGAACAATTGCAATCGCCATTGGGCCAGCAAGTCGGCTTTAAGATTCGCTTTACCGAACAGACAAACCCACATACTTTTGTCAAAGTAATGACCGACGGAATCTTATTGGCGGAAACGCAGTCGGATCGCTCTCTAGAGCAGTATGAAATTTTGATCATCGACGAAGCTCACGAACGTTCGCTGAATATCGATTTCATTTTAGGGCTGCTCAAACAGTTATTGCCAAAGCGGCCTGAATTAAAGGTAATCATAACGTCCGCCACGATGGACACGGAACGGTTTTCGGCACATTTTGCGGCGAGCACTGGGGAGTTTGCGCCATTGATTCATGTCGCCGGACGGACTTTTCCAGTCGACATTGTCTATTCCGCTGCTCAGCAAAATGCGGATCGCGATTCGGCATTTCTGGACCACGAAGAGGATGTCCACGAACAGGTCATTGACGCCTGTCGGCAATTGATGCTGCGAGGCCCCGGTGACATCTTGGTTTTCTTGCCCACTGAAAATGAAATTCGCTTGATCGCTAAGAAGTTGCGAGGTGCTTTATTGGCCGCAGTTTCAACGGGACTAGAGATATTGCCACTTTATGCGCGATTGAGTCTCGAGCAACAAAACCAAGTATTTCGACCTCACCAACACCGTCGCATTGTCTTGGCCACCAATGTAGCCGAGTCATCGTTGACCGTTCCGGGAATTCACTATGTCGTGGATTCCGGAACGGCGCGGATCAGTCGTTACGCGCCGCGAAGCAAAGTTCAACGATTGCCGATTGAGCCGATTTCCCAGGCCTCGGCCAATCAGAGAGCCGGACGTTGTGGTCGAATCGCGCCGGGAGTTTGCATTCGATTGTATACCCGAGAAGATTACGACTCTCGGCCGGCATTTACCACACCCGAGATTCGCCGAACCAACTTGGCGGGGACAATTCTGCAGTTGTTAACCTTGGGATTGGGCGATATTGAATCATTCCCGTTGATCGATCCACCGTCACCAGATTTGATTCGTGACGGTTACAAGACGCTGATCGAACTACAAGCGCTGACAGCAGATCGCAAGCTTACGGACTTGGGACGACGTCTCAGTCGTTTGCCAGTTGATCCGCGAATTGCACGGATGATCTATGCCGCAGTGGACCAGCACTGTTTAGCGGATATTTTGGTAATCGTCGCCGGCCTGGAATCGCAAGACGCGCGCGTTCGCCCCACGGAACAGGCGGCTCAGGCCGATCAAGCACATTCCCAGTGGGATCATGCCGATAGCGATTTCATGGCAATGGTCCAGTTGTGGGATTGGATCAATGCGCGTCGAGAGTCACTATCGAAAAGCCAGTTTCGCAAAGCGTTAGAGCAGAATTTTCTGTCGTATACATTGGTCAATCAGTGGCATGAGGTCTATCGTCAACTGTTGTCGATGATTGGCGATCAATCGATTCGAATTGGGAGTCGCACAAATGATTACGATGCGATTCATAAATCATTATTGACCGGATTATTGTCATCGATTGCAAATCGTGGAGAACGATTGGAGTACCAAGGTGCTGGCGGCATAAGTTTTGTGATCTGGCCCGGATCGGGGATCATACGCAGTCAAAAGTCCCAGGTACCTGGGCAATCCGGGTCGTCGCGAGCTCCTCACAAACGAGAAAAAGCGCCCAATCTAACGGCCCCTGATTGGATCGTCGCTGGTGAAGTGTTGGAAACTACGCGCCGCTATGGACGTACGATTGCTGCGATCGATCCCGACTGGCTGGAACAACTGGCCGGGCATCTCGTGAAACGCCATCACGTTGATCCTCATTGGAGCAGCAAGCAGCAGGCGGCCATGGTTTACGAGAACGTAACATTGTTTGGGTTAAACATCGTTGCACGACTGCGGATTGGTTATTCGGCTATCGACGCGGTGGCCAGCCGCCGATTGTTAATTGAACACGGGCTGTTGCAGTACGATTTGCAACCATTGCCGCAGTTTTTGACTCACAACCGCGGACTGATTGGCAGTGTTGTGCAGTTGGCACAGAAGACGCGGATGCGGCAATTGATCGTGGACGATTACCAATTGCTGCAATTCTACGAACGGCATTTACCGGCGGCGGTAGTGGACGCCCGAAGTTTACGGCAGATGATCAAGGCCACGCCGGAGTTGGAAAAACAACTTGAATTTCGATGGGACGATTTAGGGTTGGCAGACGATGTGCTGGAGGCTGCTGAGCAATTGCCCGATCAAGTTCCAATCGGCAATACGACAGCCCAGGTCACCTACCGGTTTACCCCTGGGACGGAGGACGACGGCCCAAATTTGTTAATTCCGGCAGAAACGGTGCGGCAGTTGGACGATTCCCAATTGGGATGGCTCATTCCAGGACTGCACCTTGAGCGGATTGTGTCATTGATCCGCAGCCTGCCAAAGTCGATTCGTCGCAATCTGGTTCCTGCACCGGATGTGGCTCGTCGCGTACAGCAACAATGGCAATTTGGTCAGGGGAATTTCTTGCAAGAAGTTGCTCGCCAATTGGGAAAGATCGCCGGGGAACCGATTACGGTGGACCAGTTTGATCTAGCCAAGATTGAGCCGCATTTATTGGTCAACATTCAAGTGGTGGATGAGACGGGGAAATTGGTTGCACAGTCGAGGAAACTGCAAGAGCTTGCGCCGCAATTTGCACTGACGGGCGGCGAAGTGGTTGTCGAAGTCTCGCCTTGGCATCGCGATGGGTTGCAGCAATGGAGTTGGGGCGATTTGCCCGAACGCGTGACCGTAAAACGTGGAATGGCACAAGTGGAATTGTTTCCGACAGTTGTTGACCGGGGCACCAGTGTCGATTTGCGTTTGGTTGCAACTAAGGAGTTGGCGGAACAGAATTTAATGCATGGCGTTACGCGTTTGTTGCGTCTGGCACACCGAAAATTGATCAAATCACAAGTGTCGTGGTTGCCAGACTGGACGATGTGTCAATTGCGAATGGCCAGTTGGGTCAAAGCGGATGAATTGTCGGAGCAGATGGGCGATTTGATGGTCCGCGCGAGTTTGGTCGAGGACTTGCCAGCAGTGCGTTCGGAAAGCGAATTTCAGCGGCGAAGTCAGATGGCGAGCAGTGCGATTTCAGGGCTTGTGGTTGACATTGCTAAGTGGTTTCCACAGCTTGCCAATGGGGCTCATCAAGTACAACTGCAAACTTCGGACCTCAAACGCTGGCCGGAGATTCATGAGGATGTTAAGCAGCAGTTAGCGAATTTGTTTCCCGATAATTTCTTGCGGGATACTCCTTGGCAGTGGCTGCAGCAGTTGCCGAGATATTTGAAAGCGATTAGTTATCGTATTGAGAAGCTCAAAAGTGGGGGGGCGGTTGTCGACAGTGCTTCTCGTTCGATTATTGCGAAGCATTGGCAAAACTATACCGAGCGATTGGCCATGCACCAGCAGCAAGGTTGGCTGGATGGCGAATTATTGACTTATCGTTGGCTCATTGAAGAGCTACGCGTTTCGTTATTTGCCCAACCGCTGGGAACTCGTCAAGCGGTGAGTGATAAGCGATTGGAAAAACAATTTGAAAAAATTCGGCGATAAGTTGAAAGGAAACTTTAGATCGATTTGAGCCGAAACTACCAGCGACAACCGGTTGTGAGTATAGAACTCGAAACTACCGGCGACAGCCGGTAGTGAGTTACAATCAGCTAATACCGCGGCAACGCGCCACCGAAACTACCGGCGACAGCCGGTAGTGAGTTACTTTCAGCTAACAGGCGTAAACAATTTGAGTATTGGGTGCCTCGCGTAATATATAACTGGCTAGTTGCAGGCCAACTTTTCCTCAACGACTTGGGAGGTGAACTTGACGACCGAAATAACAGTCCCTGAATCAGCAGAATTCGTCCCTAATCGATTTTGTCGGCTGAGTCTGGTGATCTCCATGGTCCTATTTGCGTTACTGCTTTTAGCCTGTTGTGGCTGGGCAAAAAGCTTATTTTTGGAAGTCTTTATTTCTGGAGCCGTAAATCCAACAAGTCGTGCAAATTCTTTACCTGGACTGATTTGCGGTGGATTTGCGTATTCGGCTCCAATGCAAGCAGCATTTTTATTCGTATTTCTCCCATTCCGATTTTTCGTCAGGATGGTAATTGCCGCAGGTTGGGTGGCGATAGTATTGTCGGTATTTGATTGGGGGAATCGGGTTCACCCTTACATGGACAGGCCGTTGATTTTTAGCGACCAAGCGATATTTAGCTTACCATTATTTTCTTTGGGGGTATTTTTTTCATTGAGTATTATCAAACAATATCAAGGCTGGGAGCTTGGTTTTTCTAGATCGCCTGGGCGAACCGTGGAACGACGATTTACGTTTGCGTCAATGATAATGCTAACATCGTTGGTCGCCGCGGCACTTTGTCCACTGCAAATGATACCGGGTGGAATTGGAATTCCCGGATTGTTGATTCTACCGTTGGGGATGGTATGCGGGTTAATTGCCGCGTCAAACATACGGCTGTTAATGAGTGTTCATTCATTAGCGACGGGATTGTTGTTTTTGTTAATGGCATTTTTAAGTTTTCTCACGCTTCAACAAATAATGTACGCTGGCGGCGCCGGCGGACTTGCCCTCGGCAATGGAATTTTATTTAGTTCGGATTTATTATCCAGTTTTTCCGGATTTGTCATTTTGCGAATTCATGGAGTTTGTCTTCGTAAGAAAATTTGAAATGGTAATACGATTGTGGTGGAATGCTTGGCCTTGGCGATATGGTATCGAGGTGGGAACATGCTTTAACTGTACCCCAGCCACCTGACCGGGAACATGCGGTTGTGATCAACGAAATGAATATCCGAATCACCATGGACACTTACGAACGAAAGTATGAGGGGAGCATTGAATGTCAAGACATTATTCTGAATTTGGATTTGCTGACATAAATAATGCGCGCCGATATGCTTCGGGGAGTCCGCGTGCTTTTTTTCCGGGCATGTCTGTTATGCATACGCTTACGGCACAATTGATCGGTGAATCCACTCCAACAGACGGGAGTGTTTTAGTGGTTGGCGCGGGTGGCGGTTTGGAAATAGCCGCTTGGTCCGAGCTTGAACCCGCTTGGCGATTTATTGCTGTAGAGCCTTCACCGGAAATGATTCAAGCAGGTCGAGAGAACTTAATAGCGCGATCTAACCAGGTCGAATGGGTTGAGGCGTATATTCAGGACGCCCCTGAAGGGCCATTTGACGCGGCCACCTGTTTGCTGACACTGCATTTGATTCCTGATGATGGCAGTAAGCTGGAATCACTTCGGGAAATTCGGAAACGGCTCAAACCGGGTGGCATGTTTGCAGTTGTCGACAACTGTTTTGAACGAAATGATCCAGCGGTTGAGCGGGTCCTCGACCGTTTTATTGAACATGCGCGGCGCAGTGGAATTGTTGATCAAGAGCTTTTGGAGATGGTGCGGCAGAATAATAAAGAAAAAGGAGAGTCAGTCTGTGCAGTGCGCGAGCTCGAATTGTTGGAACAAGCCGGTTTTGAAAGCATTGAACTCTACTTTGCCGCTTTGTCCTGGAGAGGTTGGATTCGCAAAAATCCCAACACCCGTGAACCTGATTAACCGATTGGAAGCCTTTGATGATTTAGAGTACGAGCTCTCAGGCGAACATTGCAACGATTTAGCCCATTAAAATCACTCGTTTGACAATCTGGCCTTAAGCCATTCGACCATACTTGGAGTTACTGGGATTGGCAATTCTGGCGGCGGCTCAACAGGGACAAGTTGTTTGCCAATAGCCGACAATAGGTCCGGTATTCCTTGTCCGGTTCGGGTTGAGGTCAAGATTGCGTCGCCAGAGATTTCTTTAGTTGGGACTAGATCCGATTTGTTGTGGACGCACAAGTCAACCGTGAGTTCGTCAAACGATGATGGCAGTCCATCCAATTGTGACTGAGTTGCATCGACCACGGAAACCAAACAATCTGCGTTAACCATTTGTTGTTGCGCGTAAGCGATCCCGGTGGCTTCGATGGTATCGCTGGCGTCGCGGATGCCCGCCGTATCACTTAGATTTACCAGCCAACCGTCGATGGCAGTCGTTTGTGTGACGACATCTCGAGTCGTTCCGGGTTGTTCGTGGACAATGGAACGGTTGAACCCCAGGCAGGCGTTGATGAGACTACTTTTGCCAACGTTTGGTTGGCCAAAAAACACGACCTCAAACGGTTGCGTCAAATGTCTGCCAAACCGAGACCAGGCAAGGGACGATTGGATGGTGGCGATAACCAAGGGGTTGACCGGCAATCGGTCGACTTGAGGACCCCAGGTTTGCCATAACCACCATTGATGCAACAGAATCAGGCTTCCGCGCTGCGTGGTTGCCAGCGCCAGCGCCGATTCAATTTCTGCAACCCAACGATTAGATTGTTGTCGTGCGAATTCTCTTGGTGGAGCTTCGATTGCTCCCGCCCATCGCAAACTGGACTGAATAACGGCAACGGCGAATCCAGCATGCGACTGAATTTCAAAATAGTCGTCGGCAATACGACTAACGACCAGATCTTCGCCTGGCAGACTTTCTCCTGAGACATTATTAATTGGCGGAATGGCGTCGATGATTGGTTCACGATCAAAACGCCATTTTCCATATCGAATGGAGTTTAATGGCCAAGATTCCGGCGCTGACTTTGTTTGGGGAAGGAAAACCTGTGCGATCACATCAGCCGCGTTGACTCCCCAAACGGCGGTTGTCGCAATCGCACCCGGCAATTTGCCGGTTAGCGTAGAAAACTGAACAGAACGGGAGTGTTCGTTCATAAGGTTTCGACTGCCGATTCTTGTGACTCAACATCAGCGATTTGAGTCATCGCGTCTAAGATCAAATGAGGTTCATATCGCCAAGCGTCGGGCAATTGCTGATGGATCGGCATCAAGCCGCCGCCAGTCATGACGACAGATGCCTGACCACCCACCCTTTGTTGCATTTCGTCGACAATATGTCGCAGCGCACCCAATTGCATACGCAGAACGCCGCTGGCAATCGCCTGTTCAGTATTTCGACCACAGGGATCCCTGGGCCATTCCGGTTGGGTTAATTGCGGCAATTGGGCAGTCCCACGTTGCAGGCTTTCAAAACAAAGCTTGATCCCTGGAAAAATCGTGCCGCCTAAAAATACGCGATCGTTGGAAACGAGATCGACGGTGACTGCCGTTCCGGAATCAACCGCGATCGTCGGTTTGTGTTTGGCGGTCAAGGAACTGGCTTGCCAAGCCGCTAAGAGTCGATCGATCCCGACACGATTCGGATAATCGACGTCAATTGCAATCGGCACATCACGATAAGTTAGCGTCTGCAACGTGTCGTGAGATCGCGATGATTTGACGGCGTGGATAAGTTCGTCGGCACGGCGAGAATTGACGCTGGCGATGTGCCATCGGGCGTTGGGCCATTCGTTGAACTGCGTCAATTCAGAAATATGTTGACAAGTGAAATATTGGGGCTCGCGTTGGCTCCAAAATGTCGCCGGCCAAGCGAGAATTGTAGGGGCGAAACGGCGGTCGTCAAACGTAGTATCGCGATAGGGGCGAATTGCAATCTTAGTTGAGTGGTTGCCGACATCCGCGACAATTTGAAGAATTGGCATATTTCACCTATGCGGAGATTGGCGCTACCGGCTGATCCAAGGCTTGAACGATCAAACGACTTAATTCTACCAAGCCGACACCCGTTTGCGCCGAGATCGCTAATACGGGCTTGCCAATTTCTTGTGCTAATTGTTGGCGGACTTCTTCAGAGCCTGGAAGCTCCGACTTGGAAATTACCACAATTTCTTTGCGACTAGCCAGCGCTGGGTTATATTCGACGAGTTCGTGCCGAATGGCTTGGTAGTTGGCGATTGGATCACTGCCATCGACCGGCGAAGGTTCGATTAAATGGACCAATACGCCCGAACGTTCGATATGTTTTAGAAAATCGTGACCCAAACCAACACCTTGGGCTGCACCTTCGATTAGCCCTGGAATATCCGCCATCACAATAGAGCGATCATAGTTGACCACGACCATTCCCAAGTTGGGGTACTTTGTCGTAAACGGATAATCGGCGATTTCGGGTTTCGCCTTGGTCATTCGACTCAATAGAGTGCTTTTCCCGGCGTTCGGTTTGCCGATTAAACCCACGTCAGCGATTACTTTAAGTTCCAAAACAATGCGACGTTGTTCGCCCGGATCGCCTTGCGTAAAGTGCCGCGGGGCTTGGTTGGTTGAGGTTTTGAACCAAGCATTTCCTTTACCACCATGTCCACCACGGGCGGCGACGATTTGTTCGCCAGCTTGTTTCATATCTTTGATTACGATGTCATTTTCCTCGTCGATAATCAGCGTGCCTGGAGGGACCAAAATAACGATATCTTCGGCCGACTTGCCATGACAATTAGAACCTTCGCCGTTGGAGCCATGGGGTGCTGCCCAACGTTTTTTGTGAGACAGCGCGACTAAGCTGTTAACACCAGATTCCGCGCGAATATGGACACTGCCTCCATCGCCTCCATTGCCGCCGTCCGGACCGCCAAATGGGATATACTTTTCACGTCGGAAACTCATACAGCCATTGCCACCTCGGCCACCAACAACATCAATCCGGACTCGGTCCACAAACATTCGATCAATTTCCTTGGGGAAAAAACCAAGCCTGCTTGAGGCTCAGTAACAAAAAAAGGATGCTGATGAAAAGCATCCTTGCTGTTTCAAATAAAAAAACCCGCTGAACAAGTAATGACTGTCCAGCGGGTCAGATTGCTTTGTGAGCGGCGAAATAAAAATACTCGCAACTGCGCGTTGGCTTGGACGTTTATTTTCGCTAAGACGGTTGTTTTTGCCGTTCAGGGTTTATTGTTCAGAGCTTATTTTTACCGAGCTTATTTTTATAGAGCTAATTGTCAAGGACGTTATTCAGACCCCTGATGTGTCAAACGATTGAGTACAATCGTTTTACTTTATTCTGAAATTAGTTGGCTTCGGCGACGACATTTTCGGCGACGATATTAATACGTCGGCCTTCTTGGTCGAATTGGACTTTGCCGTCAACTAATGCGAACAAGGTGTAATCTTTACCTTGGCCGACATTTTTGCCAGGGTGAAATCGATTGCCAACTTGGCGAATCAAAATGTTACCCGCAATTACTTGTTCGCCGCCAAAGCGTTTGACGCCGCGTCGTTGACCGTTGGAATCCCGGCCGTTGCGACTCGAGCCTTGACCTTTTTTATGTGCCATTAAATTGACCCTATCTCTACTGACGTTTGTTTAACCGATTTGTGTATTCGTTACCAATTTATTGACCGTCGGATTCCTGCATGATCAAATGACTGATCGTCAAGTTCAAATGTCGCCAAACGCAACAGCTTAACCGCAAAGGTAAATCCGAGTCCGTGAGTTTCGGACCAATCAATTAAGATTGTCAATTTCGCCAACACTTGGCGGCGAAACTCAGAGGCTAATTACCGCTTAACGACATCAAAACCACCAAGAGTCGTTAAGTAAATTGGAACCGCAGATTTTAACGGTAAATCCACAAGTAATCAAGGCTTTTAATAAACCGAATCCCTTCGTCCTTTTTTTCCCAGAATTGGGGCTCAAATCGCAAGACAAAACGGCGTGTCTCGCCATTTAGGGGGGCCTCGAATTCCCATTGGAGTCCGGCGACCAACGGCTTAACGGATACCGATTCGCCAACATCGTAGCCACTTTGGGAGATCGCGGCACCTAAAGCTTCCGGTAAGGTGCCATTGTCTAGTTCTGCGGTAATCGGTGATGAAAAATCTTTCAGGTCGACTTCTGCGTCATGTTCAGCGATTAAGGCCTCGCGATTACCAACGGGGTAATACAAATAAGCGCGAATTTGTGGGCCTGGAAGTTGGTAATGTTTGCAAATTTGCGTTTGTTCGACTGGGTTATCGACGAGTGGAATTCCATAGCGGACTTTGTCGAGAATCTGTCGACTGCGGTCGCCCGGGCGCCAAAAGTTAATTTGTAGAGTCTTTGGTTTTAATGTTAGATCACCATTGCCAGCCTGTTGAACGCGGTAAGCGTTGGTCAACCCTCGAACGTAAACCGAAACAAAATCCAGATCTGGGTTGACATCTTCCCACACTGCAACGCCCCAAACACCACCATTGGAATCCGCTTCAACTCGGGGGATGTCGATGTCGCGAATTTCAAACTTGTTGAATAAACGTTGATTGGGGTCCTCTAATTTTTGAATTTCTTTGGCAACCAACGGTAAATATTGGTCAGCATGGGCAACCCGTTCGTAGTTGCCATCGGATTGCAGTACCCATCCTTCTAGCGAAAATTGGGGGGCAATTCGCGTGCCATTGGATTCGCTGCTTTCCAACGAGTCGCGGCGGATTTCAGTTTTTGTCGCGTCAATTCCGGTTTCTTCAACTACTTCCTCATACGATAAGCTTTTGCCCATATCGCGAACGCGATATACCAAATACCAAAAATGCTTAACGACGACTTGGCCATCTGGATTGCGGAACCCAAGTTGGATTTGCCGCAGTCCCAGCGTCGCAAAATCATGGTGATAAATATTGCGGAACAAAAATACGTTATTAGACTGACCCTCTAACGTGGCAGCGTTGGGCGTGAAGTTTCCCTCAAACTTGGTGGCCGATAATCCAGGCAGCATCAGAGCCGGCGTGAAACTATCGCGCGCATCGAGCTTGGGAGGCATCGTTTTCAAAACGCCTGGGGCTAATGGACGGGGCTCGGTTGCCGGTTGCGCCCAAAGCAATTGATTGGAAGCGATGAAAACGAAAGCGATCAGAGCCGCAGTAAACTTCGTAATATTCATTTAGGTTTGCCCACTCAGATTATTTTATCTGGTTACCAAATTTCTTATTTGCCCGACCACACTGCGAAGCTTCGCCAGCCGTTCATTCCCCGTCTTCCTTTTTCGGACGACCTAGAAATGGACATCTACGAATTGAACGCAAAATCACCAACTTACCGCCGATGGGGGCGCTGCATTCGAAACAAAACCGCCAAGTTCAACGATTTGATCGCTGAAAATAGTATAGTTGCCCAAGTCCAAAACCGTCAAATTTCTCCTTTAGAATCACCCGAAACCACTCGCTTTTGGCGCAAAACAGCCGCCTTTCGAACTTTTCGTCAGGATTTTCGTTCGGAATCATTAAAAATGTTTACTCGACCGAGTATAAACGGTACTGAGACAACTGTCGGAAGGTTAGTTTCAATTTTTACACGGAGAATTTTTATGAAAAGTCCAATTTCAAGGCTGCTTATCGGCAGCGTTATGGCGGCTGCCATCGGAGGAATTGTCCTCACCGGTTGCCAGCAAAGCCCGACGGGTGCAGGCCCGGTGGCCGGCAATAATTCCAAGACGAACACATCATCCGGGACCAGTGACCCCGCCAATCAGGCAAACGCTGCGACAACTCCGACCTCAGAAACCGATTCAGTGGGGGCCAATTTGGTTCTCGTTTCACTCGATGTCCCCAACATGACGTGAGGGGGCTGTGCCGCTTCGGTCCGAAGCGATTTGCAAAAAATTGAAACTGCCACTGAAATCAATACCGATATCGGCAAGAGACAATGCAGCTTTAAAGTTGCACCAGGTGTCGATTGGGAATCAAAGTTAGTCGAATTTGCGAAAACAAATACGCATATTGCAGAGTATACGATTCGAAAAAATTGAATCGAATAATCTGAATTTAACGTGTTGTATACGAAACCCCACGATGTCTCCGACAGGTCGTGGGGTTTTTCTTGGTCGAACGATAATCTGCAAGTGCTGCCCCACACATTCTATTCCCGGATAGTTTTCGAGGAACGAATAAAGACAATCGTCCCACTTTTTTAATTCTCGATGCGTTCGAGGCGATTGAGGATGTCTGCGATTTGTTGTTCTAAGGCTTCGACTCGCCGAGCCAAATCGCCCTGACTCAAGCTGCCCTGACTCAAGCTGCCTTTGAGCGGATGTGTCGCCGCTGCTGATTCGGAGTCGAATCCGTTGCCTCTGTCGACCTCTTGATAGTCAATCTGTGACTTGACCTTGTCCAATTCTTCTGGTTGATACAGGTTGTGCGAAACGACTTGGCCGCGGCCGGCAGGGGTCAACTCGAGAATCAAATTCTTTTTGATGAGGGAATCGACCAAAGGCCGAAGTTCATTGAGATCGGCGATATCGTCCATTCGCGCGGCACGGGCGCGAAGCTCACCGAGTGTTTGATGACCCCGCAGCATAAGTTCGGCCATGATCGCCAACTCGCCTTTTTCCGCGCCAAACCAGTCGTATAACAAATGTTTGTATTTCGGTACCCGGCCGTCACCATGGACCTCGATAACGGCGCCGAGCAGACGCAGTTGGTCGAGCGCAATTTGAACCTCGTCTGATTCTAAGGTCATCAGCGGGCTGCGGTTGCTTTTTTGGTTAGCAGCCGTCGTGATACCATTGAGTGTCATCGGATAGACATCGGGTGTTGTTTTTGATTTTTCGACCAGTACTCCCAATACGCGGCGCTGAATGCGATTGATCGCGCGCCACTTTCGCGGCGGTTGCGTTTCCGATGTCTCCATTGCTAATTCCTCCGGTACCTACATGCCTGTTTCATGGGTGCGTTTCAACCCTATTCTCAACTCATTTCTCAACCCATTTAATGGTACTGCAAGAAATCGACTTGATTGCGGTACCGAAAATACGAGTTTCCCACTACATTAATTCGAACGTTATCCGCCCAATTCTAACCGATTGCGGACCGTTCGAGTACTCCAAAATGAATGAGTACGATGACCGCGAGATAAGGCGATGGACGAACTGTGATGCAGTGGTATGCAACCTATATGAATTTGATTTCTGGTCGCCAACGAGGCTGGTGGCCGACGGTTGCACGTAGCGGGTTATGGTTGCTGTCCGGCGTTTACTGCTTGGGGGCGGCAGTCAAGAACTTTCTGTACGATCGCGGTTGGCTCCGCTCGCATCGTGTTTCAGTGCCCGTGATTTCCATTGGAAATTTGACGACTGGAGGAACCGGAAAGTCACCTTTGGTTCACTGGTTTGTGAATGAATTTCAGCGCCGCGAAGTGCGCGTGGGAGTCGTCAGCCGAGGCTATGGCGATCATACAAACGCCGGGAACGACGAAGCGGCCGAATTGCATCAAAGATTTCCTTCAGTCACGCATATTCAGAACCGCGATCGTGTTGCTGCTTGTCGACAAGCCGTCGAGCGAGGCGCGGTGCAAATCATTGTGGCCGACGACGGGTTTCAACATCGTCGGCTTTATCGCAATCTGGACCTCGTCGTGATCGACGCCACGCAGCCGTGGGGCTATGGCGCCTGTTTGCCGCGAGGTCTCATGCGAGAGTCAATCCGTGGATTACGCCGCGCGGATTTAGCCTTGATCTCTCGTGCGGAATTAGTAAGCCCCGATCAATTACAGCAAACCAGGGCAAGCATTCGTCGCATTGCGCCACAATTAGCCATTGTGACGGCGACTACGGAACCCCAAGGTTGGATCAACGGCGACGGCCACCGACTTGCGATTGAGGGATTGAGCGGACGGCGCGTTTTGGCATTTGCCGGAATTGGCAACCCCCAAGCGTTTTGCAAATTACTTCAAAATTTAGGAATCGACACATCGGAATTTTGTGCGTTCCCCGATCACCATGCATACAGCCAATCGGACTGGGAAAAATTACAGAAAATGGCGATTGCAAATCAAGCCAACGCATTGGTTTGTACCCGCAAAGACTTAGTCAAACTTACTGAGTTTAACTCAGGCGACCTACCGATATGGGCGCTGGACATCGGCGTAAAAATTGTCAATGGTCTTGAGGAAATTCATCAAGCAATGGACCGCGTATTGGAAAAGCTAAGGGCATAGTTCTGCTGCAGGCGACTGCTTTCTGAATTGGTTGTATAAATTAGTGCTCGTCAATATTATCCCCCCAAATCGAAACGTTTTCGCTTTCAGTACCCAGCATAGCATGTTCACGGCAATGGGTTGAATCAGGATCGCGAACCGCACCAGCGAATCAACTGATTGGTAACACGCTCGATATTTGTTTTCAGGAGATTGGTATAGATATCTCGTTCAATATCTGCTCGGTGGCCGCTAAATCCTCGGTTGGCAATTTCCCGTAAAGCCAAAGACCGGAAACAACTGATCGAATGTCGGGGCTCGTTGCGCGGTTTGTCTGTGTCAATTCGGCGAATCACTCGCGAGACGAGGTGGTAACCCGACCCAATCCATTCGTGGCGACGGTTGTTGTACAGACCGCGCGTTCCTCGCGGCACTCGCGGTTGCGGTAAGCTTGCGCAGAGTTCCGTCGTAGTTAGAGATTCCACCGCAACTCTCGCCAAAGTCGTCACGTAACCTTGCATGGTGCAGAGATATTCTTCCATCTCGCTCGCACGGGTCAACGAGTTGTAGGTATTTACGGCGATATCAATGGCATTGGAGACAATAGCCGCGCCGGTCGCTCCCAAGGCCCGTCCCATTGCCCAACCTGAAGCGGTATCCACGCCGTAATGCAGCCCTTGCGTTTGCCTCTGCTGTGGGGAAGAGGGTTGCAAGATTTCGCCGCCGGGTAATGGCAATGGCAATTGGGGCAATCCGGCATCGACCGCATCGGCAAACGCATTATAAAAGTCTACCAATTGCGTCAGATCATTGTATGCCTGCACTCCCGATGGTGTTTGCACCTGGACGGGAATTGGGCAGCGGGGCGCTTGGTCTTGAATGAACTGTTTGAATTCGTTCCATTTGGCTGCTGGAGTCCAATTGGGCGCTACCATGGCTAGATCCTGTGATTCAAAGTGTCATGAGACAAAAAGATAATACTTATGTACGTGCGCAAAGGAATTCATGGGCGGGCAATTTATTTTGAAATAAACAATCAGACAAACTACAGTTACTGGTCAACTGCCTGACTTTATGGATGCCGCAACCTCAATTACAATTGGTTAGCAAAAGAAATTCGTCGGAACGATCCTGTTCGCAATCGCCGCGCCAGGGAACGAACTAAAAAAGGGGGGCAGCGGATGAGCGATGTTTCTAGAATTCTGGCGCGGATTCGCGGTGGAGAACAAGAGGCTTCGAAAGAGCTAATGGCGTTGGTTTACGATGAACTGCGGCAAATGGCGCAGGTGCAAACCCGAAATCAACCGTCGGGAGCGACGCTGAATCCGACGGCGCTGGTACACGAAGCTTGGCTCCGTCTGGTTCCAGACCGGGAAATGCCGGCCTGGAATTGTAAAGGCCACTTCTTTATGGCAGCGGCTGAAGCCATGCGGCGAGTTTTGATCGATGCGGCCAGAAAACGAAATGCCATCAAACGAGGTGGGGGACGGGACCGCTTGGATTTCTTGAGTGCCGAGCCGACAGTCGAATCAAGCGAGCACTTATTGATCCTGAACGATGCATTGACCCGATTGGCACTAGAAAAACCGGAGGTTGTTCAATTGGTCAAATTGCGTTATTTCGCCGGACTCAAGATTGACGAGGCCGCTGAAGCTTTAGGGATTTCCCCGCGAACAGCCAAGAACTGGTGGGCTTATGCCAAAGCTTGGTTGCACTCGGAGCTTAAGGAAAATTGAAAATAAATTGCTTTAACCGATTTCAAGGTGCACTTTTCATGAAGGTTTAACGCACGAGTATTATTTAGAGCGGCTTAAAATCTGATTGATGACCAAAATGAAAAGCGATCTGGACATTTTTGCACAGGCCATCGAAATCGTTGACCCAAACAAGCGGCAAAAGTTCATCATGGCCGCTTGCGGAGGCGATCGCCAACTGCGCGACCGAGTAGTGCAATTGCTGGAGTCCTACCGGCAAGCTGAGAGTTTGTTGGAACAGCCACTGGTAGCGACGGATTTTGTCAAAAACTTTGAGCCTCCAGTCGCACAGCAGCTGGAACGCCGATCCGATACAACACAACTGGCTCATGCTTCTGAGCTGTTGTCGGACAACAATGAAGTGACGGAACGGCAAATCGGCCCCTACCGGCTACTCGAAAAAATTGGCGAAGGGGGATTTGGCGAGGTGTTTGTTGCCGAACAGACCGAGCCGGTCCAGCGAAAGGTAGCGATCAAGATCATCAAGCCGGGAATGGATTCGCGCGAAGTGATCGCTCGGTTTTCCGCCGAGCGACAGGCCTTGGCGATAATGGATCATCCCAACATCGCCCGGGTATTTGATGGCGGAACGACGTCGCGCGGACTCCCCTATTTTGTCATGGAATTGGTTCGGGGGATGTGTATCGTCAAGTACTGTGATACCGCAAAACTTCCGATTCAGAAACGGCTTTCGCTTTTTATCGACACCTGCCGCGCCATCCAGCATGCGCACCAGAAGGGGATAATCCACCGGGACATCAAGCCGAGCAATGTGCTGGTGACGCTTCATGATGGAGAACCGGTGGTCAAAGTCATTGATTTTGGCGTCGCCAAAGCGCTCAATCAACGACTGACCAACATGACGGTCTATACGCGATTTTCCTTTATGATCGGAACGCCAGCCTACATGAGTCCGGAGCAAGCGGAACTCAGCGGCCTAGACATCGATACTCGCAGCGACATCTACTCATTGGGCGTCTTGCTGTACGAATTGGTGACCGGTTCACCGCCTTTCCTGCCTACCCGATTTGCCAAGGCGACAATGGATGAAATGCGCCGCATCATCCGCGATGAAGAGCCACCGCGTCCCAGCATGAGGATATCATCGATGGGACCGACAGCTTCCTCGATTTCCCAGCTTCGGAGTGTTGAACCCGCGCGTCTGCAATCCATTCTGCGCGGGGATCTCGACTGGATTGCCATGAAAGCCTTAGCCAAGGACCGCGGGCAACGTTACGAGACGGCAAATGGTCTGGCGGCGGACGTAAAACGGTTTCTGGATGGAGACACGGTTACGGCACGTCCGCCTTCCTGGTCGTATGTGACATCCCGTTTTGTTCGTCGCAACAAGAGGCTCGTGGTGAGCGCAGCGTTCGTTCTGGCCGCAGTCCTGGTGGGTGCTATTATCAGTATTTCTCTGGCAATTTGGGCCTTCCGCGAGCAAAAAAGAGCTCATGCTCAGGAAAGGTTGGCCGTACGCAATTCGATCGAAGCCAACGAGGAAAGGGACCGGGCCGAGAGAGCCGAAACGGCGGCAATTGAGAACTTGCTTCTCTCCCGCATGGCGTTTACGGATTTGAATCTCAAAAGCCGTCGACAGGGCCAGCAGTGGGAATCGCTAAAAGCAATACATGAAAGTATCGCCTTAGCAGAACGAACGGGAACGTTGGCCAATCATCAGATTACACTTAGGTCTCAGGTAATCAGCGCGCTGACCCGTGTGGATGTAAAACCGGTTCGATCGATTTCAGCACCTAATGAAGCCAACAGGTTTTTCTCGTTTACGGCGGACTTCTCCAAAGTCGCCTGGTGGATCCGCGATGGAGATATAAACTACATTACCATCCGCCACGTCGAGGATCCGGACAAGGAACTCATTCGGGTTAAATACCCCTTTGATACGCGGACGTCTTTCCACGATGAAGTCGTCAACAGGCTCAGCCCCGATGGGAGGTTTCTCACGATGGGTTCGGGCCAGCACGGTACCATTTTGTGGGATCTGACAAGGAACCAGATGGTTCGGGACATGCAGGCTTACTATATCGTTGGCGGCCAGAGTTTTTCAGCAGACTCTAAATGGCTAGCCGTTGTTGAACGCACACCGGCAGGAGCCGACGATAATGTGAACATCTATCATCTACCGTCAGGCGAATTGCACCGGACACTAACTCTTCCCAAGGCGCGGCAGGTGGCGTTTTCTTCCGACAGTCGCCAAATTATCGTGGCTGGGACGGATCAGCTCTGGATCTGCGAGGTCGAGTCTGGCACGAAAACTGCCGAAGTCAGGCAGACGTTTGGCGGCTGGGGGCCTGCCATTGCTTGGTCACCATCCGGAGAGCTGATTGCAGTTTCTAATGCGAATCAAGTTGAGATGTGGTATGTAAGCGATCTCGTAAAAGGCCATCCGGCGAGTTCGAGTCCCGCACCGAAAACCGTGCCAACGCCTTTTTGCACGCTCATTGGTCATGAGGCCCTGGTTGATCGTTTGATGTTTCATCCGCTGCATGAACACCTGTTGATCTCCAGCAGTTGGGACAATACGACACGTTTTTGGAATGTGTTTTCAGGTTTCGAACAATTGATGGTTCCCCAGTCACGACCTAGCATCTCCGCCGATGGCCGGAGGATCGCACTAACCACAGCAACTTCGGCGGAAATTTGTGATTTCCTTCCTGGTGATGCCTGTCGGTGGATTTGGCGTGGAAACGCGGAACAGTTGGTGTTCGAACCGCAAAACGCTTGGCTGGCGATTGGAACCAATCGAGGAACAAAGTTTTGGTCGATTCCGTCATTGGCTCCGATTGGCTCGATAGGAGAAAACGAGTCTTATGGCCTAGCGTGGGATGAGTCCAAATCAGGATTGTTAGTCGGCAATTCTCTCGGACTGTTTGAAATCCCCGTAAACGGTAACCAAGAATCGTTGCTACAAATGGGACCGTCCCGACAAATACTGACGACCTCTGTCAGCAATTTCTGTCAAGTGAATAGTTCCGGCAATGGACGCTGGGTTTCTGCTGGTGAAATGGAGGACTGGAGTCCGCTTGTGCTGGATCGAAATAGCGGTGACGTCACGCGGCTACATCGCGCCAGTCGCTCGCAGGCCATATCAATTTCGCCCAACGGACAGTGGTTGGCTCAACATGCCGGTGATGGTATATACATTCGGGAATTGGCAACTGGTCAGGACTTGGACAATGAAATGACCCGAATGCCATCGACGGGACTGACCTTTTCTCCCGACAGTCAATGGCTGCTACTTAGTTCCAACCAAGGAACCCGGTTCGTCAATTTTTCCAATCCGATTCTTGAACGCCAGGTCGAACAGACCATTCGCATGTTTTCTGTCCCATTTGCGAATTGTCAGAAACTAGTCGTTCTCCCTAAAGGCCCGGGGGCATTAAAAGTGCTCCACAGAGAAGATCAGGAAGTTATTTGCGAACTGCAATATCCTGACCCACCTCGTTTGTTTGCTTATGCCAAGTTTTCACCGGACGATTCTCTATTGGCGGTTACTCATGAAACCAGCGCGGCCGTCTGGGATATCCAAATGATCCGCGACCAACTTGTGGAACTCGGACTGGACTGGGAACGCTCGACAACCAGCGGTCCAGTTGCCAATTCGACGGTTAAACGAGTTGAAATCATTCCCGGCGACCTTGAAGTTCTGCAATCATTTTTCGAGAAAGTGGACTCCCTATCCAGACACGATGTTGCCGAAGTGGCCGACAGATTAATTCAGTCAGGCAATACCTTGCCCGACGTGTACTATTTTCGGGGTTGGAGCCGCGAGTCGCTGGGCGATTACACGTCGGCTGTTGACGACATGAGTTGGGCTTTAAACCAAGCACCCTACTGCGAATCTTGGCGAAAAGACTTGGCCAATTGCCTGTTGGAGTCGTTTCGATTTGAGGAAGCCTGTGAGGTCTATTGGCGGATTGCCGATCCTCGCAAGTCGCATTCGGCCCAGCTTGCGTTTCAACAGCTTTGTTACATTTGTGCCTCCCGGCCCGAATCGATCCCGAATCCGGAGGAGTTTCGGAAACTGCTGGATTTGTGGCTGGCGGCATTGGATGGTCAGGACACGTCGTCCCATTTTGGCCTGCTGGTCTCTGGCCTTAGCGCCGTCGGCAAGCAAACCCTTTGGGAGGCCGTCGGGATGGCCCTGCACGGCTTGAAAGATAACGACCGAGCCTTGAGTATTCTGAAACAACATGCCCGAACGGAACGTCATGGTGGAAATAGCGTTCTTGCTGTTCTTTACGCTGGGCTGGGGGATCTGGCCAAAGCTGAAAACTGTCTGGAAATTGCCGAGAGTTTTCCACGCAAGTTTACAAGCTTCAGCTATGGGCGAATGCAACTTCTTTTTTACGATCCACTTCTGAAGACCGCCCGTAGGAAAATTCGGGAGCTACGAGAAACAATTGGTGAAGTTCGGTCCGATCCGGCTGGCTCGAAAGGTGATCTCGATTCTGGCCTATCCCAAAACGGTAGGTTTGACTCTGTCGACCTAGCAGCGGCGGCGTCCGTGAACTTCGGAAGGATCTTCGTGTTGCCAGCTAATGACAAGCCGGAGTTTGTTGCCAAGGTGGAAGGAAACTTATGTTGGTGGCAACTGACCCAGGCCGACCGGGAGTTAAGGTTAGAACTACCGGTGCCTGGTCCCGGGCAATACGAGCTTACGGCAAAGCTGGTCGGCTCGCATTATTGTGGCAAGTTTGAAGTGACCGGGCAGTGTGACGAGTTGTCGAAAGCAGTTGACCTGTACATGACTCGCAAGTCGGCCAACGACCCTGTCTTGACCCTGGTTGAAGACTTTCAGTTAGGGAGTTTTGAAGCAGTCAGTTCATTCGCAAATGGCGAAGTGAGGCCTGCCGGGCAAAACGTTCCTGATGAGGAGACTTGGTCCGTATCCGTCATATTTCGCGCTGCGGGAAAACACGAAAAATCGGTCCAATTCAGTCTTTTGATCGATGAGATCATTTGGTCCAAGGTGGCAGACTAGTGCTTTGTCAACACTTAATTTTGGGGTTGGCAATATCAGCCATTGGGCGTTTGCCCCGTTTTTTTTCAATTCATCCGCGGCTAACGCCTTGCGGCTGCTCCCAAAATTAAGCGTTGACAAAGCACAAGGTCGACCCGCTCCGCGAGCTGCCTGCTAACGTCGAGCTAGCCCAAAGGGTGGGCCTTGGTGATTAGCCCGGTAATTGGCGAAAAAACTCGAGAAAAGCAGTGCATTTAATTGCCCCCTTTTGTCGCCGATTCCGCACGAATGCTTGGCGAACAAACAGCAGCCCACACTGGCAAGGTAAATACCTTTGCCAAAACAAACGCGCGGCATCCTTATTCGTCAGGTTGCCAAACGCGACCACCATCACAAATAACGGAGCGTTCTATTTATGCCAAAGCCCAAACAGCTTGTCGGTCTATTCATCTTTTTCAGCGTTTCTTGTTTCAGAGCATACAGACTTTGTCAAACAACATTTCGTTGGAACAAATATAGGGATATCAATTCATGGTAGGTAACTTTGACGATCGCGTCTTTTAATTGCCTACTCCGCCGGAGACAGCAATGGATTGAAATAGATTCTTGCACTCCGTCCTAACGTCGTCCCGAATGAACCTGATCAGTTATATCTTGGGAGGAATAAACATAGCCCTCTGGCTTTACCGCCAATTGGCACAGCTCGCGGGGGCAGATTCAATCCAGTTACTCGCGACTTGTATTCTGTGACCGTTCATTTTAAAAGCCGACGTTATCAATGTTGCAACCCGAAGTTTATGAAGAAGCCAGGCGTACGGCAGACTTCCACGGCCAAGTCAGAATTCTCAACGTGGACCAAAGTATTCAGACCCCCGGGGTAGCCCAGGTCACGGCCGAAGTTGTCAGGTCTTTTCGTCGGCATCCAGCCTATTCCTGTGGAGCTCACGTGCGGTTTGGAGTAAGCGTTTTGTCGGGAAACGAGCCTTGGGAGCGAGTTCCGATTGGCGGAACCCGTTGGACCAACTACACAGAACTATTGCGGGCGAAATACATGGAAATCTTTCTGAATGGCGATCCGCCGGCATGCCAAGTTGCATTGTGGCAATCGGCCATTGTGGAAATGCTGACGACGCGACCGGTACTCGATGCTGGCAACTCGATACATAAGCGGTCCCGTCGATTGTGGAGGTGGCTACGGAGAATAGGGCTCAAAGGGTCGATAATAGGTCGGAAACAATAACAGTTATTTTTGGCGAGTCGAAGCGTTCACGATTGACCCGCACGCCGCGCGTTTTACATAACGCCCGAAGTGTTAAGTTGTCGGAATATACTCTGGTAATTGAAGTATTGATTTGCACGGGCCGCGCCTTGGAGCAATCCTTGGCACGAGGAACGTGCGGGTAACTAGTGAGGTATTCTTATGGCGGTTCGAATTCATGTAACGGCAAGCCTGGCTGACTACGAGGCCATCCGCAATGCGTTTCGTAACGTGTTTGGCGAGACATTCGATAACATCCAGGTCGAGTCTACTCCTCCATGGAATTTCTTTACCACAAGCGTTTGGGGAGTTGACGGTTCCAAACTCGTGGAAGGACTACAAGCTTCAGCTGCGGTCGGCATTCAAGTCACAACTGCGGATGCCAGCCGTTGGCACTTGACACTCATACGTCCCGGTCATCCGCCGCAAACGTTTCTTCATGATTTTTATTTGTTTCGCGGCGAGTTCGATCCGAACCAAACGGTCGATCCCCCCGAGGAAGACGAAATCGACCCCCGTTTGACATTCTTGCAGCCCGATCCCAATCCGGGGACCGATCGACCATGGAGTCAATTCGACCAAGTCGCCGATGACTATGCGTCGATGGGTTCGCCGATCGACCTCGAATTTCGGGACATAGTTCAAGAACTGAATCACGGCGCGGCGGTCAATCAGTTCCGGCAGTACGAGAGCCATCGATTGGCGGATGCATTGGCCAATGCTGGACTACAGTTCGATCGGCAGACGTTGATCGACGCACTGTTGTGGGGCTCAACCACCCCGCAAGAACAAGATGCCGATATTGGGAATCTGCCCAGCGTACTGTTGGCCCTCGGGCTAAAGGGTTCGATTGCAGATTTTTTCACCCGTTCGAACGAGGCAGAAACGTATGGCTCGAATGACGACGAGACTGACGAGTATCAGGATGATTGCGATAATGAAGATGAACGGGATGATGAACAGGAAATTGACGACGAAGAAATATGCGAAGAAGATCGCCTCGAAATCCAAGCTGCCGAGGAACAGATCCGGCAGATGCAACGACAGGCGAGTCGTTCCAGGTCAAACCGTAAAGCCAAACAGGCAAGTGATCCCCAGGAAGGCCTCTGGGGACAGGACACATTTTTATCGGCAACCCGAAATGCGGCCGCGGTTCACTCATTGACTCCAATCGATGGTGGAAGTGTAACGCTGCGAATGGATGAAATTCCATTGCTCGATTTTTTCGCACACGCCGTTCAAGCCGAGAATTTTCCCACGGCGGTCGTTACAATTGTTCCTCCTCCGTCGATCAAGGCCGTCGATATTGAGGTTTCCAATCCCAATTGCACAGATATTGAAGTTCGCCCAGGTAAGGGCGAGTGGTATGTGGGTGCACGCTCGCTGGATGTGATTGAGGGTGGTCAGTTTGGTGACAGCGAGGGCGAAGATTTTCTCATTTCTTACCTCGGGCGCGGATTGACGGAACTAGTGCGCCAACCACCTGATGGGACACGCCTGCGAGTGGACTACGCTGACCCCACCCAGCCAGAAATCTGTTTGCGGTTTTCCGGCACGATTGTCGACGGCCAATGGGAAATCGGCGATGTCTATCCGCGTATGGCTCAGCAGACGCTAAAAGACGCTATGAATTGGGCCAGGCAACAGGAGTTGGACGAGTATGAATTATATGACGAGAACGAGGCCGAAGAGATCGCTCGCGCGGCTGAGAAAGACGGGTACCTGCACAACATGGGTGTGACTCGAGAGCGAAACCGGATTCGTTGCCAGCACGATGGAATGGGATTTGTTGCGAGACTGATCTTGCGGCGGCGGTTTGGCCACGTCTGGAATTTTGGCCCGGCGCTACAACACATCGAATTGAAGTGGCAGGAACGTAAATCCCTGGAACAGAAAATGCGGCGTCAAGCGGCCAGCATGCGTCGAGACCGCTCGCCCCCACTGGATCGGACACAGGTCATTTATCGCGGTGAATCCAGTGTCTACTGGTCCGCCGACATGGTCGCTTGGTCGGTACTGGAAGCAGAGCCCCGCAAAAATTTTGATACGGCCATGGATAGTCTGGGTTATTTATACTTGGGTGATTTTGTTTGCAAACGGGTACGGGACTACGTTCAACGTTGTTTTATCAGTCCTGACTATAAGACCTATGGGTTAATCATTGCGGGTTCATTTGGCTATGTCGGTCAGGAGTTCGTCAGCCATTTCCAGAACGACTCGCACTTGACCACCTCCACTTCATGGTTGGCGCAAAGCCACCCGGAGGTGGAGGTCTACGCCCAACACTGCCCCGAATTGAATATCGAGGGGCTGTACCAGCGACATCAATGGGGAATCGAGCGATTTCGGTCGTGCAAACAGACCGAGCCTGTTCCATTCGAACCGACACTTGCCCGATTATGTCAATTGTTCGATCAGATGCTTGGTCGAATGTCGCAAGTGGAATCGCAATTGATATCGTTCGAGTCCATTAATATTCAAGGTTAACCAGGAAATTTAGTGGCGGACTGGGGACGATTCGATTGCAACGTGTAGTGAAAAACAGAACGATCCCCAGGGCAAGGAGATCGTCCAGCTTATGAGTGCTGTCGTGGCAACGAGTAGGCAAAAAAAATGACCTTCGTGAAATTTGGTTTTTCGCACAGAATGTGCGTTCTTAGAAATCCAGATCACACGGAGGTCATGCATGATTGTATCGTT
>JBGSMY010000164.1:0-12283 GCA_041739975.1 Pirellulaceae bacterium
AGCTTTCAGCTTGTGGTCATCACAGGCCCAATCCTTTCAGCTTGCGATGAACTCCGAATTGGCCTGTCAAGCAGAATACACAAGCAGAATACACAAGCAGGATACACAAGCAGGATACACAAGCAGAATGGACAAGCAGAATGCTTGTCACCACGACCGCCGCCGACTTCCTCCGGCACTAAATCAATCGCCAATCCTAAATCAAGCTTTCAGTCCGCGCTACACATTCAAAGAGAAATTCAAAGATCTCAATGTGCCGCCTGGCTGAAAAGACGTCGCGCCCCCACGTATACAATCCATGGCGACGAATTAAAAATCCATGGCTTAATTGGCCAGGGTTTTGATTTTCATATTGCTCAATTTCGACGGCCAAAGCTGGGATGTCTTGCGTGTTTTCAAAAATGGGCACCCACAAACGAGTTTGGTGCGTCGTGATACCTTCGAGGCCTTTCAGCATTTCGTATCCTTCGATGGCAAATCCGCGGGCGGCAAAAAAGTGATTCGACAACAACGTGCCCCAGATACTATGTGTGTGAAGAATGCTGCCAATGGCCTCTGAGCGCCGCGACAGCATCACATGCAGCATTGTTTCTGCCGACGATTTTGGTTGCCCCTCGGTCGTCGGATTGCCATCGGACCCAACGCGTACAAAATCTTGCCTCTCAAGTCGGCCCTTATCTTTTCCACTGGCGGTCACAATCAAATCTATCGGTTGCTGAGAAAGCACCACGCTGTAGTTGCTGCTCGTCCCGACTGACCAACCTCGTCGGTGAAACAACTGCCCGCACTCACGCAATTGGTCAACCGCCGTTTCTTGTCCTTCCAAAGGATGCCCTGGCAAGTACAGATCGGTATTTAAATCTTGTTTCCACTTCATCTCAGTTCACCTGACTTTTCAACTGTGCATTCTAGGTAAGGGATCGCCGCGATGAATAATCTCTGCCTCGAGCGCCGAGAGTTCTTCCAGTCGTTGTTTCACGTCTTCGGCCGATCCAAACCCGCGAGCCATTCGGACATAAGTCGTATGATGCCGCGCTTCGGACTCAAATAGACTTGCATAAAACTCTGACAACTCCGGATCACGCTCGCGGATATAGCGACTGAGCAAATCAAATCGCTCACAAGAACGCGCTTCGATAAGGCTGGCAATTAAAAGACGATCAATCGCTCGTTGCGGTTCAAACTTGCGGGCCAGATCGTTGAGTTGCCTGCCATAAGATCCGGGTGTCAGTCGGCAAAATCGAATTCCGCGAGGCTCAAGCAGATCGAGCACTTGACGAAAATGAACGAGCTCTTCATTGACTATTTCGCTAAGCTCGCGGCAAAGTTCCGTGTGATCGACGTAAGCCAAAATCAAGTTCATTGCGCAGGCCGCTGCCTTTTTTTCACAATGAGCATGATCGATCAATATTAGATCAAGGTGTTGGTCGACTTGACGGAGCCAACGGGCTTGCGATTCAGATTGCAGACTTAACATAAATCAACTGTAAATAGACTGTTTTCCGCGGGAATCTCGGATTTTCCTTTCGATTTGCTGAGTGAGCAAAACCTAAACGTTTTCCGATCAGTTTTGCTCTCGACCGAGCCCACAGTTTAAGTCAAAATGCCCCTGTTCGCGAGTGGTCGCTCGGTTGCGAATGCGTCAGCGAAAGCCCGGCATTCGACTGTCAATTGACCAACTGAAGGTACATTTCAAGACTGGGCAAGCGCAGTCCAGAGGTAAGTGATTATTACCTTCAAAAACACAAACTAACCCGCTTGGCAACACGTTTGATGTCGACCGGCTGCCGTTCTGTTTTGCATAAGAGAAATGCTCAATGTTTGGCCGAAAAAAAGATTGGGAAAACCAATACGATGAATATTATTCCGAACGGCCCCAACGAACCGCTCGCGAACGCACTCCGCTGTGGGTCCATCTGGGATTTTTAGCA
This sequence comes from Pirellulaceae bacterium, assembly GCA_041739975.1. Lineage (GTDB taxonomy): Bacteria > Planctomycetota > Planctomycetia > Pirellulales > Pirellulaceae > BJ22. The sequence continues at coordinate 1,932 of JBGSMY010000164.1, forward strand.
ATCATTGCCATTGTGCTAGAGCTAATTGTTTGGGGCATTCACGGGCGCCCGATGGCCGAACGAATGCTCAAGCAGTTGGTTACGCCAATTGGAATAGTTTGGTTGGGCCTGTTGATGCAAACTTATTTCGCTTTTGTCCGCCGGGCCGCTTGGCCAGCGATGGTCGGATTAATTTTCTGGCTCACACTTACAATCGGTGGAAACTATTACGTCAAGCAATGGGTCGTGGGTCAATTTGAAAGTCCCTATCGTGAACGTTTGCCGCTCGAAAACGATCAGGTACTGATGGCGGTGGTCATCCTAGGCGGTGGGACTAAATCAAACCTAGACGGCTGGTCTCACCTCTCTCGCTCTGGCGATCGTGTCATGACTGCCGTTCGTCTATTCCACGCGGGCCAAGTCCAACGGATTATTACAACGGGACAGCAATCCATTCGAACCGACGCCAAAGACCTCGACCCTAATCAAGAAACTCAGAATATTTTAGAGCAATGTAACGTTCCCGCCGAGGTAATTTTAAAATTGCCCGGCATCAATACATCGGAAGAAATTGCCGCGGTTAAAGACTGGTTATCCAAAGAACAAAATTTGTCAGGCAAGAAGCTTGGGATCATTAGTTCCGCTTGGCATCTACCTCGGGTACACAGTTTAGTGGAGGCCGCCGATTTGAAATCAAACGGGATCGAGGTAGTCTTGATCCCGTCCGATTTTTTGTCGGGTCACTTAACGCCCGATCCATCCATGATAATTCCCGCTGCCGAAAACCTCGAAATCATGGCCAAGCTGGGTCATGAATGGCTTGGAAAATTAATCGGACGATAAGCCGTTTGTATGACCAAACAATTGGCTTGTGAAACAGGTTATCGGAATAACTGTTTGACCGATTGATCCATCAGGACAATGATTGCCCAAATACCAATCCCTTGACCAATGCCGCAGCAGCCTAACAAACCGAGACAAGGGATCATAGCGATAATCGATGCCGTGATCGCCAATCCATATCCTTTGCCTTGCATCATCGAGTACCCGCCAAAAACGGTGGTGCCCGCGGCTAAAATTGAAATCAGTCCAATCACAATGTTGAGCACTGGACCCATCGAATTAAGTTGATTGTAAAACTCCAACATCTGAGGGTTTTCAGCTATGTTTGGCGGGGGAGGCCCATTATTGAACCCTAACAAATTCATTACCAACCCCAATAGGGCCACCAAGCCATTGATTCCACCCACTGCCATCAGGCCTATCGCCGGCCCGGTCACTTTACCTGGCATTGCGCCTCCAGGCATTGAGGATGTAGGTTGGCCCGGTTGCGGAAAGGGATTGTTGTAATTGCTCACCTTGTGCTCCTTTTGACGAATTGGTTGCGGTGTTTTCGTGTTGCTGCCCGTAGAATACCACTGTAGCGCAACCACTTTCAACTACCCGGCACTCATTCAATGAAGAAATCGTGAAAGCCTTTCAAAAATTTTTACCATAAAGGTCTGGCGGGCGAACTCAGGTGCCAGGGCGGTACTCCGGTCAACTTCGTCGGATTAGAATTACAAGAAGATGGCCATGCGGCATGCTCGAACCAAATCGAAAGCCAATCAGTGGTCGTGGACTCATTTCACGTTTGCCTCGCAACACGAAATCTGGAACATAAATTATGGAACTCCTTAAAGCGAAACTGGGGTGTCAGGACAATACCAAGGGCAGGCCGTTGTTGTTGTTTTTGATGGCGTTCGCTCTCTGTGGGCTAGGTACTACCAGTGTTTGGTCGCAAAGCGAGTCCGAGGTCCGCTGGTGGAAAGGCAATTTGCATACGCATTCGCTGTGGAGTGACGGTGACGATTTCCCGGAAATGATCGTCGATTGGTACGCCCAGCGGGATTATCAATTTTTAGTGCTTTCGGACCACAATGTGCTTAGCGAAGGCCAGCGTTGGATGGCCAATCGCGAAATCGTTCGACGTGGCGGCGAACAATCGATGGAAAAATATCGCAAACGATTTGGACCGGATTGGGTCGAATCCCGCCGCAAATCATCCCCCCCAGACAACAGCCCCCCGGCTGAACTGGATGCTTGGGAAACTCGATTAAAAACACTGGCCGAGTTTCGAAAACTGTTTGAGTCAGAGGGTAAGTTTCTAATGATGCCTGCCGAAGAAATCACCGACCGGGTCGGCAAGCTGCCCGTACATATGAACGCATCGAATTTGCCGCAAGTAATACAACCACAAGGCGGCGCGACGGTGCGTGAAGCGATCGTCAACAACCTGCGCGCCGTTAACGATGTGGCCGAACGCACCGGCCAAAAAGTTCTCGTGCATCTCAACCACCCTAACTTTGGCTGGGCAATCACACCCGAAGACTTGGCTTATGTGGCCGAAGAACAATTTTTTGAAATCTATAACGGACATCCCTCCGTTAACCAATTAGGCGATGAATTTCGTCCATCATTAGAATTGATGTGGGATATCGCCAATACGTTGCGAATCGATCAGTTCAAGACCGCGCCTTTGTATGGCTTGGCCACCGATGATTGTCACAATTACCACGGCACGCCCGGTTCCCAACCCGGTCGAGGTTGGGTTCAAGTCCGCGCCAAGAATTTGACTCCCGACGAATTGATCTTCGCGATGAAACGCGGCGAGTTTTACGCCTCCAGTGGCGTGGTTGTCAAAGACATTCAATTCGATGTAAAGACCAAAAAACTGCGAATTGAAATTCAACCCGTGGCCGACGTTGAATTTGTCACTCAAATCGTCGGGACGCCGCGCGACTACGACCGGACATGGCCGCCAGGCACCGATGCCAATGGAAAGCCGGTACCTGTCAAGCAACGCTATTGCCCTAAGATTGGTACTGTATTCGCTAAAATTATCGGCAATTCCGTGGAGTATCAAATGACGGGTGATGAACTCTACATTCGAGCGATCATCACCAGCTCCCGCCCTCATCCCAATCCGTCGTTTGAACAACAATTCGAACAAGCCTGGACACAACCGTTTGGTTGGAAAAACGAGTAGCGCGATTGAGAGTAGCGCGATTGTCTTCAATCGCGAGGATTTTCATTGATTTAGCAACAATTAACTGATCCTATCGCGTTGAAGTCGATTTAAGTTTGTTGCGAGCAGTAGAAGGAAAACTTTTCACTATCTTAGGTTTTTCGTCCGGGCACAATTGTGGACAAATTTGTCAGCGTTGTTTTACTTGCCCGCCAGCTCCAACGTTGCCATCGGCGTATAAGTCGGACCGAACCGATCGACAAAACTTGAATAAACGATCACTTCGTCGATTTCAAAGCCGCCAAATTTTGCGGTTTCTTGATCTGCCAGGAATTGTTGTAATTGTTCCGTCCAAATCGAGCCGCTCGCTACACGGCCCAAGGTTATATGAGGTTGAAAATCATTTTTTTCATATTGAAATCCCATGGGCCGCAATCCCTCGTCAATCGCCCGTTGCAATTCAACCAACTCCTGTTTGCCGGCGTCAATGCCCATCCAAATAACTCGCGGCCGTTCTAGTTTAGGAAAAGCGCCTAGGCCCACGACGGTGAGACTGATGGGAGGAACTTCACGAACCACGCGTTCTACTCGCTGGCAGATCTCGGGGATTTCATGATCGCGAATATTCCCTAAAAATTTCAAAGTTAAATGCATATTTTTTGGGTCGACCCATTTATATTCGGCCCCAAATGCTTGAAGTTGGCGGATTTGTTTCTGAGCCAACCCAATGATACTTGGAGCCACGTCAACCGCGATGAACGTACGAATACTAGCCATTATCTGTCGATTTGCAGGAAACTCGCAAAAACCTTAACCCGTAATCCTCACTTATATCCCAAAGCGAGGGAAGCGAACAGCCAGCATTTGCCGACGACGAGCTAATCAGCGGCTACGAGCCCTTGTGAAGTCTACCTGCTTTGCCATAATTTTGGATTCGTTTCAAGTCACGTTTTTTTGGGTATAGGCTCGTGTCTGATAATAAGAAGTTCGATGTCTTTGGCGTCGGCAACGCGCTGGTGGACATTTTAGCTCATGTCAACGACAATTTCGTTGACAAGTTTGGCTTTAAAAAAGGGTCTATGACCCTGATGGACTCGTCCACTCAAGGCCAGATTTTGCAACACTTGGAAATGAACTCCATTCAGTTAGCATCCGGCGGCTCAGCGGCCAACACCATGGTCAATATTGCACAGAGCGGTGGCCGCGGTATCTATTGCGGCAAAGTGGCCCACGATACGTACGGCGAATTTTACCGTCGCGACATGCAACAAGTTGGAATTGGATTCCCTGTGGAGCTCGCGCCGGAAGCTGCGTTGCCCACCGGCACATGTGTTGTATTAACGACTCCCGATGCCGAACGCACCATGTGCACACATCTCGGCATTTCGACCTCTCTGACAAAATCTGATTTAGTGATCGAACAATTGGCCGCCAGTAAACTGAGTTATGTCGAAGGTTATCTTTGGGACGCTCCGCAACCACGGGAAGCCTGTATTGAAACGTTCGAGCAATCCCGCCGTTTGGGCGTCCGCACCTCGTTTACCTTTTCCGATGCGTTTTTGGTCAATCGGTTCCCCGATGATTTTCGCCGCGTCGTCCGCGACTATTGCGATATCATTTTCTGCAATGCCGATGAAGCCTATCGTTACTGTGAATCGGATCAACTGCAAAACTGTGTGACCGAAATCGGTTCCCAAGTGCCGCTGGCATTTGTGACCAATAGCGCTGACGGCTGTTATGTCAGCGAAAATGGCACAGTGACACACGTTCCTGGATTCCCCGTTAAAGCAATCGATACCGTTGGTGCAGGTGATGCGTTTGCCGGTGGCGCACTTTATGGATTGTCACAAGGCTGGGCTGCAACCAAAGCAGCGCGGTGGGGGAATTACTTGGCGTCACGCGTTGTTGCCAAAGTCGGCCCGCGACTTAGCGAATCGGTTGCCAGTGACATGGCCAAAATTCTCTAATCAATACGTCACTAGTTTGACGCAATTAGTGCTTGAGCCGCCTTGATCGCCTGTACCATGCTGCGTCCGTCCGCGGTTCCTCGCCACGCGCGATCAAAGGCAGTACCATGCGCGACGCTTGTCCTCACGATGGGCAAGCCCAGTGTGATATTGACTGCAGCGTGAAGTCCCAACAATTTGAGCGCAATGTGCCCTTGATCGTGATACATCGCGACCACTGCATCAAATTCGTCGGCTGCCGCGCGATGCATCAACGTGTCGCAAGGCCAAGGTCCGAGCACTGGCAATCCTAGACGCTGAGCTTCAGCAACTGCCGGTCCAATAATCGTCAATTCTTCGTCGCCAAATAGCCCGCCTTCGCCCGCATGGGGATTGAGCGCGGCGACACCAATTCTAGGCAATCGTTCTAAATGCTGTGTTCGCAACATTTGTTGCACAAATTTAGTAGCCAACCGACAACGATCGATAATCCGATCCCTTGATAACTGGCTAACTACGTCGCGCAAGGCGCAGTGTAACGTCACATGGACCACACCCAGTCCCACTTCGTTGGTATACAGCCCGCCGCCAGCAGGCAAATACAACATCATGGCCACATTGGTGACTCCGCACCGTTCGGCCAAAATCTCCGTATGCCCCGTATTGGCGTAACCTGCCGCCGCCAACGCCGCTTTAGCAATCGGCGCCGTGACAATTCCCGCGACTTGGCCCACAAGCGCCCAATCCATGGCGATCTCAAGCGCCTGGTGAGCAGCTCGTCCACAAGCGGGATGCAATTGCCCCGGCAAACAGTGGTCGCTATCTCCCTCAGAAATCTCAAACACCCAAACCGTCCGCGGATCGTCGTCAATCTCGCTCAGATTGTCGACGGTTTTTACTTGCAGCGAGGCGTCAACCAGCTGAACCGCTCGCTGCATAACTACAGAGCGCCCGATTACCACACGCCGGGGCGCAATCGACTTGTCCAACATTGACCATGACCTCACAATCACCTCCGGTCCGATTCCAGCCGGATCGCCCATGGTTATTGCCAACAGCTGGGATTCGTTCGTCTTCGACTGCACAAGTTTGCTCTCATTGGTATCATTACTTGGTATTCCGCGAGGTCATTTGGCCAACGCGATTTCTTTACCATAACATATCGGTGATCGTCGATGCGAGCGGTTGTCCAACGCAGTCAAGCAGCCCGAGTGGAAGTCTCCGGTCAAGTCGTTGGACGAATACAATTCGGTCTGGTGATCTTGGTGGGCGTCGATGCCAGCGACACGATGGATGACGTCCGCTACCTCGGTAATAAAATCTTGGGGTTGCGAATTTTTGGAGACAACCAAGGCAAAATGAATCTCGATGTGCGGCAAGTGGGTGGCCAAGCCTTAATGATTAGCCAGTTCACTTTGTGCGGCGATGCACGTCAAGGACGACGGCCCAGTTTTATTGCCGCGGCAACTCCGGAGCTAGGGCGTCAATTGTTCGATCAACTCGTTGTCGATATCGCCAACCAAGGAATCTCCGTTGCCACCGGCCAATTCGGCGCCGATATGCAAGTTCACCTAATTAATGACGGACCGGTGACAATTTTGCTTGACAGCCGCAAACAATTTTAAAAACGGAAAACTAACAGGGCAGGGGAGTTGGCCAAGGTACGGACCTCAATTCGTGCGCATGAACATTTATCGCCGCAATCGCTGCAACTCATGAACCTCTTCGTCAAACCAATTCCAAGCGGAAAGGTTGAACTGGATCGGTTGCCGTCCCAAATGATTCATCAACGCATGATCGCCCAACACTAACAGACACAAGAAAATCAGTTTCCCATAGGTGGCGAAATTGGCCCACCGGTCTTCGCCAAATAGTTTGAGCGCTGTTCCAAAAGATTTCTTAACGCGAATCGCGCGACCTCGCCAGTCAACTGCATAGATCTCATCCAACGCCAAGTGCGAAACAAAACCCAGCACCACCGCCCAACTCTTGAACAAACGGATTCCCAGGTCTGTCGATAAACTAAACAAAAATGTCGCTAGTCCAGCAATCAACGCCGCTGGAATGCTGTGCCACATACCTCGGTGCTTAGTGAACCGACGGAAGATCGCGCCCACGCCAAAGCGGATGATGATGTAGGTCACCACAGCGGCAAAAGCCAACAACTCTGGCGACCAACCCAATTGCCAAAACCGCTCCCACATCAACGCAGGAATCAACACCGCAACAAATCCCAGCGTTTCGCGAATCGGAATCCCCGAATCGCTGTCTAAATCCGGTAACATACCCGCAACACTGCACAAGGTCGCTGCGACCACACAACTGGGGCCCGGTAGACCAAAATAATAGTAGGCCCCTGCTCCATAACAGACACCTAAGACGGTACTGGTTGTAATATGCGTCCTAAAATCAGCCACTGTAGTTCCACCACAGAAACACCGCTCGCCGGCAATTAACTGCCGCTAGTTACGCTCACTGCGTCTAGGTAGTTCATTCTCGCAAAATTGCCAAGTCCAAAAAATGCTAGCAATGTCGAGGACAAATAGTGAGAATAGGAGGCATACGGGAATTAGGGCAAACAGAAACTGTCCCGTCCATCGACCCCAATTCAACGCAAATTATCATCTTGTCTTTTTTGGCTGTTTTCCGTTTAATTGGCGGACTTCGCCTGCTGTATCAAGAGGCGGTTAATTCCAAGGATATGCAACCGATGATGATTTTTGATATTGTCTTGTTAATCGTTTTTGCTGGCGCCGTGTTATTTGGTTTTTGGAAAGGACTTGCCTGGCAGATTGCTTCATTTGCCGCTGTGATTGCCAGCTACTTTGTGGCGATGCAGTTTCGTAACCAAGTCGCAGCGTTCATTACCACCGACGAACCTTGGAACGTCTTTATTGCAATGCTGATCCTGTACCTCGGTACTAGCCTCGTTGTTTGGCTCGCGTTTGGTTTTATCCGCCAATCGATCGTCAAGTTTCAATTGAAAGAATTTGACCGCCAAGCCGGCGCCATTCTAGGAGCTCTCAAAGGTGCGTTGTTGTGTATGGTGATTACCATGTTTGCCGTGACGGTGCTTGGCGAACGCGCCCGTTATCATGTCATCACGTCGCGATCAGGAAATTTCGTCGCTCGCACGATCAACGAATTGTCGGCCGCAGTTCCCCAAGAAATCCACGAAGTACTCGATCCGGTTTTGGAAAAGTTCAATGAAAAAATGGAAGAGCCCGTTCAAGACTTCTCGGCCGACCTAAATGGTTGGCTAGGCACACCAACGACCAATCGCCAACCGCCTCCCAGCGACGCGGTCTCGGGGCGACCCTGGGATCCCAACAGCGGCATCAACTTAGAAAAACTGATCGACAAAGGTGTTGATGCTTTTACCCGGATAGGGCAAGAATCTATCAACCCGACAGTGCCGAATTCCAACGGCAACCAGGACCGCTGAAGCGGGCCACTAAGCAGGCCCACAACGGTAGGCCCAAAATGAGCGATCCCGAAAAGAGTCAAAAAGAGTAGCGTCCGGCGAGCAGGGCCAACGGCAGATCCGCTTTATTGCGAATAGTGCGAAAACACGGGGTTTTCCAGGGGTCTAACCGAACATAAGAAACATTATCGGACGTTGGAAATTGGCCCAAAAATCAAATCTTCTAACCAGACATACAACATCACGGCTAAAAGAAAATGACTACGCGGCAACGACTTAAACACAGACCGCGAATCCTTGACTGTGGCATTCCATGGGCTTTCCAATTTGAGCCAACGCCAATTTCAAAATCGTTGGCTGACGCCAGCGCACGCTTTCAAACACGATGATTGAACTCAGGCCCGCTCGCTGACATCTTGTGCGACTTGTTCGACTAAAAATTTGCCCATTCCACGAAACTTTTGATAGCGGTTTTCGAGCAACGTCTCGAGTGGCAAAGCGGCGAGTTTTAACAATTGCTTTTTGAGATAGTTTTTCAAGTTAGCCGCCATGTGATGATGATCGCGATGCGCGCCGCCCAACGGTTCTTCGATCACGTCGTCGACGATTCCCAGTCCCGGTAAATCGCGTGAGGTGAATCGTAACGATTCTGCCGCTCGTGGCGCATGTTCATGGCTTTTCCACAAGATGCCCGCGCAGCCCTCCGGGCTAATCACTGAATAGTAGGAATACTGCAACATTGCGACCCGGTCGCCGACACCAATTCCCAACGCGCCACCGCTGCCGCCTTCACCAATAACGACACAGACAATTGGCGTCTTGAGACGCGACATCTGAAACATGCTTTCGGCGATCACTTGGGCTTGCCCGCGCTCTTCGGCGCCAATTCCAGGATAAGCGCCTGGCGTGTCAATCAAACACACGATTGGCAGTCCAAACTTTTCGGCCATTCGCATTTTGCTCATTGCTTTGCGATAGCCTTCGGGATGAGCACATCCAAAGTAATTTTCCGTTCGGTCTTTCAGGTTGCGGCCTTTTTGATGGCCCACGACCAGTACCTTCATATTGTCCAATCGGGCGAAGCCGACTCGCATGGCGCGGTCATCGCCAAAGTGTCGGTCGCCGTGTAGTTCCACAAATTCGTTGAAGGCCAGCGCCAAATAGTCGGTCGTATGTGGCCGATCTTTGTGCCGCGACAATTGCACGATTTGCCAAGGCGTCAGGCTGTCAAAAATCTGACGTGTGACCTGAGTCAATTCGCGCCGCAGTTGCCTTATTCGTTCAATCTTTTCTGGGGAATGCCCGGCCGTCGCTTCGAGATTTTTGATCTCCAGCTCCAGGTCGGCAATCGGTTGTTCAAAAGCTAAATAATCCATATGGCTTAAACTATTTTGATTTCATCTGATAAAACGCGAGACTCAAAACCAATCGGCTGAGGCGTAAATTGCCTCAAGACTTCTATTTCACCGAACGGCGTCGCGTACCCGCACGAAAGATTTTAATGCGTTCCATTTGGTATAAGAAGTCAGCCACCGAATCCGGTCGCTGCTCTCTTCTCTTACTGAGCAACTTGCCCAGCAATTCGGCAAATTCATTGCTGATCCGAGGATCTGACGATTGCACCGATGGTGGCGAGGCTCGCAAATGCTTGTTGAGCAGTTCGTCCTGATTGGCTCCGGTATACGGCGGCCGTTTGGCAATCAGTTCAAAAATCACACAACCAAACGAATAGAGATCAGCCCGTGCATCCAACGTTTCGCGCCGAATCTGTTCGGGTGAAACATAACTGCGAGTTCCGGAAAACGTACGAGACCGGAACAGACTCCATCCAAATCCCGACTTCTTTAGTTTTCGGGCAATCGAAAAGTCGATCAACTTGACATTCGCCTGTTCATCCGCCAAAAAGTTGTCGGGTTTAACATCACAATGTAACCACCCCCGATCGTGCAAATGATGCAGACCTTCGCCCGCAAAGCGGATAATTTGTGGAAGGTTC
>JBGSMY010000210.1:0-11565 GCA_041739975.1 Pirellulaceae bacterium
CCCCGGAGTCCAAACACTCTGGCTCGGACTACAACGCGTATACGACTTCGCCAGAGCTTGGGATACCTTTGGACCAGAAACCACAAACAAAAAGTCAACGAAAAAAAATTTAAATAAAAAAACTTGTGTGGTACGATGAGCCAGCTTGCTGGCAGGAAGCAAAGTTTGGCAGCTAGATAGCGCTCCCCACAATCCAACACAGCTATTCTACGCCCCCTGCCAGCTTGCTGGCAGGAGCGAAAGTTTAACAGCTAGGGGAGGGCGAGTGCGACTGCTTAAGTCAAGACATCACTCGTCGACAGCAAAAAAAGATTCGGCAAAGCGATCCTGAAGTAAACAACTCGTAAGCTTCACGACCTCCGAGCTAGGAGAGTAGGAAAGTTTGTTGGATAGACTTTATTACATTAATGACTTTTCTTGCTCGCTTGTCAGCATAATTTTCTTGCAGTTTTCGTATAAGTCTAGTGCGAGACCGTTTGATTGGTTTCCGCTCAGGCCCCGCTTCAACTTGACAAGTTGCGGCGAGGCACCTAAAAAACCAAGCAAAAACGCTTCTCGAAAACTGCACGACCTCTTTTAATGGCAGGAGCGCAAGTTTGACGGCGAGAGGCTCGGCACCCCAAATCAGGGCTTTGCGACTATAATGCCAAGAAACCTGTCCAAGATTTCCGAGGTTGCTCGGAATAGTTAGCACGTTTTCAATTTCGACTTGTGAGACATGAGTGAACAGTCGAATTGACCAACCGCAATCGAGGTCGCTTGTTCCGTGAGAGTTGATCAAACCCAACCGCGATTACACCAACAAACCGTCGTCTATCGATGCTGTTGTGGGTCTGATTTGATATTGGATGTCACCGAGGGAGGGGAGTGTCCCAAGTGTCAACGCAAAGTCGCTTCGCGAATCCTGCGCAATCAAATGTCGCTGACGGTCAGTTTGGCGGCCCACTCATCGACGGCTTCTGGACTTGAATTAGAGGTTGCCGCCGGTTGTGATGAAACGCAAGCTTTAATAGGACAACGGCTGGGGCATTTCGAGATTGCCGAAACGCTGGGAGCGGGCGGCATGGGTGCCGTCTATCGGGCACTGGATACTTCGCTCCAACGATATGTCGCGGTCAAAGTCCTACAATGCAAAAAACTTTCGAAATCCGATTCCGATGGAGAAGTCGACCGTTTGTTGCAAGAGGCAATCTCGCAGGCGCGAGTCAATCATCCGAATGTTGTCGCAATCTATTATGTCGGCAAACAAAATGGCGAACCGTTCTTGGCAATGGAACTCGTTCCCGGAGTGACCGTCGAACAACATCTGTCCACCGGCAAATTATCGTTCCCTGAAGTTGCCTCGATTGGATTACAGATGACCGAGGCATTGGCCGCATCACTGGAATTCGACGTTCTACATGGTGACATTAAGCCATCGAATATTCTTTGGCAAAACAACGGAGTGGCAAAACTCAGCGACTTTGGCATGGCCCGCCGCAGTTCCAAGTCAGAAAACCAACAAGTCGGTGGCACGCCCAACTACTTGGCGCCCGAATTGCTCAACGGGCAACCAATGACTTTTCACAGCGATATGTATTCATTAGGGGTGACGCTCTATGAATTGACGTTTGGAAAACTGCCGGTGACATTGTCAGGTTTTAGTTTCGCCGAATGGGCGGAGTCGCATCGCCGACGTGTGTTGGAATTTCCACAGCCCTGGCCCGATCATTTGCCAGAAAATTGGCGCGATATTTTAAAGCGATTGTTGCAACAGAATCCCGAAGATCGTTACGACAGCTATGAAGAACTCAGGCAAGATCTGTTGCACGTACAGCCGGGAAGAAACACGGCCGCTCGCGTGTTGCCACGCCTGTTTGCGGCCGCAATCGATTACGTGATCGTTGCGGTCTCGCTGGCATTGATGTTTATGTTGTCATATTTTGTGGCCGGCAGTTTGCGCAGCCTGCTGAATATTGCCGACATGCGAATGGTTCGCCGTATGTCACTGGATGTGCCTTGGTATCAAGAACTGGGCAATTGGATCGTAAATTTAGGATATGGCGCGTCGTTATTTCTACCCGTGGTATTGTATCTATTCGCGACAAGTTACTTTCGACAAACCATCGGACGAGGACTAATGCACATTCGCGTTGTCAATAATTATGGATTGTTACCTCAGCGGCGATTGTTGGCACTGCGCGAACTGCCACGGTTGGCGCTTGTCGTGCCCCAACCGATTGCAGCCAATTTGATGTTATTCGAAGTGCACCCAGCGGTGATTATATTTGTGCTGTCACTGCCGATTGTATTATTCTCATTAATCGACATCGGTTACTTGACCCTCTCCAAAAATCGTCGCGCTTTGCACGACCACCTGTTTGGCACAAATGTTGTGCTTGATACGGAATGAATAGGTATAAATCTCCGGTTCTCTCCCGTTGACACAATGTTATGTGGTCCCATCAGGAACTAATGTCGGTAGCACCGCAAACCCTTAACGTTTAGTCAAACTTTTCCGATCGTGCCTGTTCTGCTCGAAACTCTCGAATTGGCAACGTTAGCGAACAAAACACCCGATCTAACTTCTGGCCAGTACGAATTCACCAAGGAAGGGGATTACGACTCGCTCGGTCCATAGGTCCTGAACTACAAGGAAGTTGCCATGCGTTGCGGTTCTTTTTTGCTCGTGTTAACTTTGGCATTGAGCTGCATTTCAACCGCGCAGGCTCAATGGTCATTGCGACAAACGCGAGCCGATTACGCTCAGCCCACGGTTTATGGCCCCCAAGATCCCTGGACGAAAGGTTCGGTTTATCGAACGCAAACCGGCCACAGCGGTTGGTTCTACAATTGCGACGAAGAAGAGTGCAAACGCAATTCACCTTACATTTGTTGGAAAGCCCAGGACAACACCGAACACATTCGTTCGTATTGGTCGGTTCTGAAAGCCGACTGGAGCGAAGTAAAACAGCGAATTCGTGCGGGCACTTGTATGGGCCCCGGCTGTGAATCCTTGCCCACAGAAACTTGTTATGCTGAGGGAGCGATGCCCGGATGCACCAGTTGCCAAGTTCCCATGACCAGCGCCACGGCAGGTGTTGGTTTCATTGTCGATCAGGCTCAACCGCAGCTGCCCACACCCATTGAAGTCCCACCAGCGGCTCCAAGTGCCATTCAGAATCAACGTAGCCACATTCGTCTGGCACCGACCAGTCAATCCGTTGAGGCCGCACCTGTGGTCGAAGTCGCACCGGCTGCGATCGAAACTGCGACCAAACCAGTGGGACATTTGCGACGGCGATAAGTCCGTCAAGCAGTGCTGCTCTTACCAATCCTTGCTTCCCAGCTGTAATTGTTTTCTAATGGAAACTGCGTCGTTTAGTGGCTCGACTGTGTCATCGGTCTGCAGTCACACGCGTCCATTAGATTAACGAACAGAAAAGTGTGATCGTTATGGTTTCATTGCTTCGATCACTTGGGGGCGCAGGCAATTTCCAGTTCCCAAGTAACGTAGTCACCGCATCCAGCGGATGGCTGTACCATTTATTGACCTTGCTGTGCTTGTCATCATTATGGGCGGTTCCAGCAATGGCCGATCACCCCGTTTCGGTCATCGAAGCCGACGTGGTCGTGCAAAAATTCTCCATGACCATTCGGCTCAAATGTTTTGCCGATGAACTGGAACTATTGCAAGGAGTTGAGCCGCTCGCCACAGGCTTCTACGATCCCGAAGAGTTGCATGACGCTAACGATGATCATGCCCAATACTTGCTCGATCGCGTCGATGTCTTAGATGCCAACGGTCAACGGCTCGAGGGCAAAATCGTCGAAATCGTTCCGCTCGACTTGCCAGATGAAGGTGTTCGCCAAGGTCTGCTGATGAACTATCTGTTGGGTTACCAATTCGAATACAAATTCACAGAGCCACCCGAGTTCATTACGATTGTTCAAAAATTGCAAGGTGATGGCTATTTGTTTCCTAGTGAATTCAAATTGTTGTTGGTCCAAGCCGGTTCTGACACGCCGAATTTTCAGATGATGAAACCCAACCAACCGCAAACGTTTCGCATGGATTGGTCTAAGCCCGCTTTGTCGTCGCGGGCCAGCGAAAAAGAATGGGAAGCGTGGTTTAATGAACAGCGAACGCAGCAACTGGGTATTACCAGTTACGGCAGCGTTTACTCTTTCATTTACGTAACTCGTTTCGAAACTCGCCATGAGCTATTGATTCCTTTAGCTACCTTGGCAACTCTGGTTGATTTTCAGCGAGCGGACCCCAGCTTTCTGGAAATAGCCGAACAAGATGCCGCGGTCAAAAAAATTGAAGAGTATTTTTCGCAAGGCAATCCAGTCACGATCGACGGTATCGCGGTCCAGCCCAAATTTGACCGCATCGATTTTTACGGTCTGGATCTTCGCGATTTTGCCGTCCGCAGTGAACGCAAAAAAATCTCGATGGCCAGTGGTCGTGTGGGCATCATTATGTCTTATCCCGCGAAGATCCCTCCCAAAGAAGTCACAGTTACCTGGGACCTTTTTAACGATTCGATTCGAACCGTGGATTCGGTAGTATTCGGGCCGCTGCCGAACGACCAGATTCAAAAAACCCAATTCTCGATGTTCCTGGAAAATAATACCTACCGTTGGACCAGTCCAACGCGATTGGAGTTGCCCCAGATCTCGTCGGTATTGGCCGAAATCGAACAACAGAAACCCCCGCGAGTTTCGTGGTTCGCCGTCACTTGTGCCGGCGTCGTTGGGTTGTTGTGGTTGGGTGCCCGAAAACCGCTAGGTGCCGCGACGCTCGGCACAATTACACTGCTAGTCGCTATTTTAGCAATTGTCGGTTGGTCCTGGTGGACAGGCCCGCTGCCCGGCTGGCAACCAGCCAAAATCAAAATCACGCCGGAACAAGCCCAAGAAATTTTTTCGCGATTGCACAGTAATATCTTTCGTGCGTTTGATTATCATCAAGAGACCGATATCTACGATGCGTTGGCGGCCAGTGTCGATGGCCCCCTGTTGAGAGAATTGTATCTCAAGATGATTAAAAGTTTGGAAGTACAGGAGCAAGGTGGCGCGGTGGCGCGAATCGATGCGGTCGAAGTCGTCGGCGGTTCACCTGCCGATCAACCACTTGATAATGACCGAGTCGGTTTCGGCTACCGCTGTCAATGGAACCTCGTCGGAACCATTGAACATTGGGGGCACATTCATCAACGTACAAATCGATACGATGGCGACTTTGAAGTCGAACTGTCGCAAGGCACCTGGAAAATAACCAAGATCGGACACCTTAATAACGAAGAGCAAGGTCCGGTCGTCACCAGTCTAAGACAGTTTTAGTTGCTCAAGCTATTGTTCAGTCAGAGGATTAAGTCCATGCAGCATCGCTTCAATAACCAAATGCCAACTGGCCCCAGTATCTCATGTTCGCGGCGATTGTGTTCGTGGCGATTGTGTTCGTGGCGATTTTGTTCGTGGCTTAGTGCAGTTGTATTCTTGGTAATGGCAGCTTCAACGATGGGGAGTTCGCCGGCTGCTGCTCAAGATGTCCCAATCGACGGCTGGAAAGTCGTCGTCAACCGAACGTTTCACGGTCAAGATGGCCATGAAATCTTTGTCGGTAATTTCGTTGGCATGGTTGGCGGCCGGGTGCATCTACTTAGCCCGCAAGGTGATGAAAAGAAATTGCGATTGGACGACTTGTCCGAGGAGGATCGCAATTGGGTTCGGGGCGAAATAACGGCCCAAAAACAACGCGACTCAGATCGCGAAAAAGTTATCAAAATTCGCACGCAACTTTCGATCGGTAATAGCAATACCATTATTAGTAATTGTAAGAAACTGCGGGCGATCGGACGCAACGCTGAAATCGTTGCCGATGAACTCAATCGGTTAGTCACTAATCATCCCGACGACCTGGTGAAAATGGAAGCGTTCATAACGTACGTTGCTGTATTGCGTGAGATTCCTGCGTCTGTCGACTCGATTCTCAACGCACTAAATAACCATTGGAAAGTTGTCTTGGGGCGACTCGAGAAAAAGCCTGAAGATTTTCTTAACGAGATGGCTGGGTTTGGTGGCCTCGCTGTACCTTATTTGCAACATGTTGCCGCCGTCGGTTTGCTGACTCCACCAAAAACAAATGAACCGTTCACACAAAGCATTCAAGCACTAAGTAGCGACGATACCGCCAGTTGGCGGGCGCGAAATGCGGCGATTACAGCAATCGGCAAAATTAGCAGCGAAGAAACCCTTTTGCTGGTTTTAGAGCATTTGCTGGCGGCTGAAGAAGTCGAGAAACAGGAAAAGGTCCACAAGCAAACAATCGAAACTTGCCTGAACGCAATCGGCGCCATTCATCTTGACAACGACGAGGTCCAATCGGCCTTAGATCGTCATGAAGCGGAGTTCCCCAAAGTCGTAGAACGCGTCCGCGGCCTATTGAAGAAATAAATAGCCCGGCATGAATAGCCCAGCGTTAATAGCTCGGTATCAATACCCCAGGGCTTGCCCCGGGGTCCATTCTGTTTTTCACTAAACCGCCTCGCCCCAAACCATATTTCGCGCGCCGCGCGCACCACGAATACCCCAGGGCTTGTCCCGGGGTTCATTCTGTTTTTCACTACACCAGCGATCAAACCAAGAGCTTTTCATCGCGCCCTTCGAATACCCCAGGGCTCGCCCCGGGGTTCATTCTGTTTTTCACTACACCAGTGCTCGAACCAAGAGCTTTTCCACGCACCCTTCGAATACCCCAGGGCTTGTCCCGGGGTTCATTCTGTTTTTCACTACTCCGCCGCGCCCCGAAACATATTTCTCGCGGCGCCCACTTTCCGAATACCCCGGGGTTCATTCTGTTTTTCACTACACTGGGCTCGTCCCGCGAGCCATTCTGTTTTTCACTAGAAAAAACGGCAAGACCCCCTGCCCGACTAAGCAAACACTTCCAGCTCTTCGCGATAAATGCGTTGAATCTCGGCGGCCATCTCTGGCGAAACAACGCGCTGGTCGTAATGCAACGTCATGGTCAGTTCTCCCGCATATTCCACAACCGCAAAACTGATCGGCATTCCTTGTCGAATGGGCGCAATCAGTTCAAGTCGCTCCAGAATCAACGAGCCGATTTGTATCTGACCAGCTTCATTTGTTGTCAAACCCGTTCGCAAAAGCGGCTTGCCTAGATTCGTTAACATCGTTGTCGCGCGCCGCCGATTAGATTTTACCGTCCGCCGCAACAAACCGGGCGCTAAATTGGTTAGCCTTACACCCAACAAAAAGAATCGATCCAGCAACCAATTGCGAATGAGGTTCAATTCATAGTGAATTCCTTGAGCCAAGTGACATGGATGTGTGTCGTCTATATTCAATCGATCCAATTGGACCAGTGACGCCCGATTGGCGGCGGGCAGCCAACGGTCATCTGCCGTACGAATACTCACGGGGACAATAATCCGAAAACATTCTTGCGAATTGCCCAGCCCCTGTTCTCGCCGCCAACGTCGGATGGTTCGAAACAAACTCGACAACAACCAATCGTTAAGCTGGATGTTTAAATGCTTACACTGTCGTTTGAGTTTATGTATCGTCGCTGCATCGACTTGAAAACTTTGGATCGTGGGAAAAGTGCTGGCCAAAGAGTTTTCGGGCCAAGCGTCGGAGGTCTCGTCGAGCAAAGTAGCAAATCGCCGAAACAAAAACTTGGCGGCCCCAAACAATCCTAAAGGTTGTTTCCAAGATTGACTCAGGTAGCGTTTTGTGAACAAGCCCAAACGATTCCGATAACGCAGCCGTTCGGTTTCCAGCGGCACCAATCCGGACTGAGCGGGTCGACCTTCCAGCAAATTTTCGTAAATCAACAACCAGTCACGGACGAACTGCAAACCGCCCTGACCATCCACCGCCGCATGGTGTACTTGCCATGTCACTTCGGTGCCCAGTGCGGTCGCACGGCAAACGACTCGGCAACAGGACTCGCGATTGAGATCGATGGGGGGAAATGAATGATCCGTTGAAGAATGGCTCCAAATAAATTTTGGCTGCGCCGCGGGGTCCTCATGCCAAAACCAGCCCCAACCCGTAGAGCGAACCACCGAATTGCCCCAAACATGACGCGCGACGGCCTGGCTAAACGCCGTTTGCATCAGTTCAGGTTGTAAGTGTCCACGGAATTGCAGGCGAGCGAAAATGTTGTTGGGAAATTGTGGGTTGTCATCGAAGAAATGCAATTGCTCGATGCTAGTCATTCGCATCGGGAACAATGGCGGTTTTGAACTCATAGGTCGCTATCGTTGACGATTCAAAAGTGCGGGCCGGAATGATAATTTATTCATCAAGTGGTTTCAGTGAAACGCCACCGCTAGAACGCAGTTCTACTTGATAGATGGCGTCTTTTTCGACCGCCACATAATTGACTTGACCGTGGTTGGCACGAATCCCCAACTCTTTTTGTTTGATCGGATCATTGGCCACATTCCAAAAGTCTTTCCAAATACTGGCTTCAAATTCATTGGCGGTGGATTGATGATTGTAGATGCCGGGTGGATTAGTGCTGGTCATCGATTCGCGATCGAGTGAGTAACTATTAACCGGCCCATCGAGCTCGCCCCAAATTCCTTTAAATACGCAAAGCGATGCTTGTCGCAATGGGTCGCCTTGTTCAACATACTGGTCTTCGAATTTCACAATCCAACAATCGAGATAGAGCTTTTCGCCGCGCAAGCGAAATGGCTTCGGTTGGCCAATCATTTGACCCGCACCGTCGATTTCCCAAAAAGCGACATCCATAAATGGCTCGCCGGATTCGGTGGCGCTTTTTTCCAGCACTTTGATATTGGCCATGCGGCGATCAATCTTGAGGAGCTTCAGGGAAGTGGCTAGGCGTTGTTTTTCTTTTTCGGCCGTTGCCAACGCGATCGCTTGTTGGTCGAAATCAGCTTGCAAACTGGTGTATTGTGTTTGCAATGCCTCGAGTTTGGCCACTGCTTCTTTGGTTTGTTGTGCGGGTACAACATATTGAGAGTATCCCAACCAACCGGCACCTGCCACGACGCTCGCGCCGGCTAACATCAACATCGTGCGTAACGACTGATTGACAACTTGGATTCCTTGGATGGCTTTTGACATAGGGTAAAGGCTCCAAATTTCAAATGAATTACTCGATTGAGAACAATCGAGCTACTCTCACATGCTTTACTCGATTGAGGACAATCGAGCTCTTGTTGATGATCGTCAAACGGGGTGCTATGGCAACACCGGAGTCGGAACAATCGGAATTATCCGCAGTTGCGGCGCCGAAATCCAGAGGAACAGTCTGTATTTGGGCCGACCATTAAACCTAAATACGACCAATTGCGCTTTACGCTCAACCAATTGACAGAAAAGTAGGAATTAGTTTGCCTCGATCCTGCACTCCGTCGCTTTGAATACCCCCGTGCTTGACCCGGGGATCATTCTGTTTTTCACGACACCCGGGCATTACCAGGGCAATCGGTCGAGATCGACGTTTCCGCCGCTAAGGATCACACCGACATTGAGTTGACCGCTTGAATCTTGTCGCTGCAGGGACATGGCCGCAGCCACGGCAACCGCAGAACTCGGTTCGATGATGACTTTGGCTCGCATCCAAAACGTTCGCATCGTCTCAACAATTTGTTCTTCGGATACGGTCAGAATTCCTTGGACACGATGTTGAATAATTGGCCAAGTCCATTTGCCGAGGCTGGTCAACAAGCCGTCGGCAATCGTCTTGGGGTTCGTTTGGGGAATGAACTGGCCGGCTTGTTTGGAGCGAAACGCGTCGTCGGCGCCTTGAGGTTCCGCTCCGTACACGCGAATTCGAGGAGAGATGGCACGCGCTGCAATGGCGGTACCGGACAGCAAGCCGCCTCCACCGACCGGAGCGACCACAACTTGAAGTTGGGGGACTTGTTGCAAGAACTCAAGTACTGCGGTGCCCTGCCCTGCAATAATTCGAGGATCGTCATAGGGCGGTACCATTACCGCCCCCGTTTCGGCTTGCACGGCATTGGCTGTGGATTCGCGAGCATCCAGGTTAGGCTCGCATTCGATCACTCGGGCACCGTATTCGAGTACCGCATTTTTCTTAACAATCGATGCGGTTGAGGGCATGACGATATGAGCCGGAATTCCAAAAATCCTTGCCGCCAGTGCCAATGCTTGCGCATGATTGCCCGAGCTGTGCGTTACCACGCCGTGCTCGCGTTCGGCCGGGCTCAAGTTCGAAATCGCATTGACGGCCCCGCGAAATTTAAATGCGCCAGCTTTTTGAAGATTCTCACATTTGAAAAACAAAGAATGCCCGCATTGACGATTGAGCGTTTCGCAGGTCAATACGGGTGTGCGATGAGCGTAACTGGCAATCGCCCGCGCCGCTCGTTTGACATCGGCCAGTTCCACACCAAATTGGAGTTGTGGCGATGGCGTCGACTCAGTGCTTATTGACATGGCTTGCGTCCAAAAATTAATCGAGGGTCTAACGAAAATACGAACTAGCGCTCATTGATGCAGCCATTGTACCAAACCCTACCCCGGCAATTAAACCGCCTATTCGTCAAATGCTTTGCCTCCCGCTGGCGGTTTCTAAAAACCCATTCATTGCTCCTTAACATCCAGATCGAAAACTTGCAGATCGGAGTAAGTCCCGAGTTGAAAATTAGTTATCGCCAAGTCTTGCCAGCTCGTCGAGAACCTGTTGCTGATGTCCCTCGACGATGACCCGTTTCCAAATTTTGGCAACTTTTCCGCCGGCATCGATCAAAAACGTAGATCGCTGGACGCCCCAGATGAGTTTGCCGTACATATTCTTCTCACGCCACGCACCGTATTTTTCGGCGACGCGATGATTGGCATCGACCAACAGCGGAAAATTGAGTTTGAACTTTTGTTTAAATTGTTCGTGGCTTTCTCGGGAATCGCAACTAATACCCACGATCGCGGCATCGGACAGTGACAACTGTTTGTAGATATCGCGAAATTGACAAGCTTCTTGGGTACAAGCCGGAGTATCGTCTTTGGGATAAAAGAAAATAACCACGGGTTGGCCATGGAAATCTTTTAAGCTCACCTTTTGCCCGTCATCAGCAACTAACGTGAATGCCGGTGCCTTTTTGCCTTCTTCGATCCAATCAGCCATCACATTCTCCTATAAATAAAATCGAATCCCCTAATCAATTTTTTTAAAATCCCCAAGCACAACCAGAAGTATTCTTTCGAGTCTTTCTCGCTCCTGTTCTCTCTTGCAGCGAATACCCCAGGGCTTGCCCCGGGGTCCATTCTGTTTTCCACTACACCGCGGCGTGCCCCGATACATATTTCTCGCGGCGCCCACCTCCTGAATACCCCAGGGCTTGCCCCGGGGATTCTTCTGTTTTGCACTACCTCAGCGCGTCCACAAAAAAGTTGTTTTGCGTCTCGCATCCCGAATACCCCAGGGCTTGGAGATCGTCCAGCTTATGAGTGCTGTCGTGGCAACGAGTAGGCAAAAAAAATGACCTTCGTGAAATTTGGTTTTTCGCACAGAATGTGCGTTCTTAGAAATCCAGATCACACGGAGGTCAT
>JBGSMY010000214.1:0-22649 GCA_041739975.1 Pirellulaceae bacterium
GTGGTAGCGATAACCCAATGTTGCCGTCGGCTTGGTTTTGGAAAAACGGGTAGTTTTAGTTGCAGAAAATTAGTTTTGGATTGTCCGCCTGAGGACAGGCGGACCGACAGTAGCCGCCGCGGTTACAGTAGCCGCCCGCTGTCCTTCAGCGGCGGTAATACAGTAGCCGCCCGCTGTCCTCAGCGGCGGTAATAAAAATACCCGCCTCGGTGAAACCGCCGATTAACACAGCATCTAATCGGTTATCGCCAATACATCGGCTTCGGTCATAATCAACAGCGACTCGCCGTTTACGTCGATTTCGGTTCCGGCATAATTCGAAAAAATAATCCGATCGCCTTCACTGACTTGAGGAGCGGACCGTTTGCCATTGGCCAGGAATTTGCCAGGCCCCACAGATAAAATTCGTCCTTGTTGCGGTTGTTCGCGGGCGGTGTCGGGAAGCAAAATGCCGCCGGCAGTGGTATCGCTCGATTCCAAACGCTTGACAACGATTTTGTCACCGAGTGGTTCGATTCTCATAGGATTTGTGCCTGACCTTAGCTTCAAGATTCGATAAATATTCCAAACGAACGTTAACGATTATTGTTTCACGCTTCTGAGGCCCCTTCAACCCTGAATTCTGCTAAATAACTGTAACTTGCTTGGGCGATCGGCTGTAAAGGCGGGACATTCCGGTCAAATTGCCACATTGGCGGGAAGAGATAATCGTCAAAACTGGAAAATTCGATTCAAGTTCGAGCTAGGTACCCCGTTATGCCGATAATCCGGGAGGACCCGTGATATCAAAGCGTACGCGTATATTGGATCACTGCTCGGGCCTTTGTCGGGGATTTAGGGATATAGTATGAACACAGCATCTGAATCAACCACATCGTCCACCAAGCGAACGCTGGAGACGTTGTTCCACACGGTCACCACCGACAATGTGGCGGATGTATCACCGCGAACCGAAATTTCAGCAGGGCAGGGCGGGCACAAATCGGCGGTTCAGTTGCCCCATATCCCCAGTCCTTTACGTTCACCCGCTCAAGACGCAGCATATTGGAAGCAATCGGGTCAAGCGTTTCGGGTTGATCGCGGGCACATCTTGAGTAATGGTCCAACGGCCCCGGTACCGGCGCCAACATCTGGGGCAGTAACCGCCGTCGCTGCTCCGGTCGCTCAACCCGTAACAACGACGGCCCGCGCCGACGCGCCACCGTCTCCGGCGGCACGACCAATATCGCCCTACGAAATCACGCCGCGCAGCTTACCGGCACAAACTCCGGAAAGCCCACAAATCGAACAGATCGCCGAGTACCTCCGGCGGCGTCAAACCGAGATCGCCAACCAGCACAAAGACCTGTCAAATATCGCCAAACAACACCAGTCGCAATTGCAACAACAACATGAAATGCGGCAACAACGAGCCGAGCTGTTGCGTCGAAGGCTAGAACTAAGTATCGAAAATCTGCGGCTGCGACTAATCTCACTAGGCGAACAGTTGAGCCAACAAATTGCAGTCTCAAGCCCGCTCTTTACCGCTTTTGAAGAAGCTTGCGAGACGTTTCAAGAACTGAAAACGACGTTGAAAGAATTCAAATCCTAGCGCGGACCGTTGTAGAGAACAATGGTTCCAAGCTAAAATCAAGACACTTGCCAAACGGCCGTTCCTCGAGGATCGGCCGTTGGCTTTTTCTGTGAGGTTTTGAATGAGCCCAACACAACCAAATCAACGATCCCCAAACAGTTCCACGGCGCCGATCCGAGTCGGTGTGATCATGGGAAGTAAGTCGGATTGGGAAACGATGCAAGCCGCCGCCGAGATTCTAACACAGTTCGGCGTGAATCATGAATGTCGCGTGGTCTCGGCCCATCGCACGCCGACCTGGATGTCTGAATATGCGGCAACGGCGGAAAGTCGGGGTCTCCAGGTGATTATTGCCGGTGCAGGTGGTGCCGCACACTTACCGGGCATGGTGGCCAGCCAAACGTTGCTGCCTGTGTTGGGAGTTCCCGTACAAAGCAAATCGTTGTCTGGATTGGATTCCCTCTTGTCGATTGTGCAAATGCCAGGTGGAATTCCAGTAGGCACATTAGCGATCGGCACCGCTGGGGCAAAAAACGCCGGGTTGTTGGCGGTGCGGATCTTGGCCCTACAAGACCCAAGTCTGAACCAACGTCTCGGGGATTTTGTCACCGCACAAACCGAGTCAATCATGCAGGACAATATCTTGGGAGACGTCGCAAAATGAGCGACTTGATCTTGCCTGGCCAAACCATTGGAATCTTAGGCGGCGGTCAGTTGGGGCGAATGTTAGCCATGGTGGCACGCCGCTGTGGATACCGCGTCGCCCTGCTCACCCCCGACCCAGACGCGCCTGCCAGTCACTTTGCCAATCAAATCATGGTGGCCGACTACGATCATCGCGCGGCACTGGAACATTTTGCCACCGCGTCCGATGTCGTTACGTTTGAATTCGAAAGCGTTCCGGTCGAACCCTTGCGTTGGATTGAGGACAAGGTCTTGCTGCGACCAGGACTCGATGTATTCGAAACAGTACAAAATCGCATCAATGAAAAACAGTTTCTCACCAAGTTCCAATTGCCTTGTTCGCCGTTCGCGGTGATTCACCAGCGCGTTGACTTGGACGAGGCCATCGGCGATGTGGGATTGCCTAGCGTGTTAAAATCGTCCAACGGCGGATACGACGGCAAAGGGCAATTTGTAATTCGCGAACTCGCAGAACTCGACCAAGCTTGGCAGGCCATCGGATCGCAGCCAGCCACGCTAGAGGCTTGGGTAGACCTCTTACAAGAAGTCTCTGTGATTGTGGCACGCGATGTCTCCGGCGCGGTTACAACTTTTGGGCCAATAGAAAACGCTCACAATAACCATATTCTCGATTGGTCAGTGGCACCTGCCCGCATGAATTCGCATCTGGCGGCACAAGCCACGGAGATTAGCCGACAAATTGCCGAGCATCTGAATTTGGTTGGTTTAATCTGCATCGAGTATTTTGTCACGCGATCCGGGCAAGTATTAATCAACGAAATTGCGCCGCGTCCCCATAATTCAGGGCATTTGACGATCGAGTCAGCTGTGACGTGCCAATTCGAACAGCAATTGCGGACAGTTTGTGGATTGCCGTTGGGTAGTTTTGAACAACTGCGTCCGGCGGCCATGGCGAATTTACTCGGCGATGTTTGGCAACCAGGAACACCGCGTTGGGATCGGGTTGCTCATGTGCCAGAAACATATTTACATTTGTACGATAAGACGCAGCCAAAGTTAGGGCGCAAAATGGGGCATATCACCAGCCTTGGTGATACCTCAGAAATGGCGCTGTCGCGAGCCGTGACCGCTCGCCAAAATTTGCTTCCATCGCCCAGTCCAGTCGCAGTTCTAGAAACCGGTGGCTTATGAAATCCATCCAGCACCGGTTAAAGATTTTTTCGTTGGTCTTGGCAACGCTGGTGCTTAATTTCAGTTTTGATGAGAAATTGTGGATTCAGTTGGCCGGCCAATTCTCTTGGTCAACGCCGCCATGGTTCGCGACCCACAGTAGTCGGATCGCTCGGCCGCTATTAACCGGGACAGCTCTTTCTAAATCGACGATTGATCTTGATGAATCGACGATTGACCTTGAATCATTAAATGAACTTAAATCCGCTGACGACCTCCAACGAGTTGTTGTACGCAGAGCGGGCGATGATGACAGTCAGAGTTATCGCATTCCTGGGTTGACCGTCACGCCGCGCGGAACGCTGATTGCCTGTTTTGATATCCGCTGGCAAGGTGCTGGCGATTTGCCAGCGACTATCGATGTGGGGGCGAGGCGCAGTTCAAATGGCGGTTTGACCTGGGAGAAAATGATAATCGCGATAGATTACCCAGCGACGGATCCAAACTCGCGCGGCAACGGAGTGGGCGACGCAGCCATTTTCTTAGATCGAGATTCTGGGGATGTGTTCCTGGCCGCACTGTGGTCGTACGGTGACCGCGGTTGGAATGGTTCCGGACCGGGCCTCAAACCTGATGAGACTGGGCAACTTGTGATTGCTCGGAGTCGCGATGATGGTGTGACCTGGGAACCACCAATTGCCATTACCGAACAAATCAAACAGCCCCAATGGAAACTGTGTTTTCAAGGGCCGGGGGCAGGAATTCAGCTACGGGACGGAACGTTGGTGTTTCCAGCTCAATTTCGCGACGCGGGCGGCAAACCCAGCAGTTGTTTTATTTGGAGCGATGATCCTCAGCGGCTCCAGTGGCAAATAAGTTCTGCGGCAATTCCCGACAATCCACCGACCAGTGAGTCGCAACTTGTTCAGTGTGCAGATGGTTCGCTCTTAATGACGATGCGCAACGAATCGCGAGAACCGGAACGATTGTGGTCGCGATGGACGTGGCGACAATCATTGGGGCAAGGTCAATGGAGCGAGCCTTGGACGGCCGTTCGGGATCCTGTCTGTATGGCTGGTTTGGTGGCCCATCCAACGGGTGTGATCTTATTAGCTCATAACGATTCCAACCGACGCGAACGACTGACGATTCGCGCTAGTCACGATAATGGCCGCACTTGGGCAGAGTCCCGTGTGCTCGACAATCGTCCCACGGGTTATTCTTGTTTGACGGTGTTACCCAACGGTGACATCGGGGTCTTGTACGAAGTGGGCGACCAACAAAGTTATGAAACGTTGACGTTTGCGAGGTTTCCGTTGAAATGGTTGACCGACCGGGGGCACTAAACGCACAATCCTTAGTTGCTTGGAGATGATGGCAACGAATTGAGTCTTGCGCGAAATTCTCGGATCGCTTGAGCCGGCTGTGCCGTTTGTTGCAACCCGCCGGAGACAGCGATTCGGGAAATCCCGGCGGCCACGACTTGGTCGGCATTGGCCAAAGTAATACCACCGATGGCAAAGGCAGGCAAAGTGATTTCCTGGGCGACTTGCCGAATGAGTTCAAGTCCGGGAAACTCGACGAACGATTTTGTGGTACTGATAAAAGTCGGCCCGATGCCAATATAGTTTGCGCCTTCGAATACCGCCTGTCGCGCTTGATCGATGGTATGAGTTGAAACGCCAATCAGTTTGGTTGGCCCCACAATTCGACGTGCTTCGCGAATGGGCAAATCATCCTGTCCCAAATGAACCCCGTGAGCCCGTCCAGCAACGGCTAAGTCGGCGCGGTCGTTCATAATCCATCGAGTCGTTGTTTCGCGACAACAGGCGGACAAGATTTCTGCACGGTCCAACAGTTGACGATCGGATAATTGTTTGTCCCGAAGTTGAATCAAATCGATGCCCGCAGCAATCCATTGAGAAACGCGTTTCTCAAATTGGTCGTTAGTGTTGCCGCCGTCCGTGAGTCCATACAAACGTGCGGCTTGCAGATTATTTTGGCTCCACTGGGTAGTCAGAATGGCCTTTTCTAATTGGTAGGATTCGTAACGAAGTTGTTCGAACTGTCGCGCAGCAGATGCCAAGATAGTTTTAGAGTATTCCTCGAGTGTGCGGAGCGATTGTTGCAACCGCGCCAAGTTGGCGTGCAAAACATCTTGACTATCGTGTCGAATAAATTCAGCTGCGGTTTCGACTTGAGTGCCAACGTCTCCGATCGTATCGCGAGCAGCAATCAGTTGCTGGGGGTCGAGTTCGCCCACGGTGGCCGTCAATTGATGCCGCAGCATTTTGAGTCGTTCGGTGAGATATCCATCGTCGAGTACCATGCGCACATAATCTTCGACGACACGCAAGCCTTCACCCGCACGATTGATCGCAGCGTCAAGAATTCGATAAACCGGATCTTTTGTCATGAAACCTGCCAAGATGGCATGATGAGTGTTAAGGGAATTTCGAGTTAGGCGGAGCAATCAGGATGTTCGCTCCATCTTCACCGGACCTGTCAATGCCTCGGATTATCTCATAAATTGCGTTTTTCTTGAGGGGGGCGAGCAGGGTCTTGGTTTCGTGGACGTCACGAAGTTAATTTGGATCGGCGCTGCGGGGCATTGCTAGCAAAGTTTGCCGTTGATGCGGGATTTGTCTGGTTGGGTCGAATTTTTTTGGATTTGATTGATGTTGACGTAAGTGCACAACTGGCTGATACTTTGCTTCAATTTCCACGATTTCTTGCTTGTAAAAAAATTGGTCAGTTGGGTAAAAAGGTGGTAAGTTAGTCGGGCCGTGGAGTCAAGGCTTGGAAATGACTCCGGGGAAAATAGTGGGCTGAGAAAACTAGTTGCGATGAAGATTGAGTTACGGAGATAGGAACAAGGCCGATGGATTGGCGACGACGAATATTGTGCTATTGGCCGGGATTAGCCCGTTTGTGGCTGCGCGGTGACTGGACGGCATTAATCGTCGCTTGTGGTTTTACCGCTCTATTTAACTTAGCCGTAATCTCCAGCTTTATTTGGCCAGAATTGCTTGGTCCTCGGTTTCCCAGTTTAATTTGGCCGATTTTGGCATTGGCGTGGTTAATTTCTTACTGGATGTCGGCGGACAATTGGGAGGAAACGGCAGTTGCCGTCCCGGCAATACCGGAAAATCTCAGCGAACGACTCGACACCTTGTTTATTCGGGCTCAAGAGGAATACTTAAAAGGGGACTGGTTGGTTGCTGAGCAGTTGCTTCACGAGCAATTGCGATTGTGGCCGCGAGACGCAGAAGCCCGATTATTATTGGCGACGTTAATGCGACATGGCCAACGTTGGGATGATGCGTGTGATCAATTGGATCGGTTGGCTCGATTTGACGAATCGATTCCCTGGCAATTAGAAATTGCGAGAGAACGAAACCTGATCGAACAGTTCCGGTCTGATAATAACGATGAATCGCCCGAGTTTATCGAAAGCGAATCAGAGACAAAAGCCGCTTAGGTTTGTCGTTTGCGGCATGGCATTTGCAATTGAGTTAAGATTCGCCTGACTTGACGGCAGTCATATTCGCGACCACTCGCCGGGGGGGTAAAGATTTTCCCGGCTCGGTGCGCGAGACCAGAGCAGAACATTATGGTTGGATCACCGACGCTCCAGGGATTTATACTCCCCTGAGTTAAGTAATCCGGCATCCACGAAGATAGCGAAAAGGACGCAATCATGTACGAACGATTTACGGATCGAGCCCGCAAAGTGATGCAGTTGGCCAATCAAGAGGCACAACGGTTTAATCACGAATACATCGGCACCGAGCACATGTTGTTGGGCTTGGTTAAAGAAGGTACGGGAGTCGCGGCCAACGTTTTGAAAAACTTGGATGTTGACTTGCGTAAGATTCGCTTGGAAGTCGAAAAGCTAGTACAGAGTGGTCCTGAGATGATCACGATGGGCAAGTTACCGCAGACACCGCGGGCTAAAAAAGTCATCGAATATTCGATGGAAGAGGCTCGAAACCTCAACCACAATTTTGTCGGCACCGAGCACTTGTTGTTGGGATTGCTTCGCGAACATGAAGGCGTAGCAGCTCAAGTACTGATGAATTTAGGTCTGAAACTCGAGGACGTTCGCGAAGAAGTATTGAATCTGCTCGGCAATGGACTTGAGGGCGGCGAAGGCGGCGAACGAGGTGGTCGCGAAGGTATTGGTCAAGGCGACGCGGCTGGAGCCAAAGCTCGAAATTCTAAGACACCAGCTCTGGATAGTTTTGGACGCGACCTGACTGAACTTGCTCGTCAAGGAAAACTAGATCCCGTGATCGGTCGGCAAAATGAAATCGAGCGAGCCGTTCAAGTACTTTGCCGACGAACAAAAAATAACCCCGTTTTGCTGGGTGAAGCCGGCGTGGGGAAAACGGCGATTGTCGAGGGGTTTGCCCAACGCGTCATCAATGGCGAAGTTCCTGAAATTTTGGCGGATAAACGAATCGTCGTTTTAGATCTAGCGATGATGGTCGCTGGAACAAAATATCGCGGTCAATTCGAAGAACGCATCAAAGCCGTGATGAACGAAGTCAAACGCAATCGCAATACGATTTTGTTTATTGACGAATTGCACACTTTGGTCGGTGCCGGTGGCGCGGAAGGTGCCATTGATGCGGCCAACGTGCTTAAGCCAGCGTTGGCACGTGGCGAAATTCAATGCGTCGGCGCAACCACGCTGGACGAATATCGCAAGTACATCGAAAAAGACAGTGCTTTGGCTCGGCGTTTCCAAGAAATTTTGGTCGAACCTACATCGGTTGACGAGACTGTGGAAATTCTCAAAGGACTTCGCGGTCGCTACGAAGAACATCATCGTGTTCAAATTACCGATGATGCGATTGTTGCCGCCGTTGATTTGTCGAGTCGTTACATCACGGCCCGATGCCTGCCAGACAAAGCCATCGATGTCATCGATGAAGCGGGTGCCCGCGTCCGTCTCCGCTCGATGTCCAAGCCACCGGATTTGAAAGAAATCGACGACGACATTGAACGCCTGAACAAAGAAAAAGAAGACGCTGTGGCCAATCAAGATTTTGAAAAAGCTGCGGCGTTGAGAGATCGGGCTGATAAGCTCAAAAAGAAAAAAGAGCAAATCAAAAAAGAATGGCGTGAGAAATCCCAGCAAACCGATGGGGTGGTCGACGAAGAGATTATTGCTGAAGTAATCTCGAAGATGACCGGTATTCCGCTAACGCGACTGTCAACTGAAGACAGTTTGCGACTAATGAAAATGGAAGAAGAACTGCACAAGCGTGTGATCAGTCAAGATGCGGCCATCAAGGCGATCTCGAAAGCCGTGCGCCGCAGTCGCAGCGGTTTGAAAGATCCCAAACGTCCAATTGGTTGCTTTATGTTCGCCGGGCCGACGGGCGTCGGTAAAACGTTGCTGGCCAAAGCGCTGGCTGAGTTCATGTTTGGAGATGCCGACGCTCTGGTGACGATCGACATGAGCGAATACATGGAAAAACACAATCTCAGCCGCTTGATCGGCGCTCCTCCCGGCTATGTGGGCTACGAAGAAGGGGGTCAGTTGACCGAAAAGATTCGCCGCCGACCGTATGCGGTGGTGTTGCTTGACGAAATCGAAAAAGCACATCCTGATATCTACAACATGTTGTTGCAGGTGATGGAAGAAGGTCGTTTGACCGATAGTTTTGGTCGCAACATTGATTTCCGAAATGTGATCTTGATCATGACGACCAACGTGGGTGCTCATTCGATCAAAAACGAATCACAATTTGGTTTGCCTGGTGCCGGCGACGATGCCACGTTCGAAGGTATGAAAACTCGCGTGTTCGACGAAATCCAACGTGCGTTCCGACCTGAGTTTCTCAATCGTCTGTCCGATGAACCGATCATTTTCCGCCATTTGGAAAAGAAAGATCTAAAGTTGGTGATCGATTTAGAATTGAGCAAAATTCGACTCCGCCTCGAAGAACGCGGATTGGCATTGGAACTGACGCCTGATGCGAAAGAGTTTTTGATTAAGAAAGGCACCAATCTCGACTACGGTGCACGACCGTTGCGTCGGGCACTTGAAAACTATGTCGAAGATCCGCTATCGGAAGAATTGCTGCAAAACAGATTCCAAGGCAAGAACAAGATCTTGGTTGACGTTGTCCGCAATGAAGAAGGCAAAATGAAACACTTGAAGTTTGAAGGTGTTCATGTCGACGAATCGGTGGCTGCAGCGGCTCCATCCGAAGAATAACGCCGAGATTTTGGCTCGTTAATAAATTTTGAGAACCCAACGCCAGCTGGTGTTGGGTTTTTTGTTGCGCATGGTTCTAGCTTTCAACTGTGCGGTCCGGCCCGTGAATGGGCCGAGGCCGCAGCGAACAATCGCATTTGATAACGGGGGTGAGGTAAAAGTAAAGATTCAAAAGCAAGTTGGTTTACAGTTACTTGATCTTCTGCAGCAGTTCTTGGAACGCAGCGTTTTCTTGAAGCGCGGCGAGGTCGGGATCGTTTTTTAGCCGCCCAACATCGTCGAGTCCCATGCCAATCAATTTGTCAATTTCAGCAATCGATTTCTCGGCTAACGAAATATCGTTCGTCAATCCGTAAGCCACACTGTAGACTCGAGCTCTCGCAAAAATTGTGGGCGCTTGGGTGATACTGGCCAGTGAGTCGGCGATCGATACCGCTTCGGCATGTTCACCACCACGAACCAAGCTTTGAGCGGTCTTGCTAATGTAGGTCGTATTCTCACTAGCAGGAACGATTTCCGACAACTCACGCCAATCTCGAGCGGCCGCCAAATGCTGTTGCAATCGATCGTGACAGCCCGCTCGACCATTGAGCGCATTGTGATAAAAGTCATCGATCAAACGATGATTCAGCTTTTTCTCTCGCAGTTCGCGAAGATTGTCATATGCCGCATCGAACAACTTGACGGCTGTCGGTAAATCGCCTGAGTCACTCAAGCCATTAGCGCGATTGACGGCATTACCGCTCCAATACAATTGCAGTTCTTGGTTTTCGGGGAATTTGCGACGACCTTCGTCGAGTACTTGGTACGCAAGTTCTAATTGTTCTGCGGCCGCATCCAGTTGTTGTTGCTCGCCCAAAAAAATGTAATAGGTCGTATGGCAACCCGCCAGATCGACCATCGTTCTGGCATTGCAATCGGGCCTTGCGGTGGCCTGTTTGCCAAATGCAATCCCTTGTTCAAAATATGGCTTCGCATTTTCCGGTTGTGTCGACCGAGAAATCGCGTCAGCAGCGGCCAGTGAAACCCGCGAAACGGCAACGATATGTTGAGGCACTCCGGGTTGGTTGCGATCGATTTCAACTGCTTCATCCACCGCTTTTACGAACGCTTCGCAGGCTTCCGGTTGTCGCTTGAGACTTTGCAAGGAATTGGCAAAATTCCAATAGGTTCGCAAGAGCTTTTGTTTGAGGGAAAAGTCATTTGGGCTCGATTCACTCAGTCGATGGATCGCTGAAAGCGATTTCTCAAACAGTGTTTTGGTTTCCTCGTATTGGCCCAGCTGTGCCGCCAACGAAGCTTGTCGGGCCAGGCCATCGGCCCAATTGGCTTCGTAGGTTGAAACTTCGGGGAACCGCTGAATTAGGTTTTCGTAGATCAGA
Source organism: Pirellulaceae bacterium (assembly GCA_041739975.1). Taxonomy (GTDB): domain Bacteria; phylum Planctomycetota; class Planctomycetia; order Pirellulales; family Pirellulaceae; genus BJ22. The sequence continues at coordinate 11,003 of JBGSMY010000214.1, forward strand.
TTCGCCGCTTGAAGATCGGTTTGGGCCGCCGCCGGGTCATTGCGATCCATATGAATCCCGCCCTGCAGATTGTAAACAGAAGCTAGTGTTTCTTGAAAACTCGCAATGTCTGGGAAATCGGCAACAAGTTGCTGTCGTACCAGGAGGGCTTGTTTTGCGTATTGCGCTTCGGCAGCGTCATCGTTGGCAATTTCACAAGCAACCGCAAGATTAAACAATAGCAAGGCTTGGACATCGCGATATTCCGGAACTAGCGGAAATTCATGGTGCAGAGGATCAATGACAGCGAGGCCTTGTTCATATGATTTTTGCGACGATTCCGCATTGCCGCGTTTCTGAAACAAATCGCCGAGTGCATAGTGGTTAAAAACCAAATCGATTCGGTGTTCGGGATCATCGGGGACCTTTTGCACCAATAGTTCGCGAGACTTCAAACCTTCATTGAGCAGTTTTTCCGCATCATCGAGTTTGCCTTGCGACGTCATTAAATTGGCTAGGTTGTTATAAGCAACGCCCAATAGCTTGTGGGCTGCCCAGTAATCCGGAACCGCCGCAACCAGTTTCTTGAGTTCGGTAATAGCCAGTTCATAAGCGGCAATGGCAGCTGGGGAATCGCCCATTGCCCGCAGTACCACACCACGAGCACTGGCAATTCCGGCGGTCGCATAACGCAGTGGTTGAGATTGAGTGGCTACGAGAGGCAAGGCCGAAATCGCTGCCTGTGCTTGGTCCAAAACGGCTAAGGCCTGTTGGGGTTGGAGGTTGGATCGCAAGGCTTGCGCATAAGCAGTGGCGACCTCCGAGATTTCAAAAACGACTTCTACATCGTGCGGCTGTTCAGCCAAAATGGCAAATAGGTTTTTGAAAGACTGGTCAAGCAATGCGGGCGATTGTTGGCCCTCGCCCAGTTTGGTTCGCAAATTAGCCACTCGATACAAACCTTCGGCGCGGATACGTCGGCTTTGCAGGGTTTCACCTTGAGCTTCCGCAAATAGCTCCCATTGCTCAAGAGCCTTTTGCAAAATGGCCCGATCATTGGCCGATAAGATTGATTTGGACGCAAACTGTCGTTCGACAAATTCATCCGTGAACGACTGCAATGCTTGAATCGCCTGCCGGGTTGCTTGTTCAGCTTGCAAACGCTGGCTAGTTTCATTTTTTCGCGCAATGTCTGCTTGGATGCGTTCGCTGCGGGCATGGAACATCCCAATGGAGGTGCCCACAATGCCCGCGATTAAAGAAGTGACCAAAAGTGTTGCGGCAATTGCAGCGCGTCGATGGCGACGCAGGAATTTGAAAAAACGGTAAGAGCGACTGGGGGGAGCCGCCAAGATAGTCTCGCCTTCCAAGAATCGGCGAATATCGTCTCCAAAACTACGGGCCGAATCGTATCGGCGATCGCGTTCCTTTTCCAACGCCTTCATTACGATCCAGTCGAGTTCGCCGCGCACAAATTTCGACAAACGTGAGGATTCGATTTGGCGATTCGCGCTAATTGCAGGCAGGCCTTCGTCGGTACTCAGTCGACTGCTGGGTGTCGGAGGGTCCACTTCGCGAATGATTCGCAAGATTTCCATAACAGCAGCGCGTCCCAATTGCCGTCGGTCAAAAGGAGGACCACCCGTTAGCAACTCGTACAACACGACTCCTAACGAATAAACATCACTGCGAGTATCAATATCTTGGCATTCGACGTTCGCTTGTTCGGGCGACATGTAGAGCGGCGTGCCGACGACAGCTCCGATTAAGGTGTCGAGGGTTCGGTCCGTCATCGACTGTCCCATGGCTTTGGCCACTCCAAAGTCAATTACTTTGGGAATATAGTTGCCGTCTATTTTTGTGATTAAAATATTGGTCGGCTTAAGATCGCGGTGAATAATTCCTTTTTGATGGGCATGTTGCAACGCTTCACAAATGGGAATAAATAACTTCAATCGATCAGGGATGGATAATTGTTGTTCGTCACAGAATCGCGAGATGGGGATGCCATCGACAAACTCCATGGCAAAATAAGGCATGCCGTTTGAATCAAGCGTACCGCCATCGAGAATTCGAGCGATATTCGGATGATCCATCAATGCTAGAACTTGACGTTCCGCTTCAAATCGCGCCAATACTTGGCGACTATCGACGCCAGTTTTGATCAATTTAATTGCGACTGGGCGGCGAATCGGAAAGACTTGCTCAGCCCGCCAAACCGTTCCCATTCCTCCCTCACCAATGACCTCAATCAACTGATATTTATTGGCGATTAAATCTCCCATCGGAGGCGTGGCTGGTGAGATAATTGGTATGCGCGAACGGGGACTACTGTCTGCGGTGCGACCTGGGTCCACCAAATCAAAACTGTCGGCCGTATTTTCGACAGGACTGGGAATGGCAATCCCACGGGTTTGGGTCTGCAATTCCGCCAATAATCGCTGGTATAAAACAGGATCGCGGCGAGCAATTTCTGCTAATACGTACTGTTGATCCGCATCACTCAATTGCGATAGTAACTCAAGGTGTTCCGAGAAACTGGGATTATCTGCCATGTCGCGGTGTCCTTGACGTTGCTCAAGAAACGATTGCTGCCGGTGCGGAATGGGACATTGTAGCGAATCGGACTGATGTTAATAGCAAGTGTAGAATTGCGGCAATCCCCAACCATTCAACGTTCCGTTCTGAAGGTGAACCAACAATTAAGATAGATGACTTCGCCGAAGTAGTCGCGGTTGGTAAGATAAAGCCAGTTGGCAATCACTGTTGCCAGCGGACTTTGTTTAGCCGTAGCGAATTTATATGCCTGAACCATACCAATCGAACAGTGTGTTGTTGATCGAACGGCCGTTGCAACCAGGTGACGCGTTTGTTGCGATTTGCGATTGGAATGGCGTGGTGCGTTGGCTGAGCAATCATACTATCAAGACCCAAGTTGGCGATTGGGGTTGGTCCAATATGATTCCCGAAGACGCCGAGCGTTACAAAGAAGCTTTTGCGCGCACCGCCAGTTTGCGTGAACCGCGAGTTTTGGAAATCGCTTCACTCAACGGATTGCGATACCGAATTTGGTTGTGGTCGGTCGGAACTCCAGAACTTGCCGTTTGCACTTTTAATTTGTTGATCCCAAAAGCAATTGAACAGCTGACAGTTCGCGAAACGGAGCTAATGCGAAACTTGTCGCCCGGAAAAGCTTTAAAGGAAGTCGCTTGCGAAATGGATATTAGCATCAACACCTTGCACGCTCATGTCCGCAGTATTCGTAATAAATTGGATTTGGTGTCTACCAATGAAGTTTTAGCGTATGCATCGAGATTTTTTAGCCAGCCGGATCGATCGCTGCTTGAATCGGAAAGTGAATCGATGTCTGGAAAAAAGAAAACAGCAGTTTCTACGGAGAAGAAAAAGAAAGCAGTCCGGCGACGATGACTTTGCCCTGCAATCTCGAGATTGAACAGAAATTCCGAGTCGAAGACTTTCACTCGGTATTTGCGAAAATCGTGGAACTTTCCTACGTTGACCGCGGGGAAATTGAACAGCGAGATGAGTATTACTCTCATCCCTGCCGAAATTTCAAAAAAACGGATGAAGCGTTGCGAATTCGTTACGAAGGCAACCAAGCAATTCTGACTTACAAGGGCCCAAAACTCGTTGGCCCTATCAAGAGCCGTGAGGAATTAGAGTGGCCATTTGAATACCGATCCCTCGATGGAAATCAGGACTCAAACGCACATCCGCCAATCGATTGGTTATTGTTGCGGTTGGGGTTTCAACAAGTTGCTACCGTCCGCAAGCACCGCAAGTGGTTTCAGCTATTGGTAGACGAAATAAAAGTTATGGTAAGCTTGGATCAAGTCGAACAGTTAGGTTGTTTCATCGAAATCGAGTCGGTATGTGTGGACTCGCAGCGGGCCGCTCATGAAGCAGCGATTTTGTTTGTCGCAAACCAATTGGGATTAAATAATCCCATCCAGGCCAGCTATCTCGGAATGCTCAAAAAATTAGAGCAATAACAAAATGCTGGAACCAGGCTATTCTAAGCAAATACGGGGATTAAATTATCAAACGAAGTCGGCTAACTTCTAAACATTGCAGCCAAAATCAAGTGGTAGCTTGCTGGTAGGGCCGTTAGTTACACCGCTCAGAATTAATAGGAGATATGAGTTCATGAAATATCGTCAGTTCGCCAGCACCAATTCGCAAGTTTCCGAAGTCGGAATGGGTTGTTGGCAAATCGGTGGCTCCGAATGGGGGGATGTTACGGATTCCCAAGCGTTGGACACATTGCAATCGGCAGTCGATGCAGGAATCACTTTTCTAGACACCGCTGATATCTACGGTCAAGGTCGCAGTGAACGATTGATTGCCCAATTTTTACGACGAGGCGGCAACCGAGATGGATTGTTTATTGCCACGAAACTGGGGCGGCGAAGTGATCCCGGTTGGCCAGAAAATTTTTCGGCTAAATGGGTACGCCAACACACCGACGATTCGCTTGAGCGACTGGGAGTCGACGTATTGGACTTGACGCAAACACATTGTTTGCCCCTGGATCTCATGCAACAACACGATACCTTTAGCACGTTGTCGCAACTTCAACAAGCAGGAAAAATCCGCGGATTTGGAGCTTCGGTGGAGACGATCGACGAAGCGTTGCGTTGTCTTCAGATTCCGGGTTTGAGTTCGCTACAAATAATTTTTAATATCTTTCGTCAACGCCCAATCGATGAATTGTTTGCTAAAGCTGCTGCGCAAAAGGTGGCAATTATTGTGCGATTGCCGTTGGCCAGCGGTTTATTGTCAGGGAAGATGTCGACAACGACACAATTTGCGGCGACGGATCATCGCGCCTTTAATCGTAATGGCGAAAAATTTAACGTCGGTGAAACGTTTGCCGGTGTGCCTTATGAACAAGGACTATCGGTCGTCGAGCAAATGCGAAGCTGGGTTCCCGACGGCCAGTCGATGGCAGCTTGGGCGCTGCGTTGGTGTTTAGACTTTCCAGAAGTCACGGTCGTAATCCCGGGAGCAAAACATGCAGCTCAAGTGCAGGCGAACGCCTCGGCCAGTTTGTTGCCGCCCATTGCGCCGGACATCCATCTTAAATTGCGAGAACTCTATCGCGATCGAGTTGCACCCATAGTTCGCGGCCGCGTCTAAATATAACTGATCGGATGGCGTACACTGTTTGACGTTGCGGTGACCAACTGAGATCAGCCATGAATGAATACAATTTGGCAGAACTGCGCCGCGCTTTGTCGCCTGCAGCGCTTTATTATTGGACTGAAATTCCCTCGACCAACAGTTGGGCACTCGAACAAATCGCTGGTCAGCATTTGATTCCACCTGCGGTGGTTTTGACGGCCAATCAGACGGCGGGGCGAGGCCGAATGGGACGGCACTGGCAATCAGATGTCGGCGGCTTAACTTGTTCTTGGGTCCTGGAACGTCCCCGAAATGCAACTAATCAACAGCCAGTGCCAGTCGGGCGATTGGCCATTGCAACGGCAATCGCGGTATTTCACACGTTGGCTCAATGGCTGGGTAGGGAGAAACTAAAAGTCAAATGGCCCAATGACATACTCGTGGCTGAACAAAAAATTTGTGGCATATTGATCGAATCGGTCATCGGGCCAACACCCATTGATGTGATTGGAATCGGAATCAATGTCAATTTACGACCGCTACCAGAACTTAATAAGTGCCGCAGCGCAAGCGAAACCAACGAGCCATTGCGAAAGACAACATCCGTATTAGATCAATTAGGACATAGCGTGGCGCTGACAGAGGTTTTGACAACGCTGCATCAACAGCTGATCCAAAATACAAGACGTTTGGAAAATTCTTGGGAGGAACTGCGGCAGGATTACCAGAGCCAGATGTTTGGCAAACAGTATTGGATGCGGTTGGAAACGCCTCAGGGGCCAGCAGAAGGAAAATGTTTGGGGATCGATGATCAGGGTGCTCTCATCATTGAGACTATGCTAGGTCCCCGCGTCATCGTTGCTGGCTCCGTAGTCGAATGGATCGACCGGGGTGACTGATGAAACACGCGATGCGGGATTGGTATAGTCGAGCGAAGGCCCTCAATCGCTTTGCGCCGTCCGTGAGTCGTAAACAACGGAAATATACCGCTGGAAAATCCATTCGGGATTCTCGTCCGACAAAATCAGCGAATGCCGTTTCGTCAGGCCACCCTTTGGCTCGTCCAGGGGATCATTCGGTTTTTCACTTGAGGTTTTAATCAGCTAAGTCATAGCCTGTTCGATTCGAAGCCTATTCATCCGCTTGAACTTGCAACACTTCTCAAAAATTTGTCGAACGATGGAAAAAATCGATCTTGACGGGGATTGTCGCCGTTTCTACCATCCGCGCCGCTCAGGTGACTAGCACAGACTCACACCGCGTTGTGTGAGTAGACAGCAGAATGCGGAACCATAGAACATGAAATCGACTTACTGGAAGTTTTTGGTGATTTGTGCGGCAGCGGCCGGTTTAATGATTGGGCAAACGGGATGCCAAAGCGGCAAGCTGGCGTTTCCTAAGTTCAGTTCATGGGCACCAACACCTCCCAAATGGCTGTCTGGCAAGAATAAGGAAGATGACGCACCGCCGCCCTCGATGCATTTTAATCAAAACGAAATGCTTGCCGACAATACCAACGCATCAGGCTTAGGTAGCGTTTCAAAATCTAGTACGGGCCTTCCCAGCGCAATGGATCGCCCCAGCGAGATCAATTCGCCCAAGTCAAGTAAGCTTGGAAGTTCATCGACAGCGGGAATGGCAAACGCCTCAAATTCCGCCAACTCAAACTCCAACTCAACGTCCAGCGGTAATCCCCCGCCGTTTCGTTTGTCGCAGCCCGAAGCTGATTTTGCTCAACCAAGTGTTGCCAAAGCTGGAAATTCCAGCGGTCTGGGTGGCGGCCTAACACCAGCCGGAACGTCCAGCAACGGCCTTGCCAGCAACGGCCTTGCCAACAATGGCCTTGCCAACAATGGCACAACGAATCAGCCGTCTCGAACGCCGTATCAATATCAGGGTTCGTCGAATACTGCTCTCGGTAACGCCACGTCAAGCGGCTTTGCAGCCAGTAATTCTCTCGAAAACGCGGCCAAAGGTCTTACGAACACCTTTAACCAATCTGCGTTGGCGATGAAGGATCAAGTTTCCAGTGCTGCAGCAGAGACCCAGCGGGCACTAGGCGATTCCGCTTCGCAAATTAAAAACGATTTGAATCGAAAGATTGGAGATACGCTGCAAAGTGCCAATCAAACGGTAACGGAAAAAGTTGATCAAGCGTCGAATGCATTGGCCAACGTAAATCCACTGGGCGGAAGTGGCGATTTCTTACCCATGGGGAAATCAGCCGTCAATTCGCCGACCGCATCCGGCAATGCCGCGCCCCAATTTGGCGGCTTTTCCAATCCGACCAATCCGGCCATGTCCAGTGGAAATCCACCGGCCTTTTCGGCGTCTGGCAATGCGAGCAATGTGGCGCAAGTAAACGGCGATCAGCCTTTCAAAGCAAATCCGTTGATGCCGAATTCAGCTGAGAATGGAAGCGCGTTTGCACTATCTCCACAAAACCCGTTGGCCACGGCACCATCAGCACAATCAAGTGCGGGTCCAAACGCGATGGGGTTGAATGCAGGTTCGCTTGCTCAAACTCCGCCGACGACACCTACTTATCCTGGATTTCCTCCATCACCTAGCACGGCCACGACACCAGCGGCAACGCAACCGAGCCAATCTGCTGGCCAGTTTCAAAGCACACCATTTGCTCAGTTGGGACCTAACGCTGGTAACTCGGCTGGCGGTGTCAACAACAGCACAGCAACTATTGGCGCCAGTTTTCCAATGAATAGTGGTAACTTAGTCCAGCCGGCAACTGGAACGGGCCAGTCAACATCGACCAATCAACCGGCATCCTTCACGGCTGAACTGCCACCGGAATTGCTCAATAAAAGCGGCAATTACGCGCCAGGAAGCACTGGCCAGTTCAAATAACCAGCGTTTAGGCTGCGCAACGGACATTGGCGCGGGAGGACATTGGCGCGGGCGATCGAGTTTATCCGCGCAAGTATTCGAATCCTGCTCGTGGTGTGCGAGCAAACATTGCTTGTGCTTGTTCGTCGCCGATGATTTTTTCCGTTTTGGGATCCCATTTAATGGTCCGCCCCAAACGAGCGGCGATTGCGGCCATGTGGCACGAATTCATAATTTGCACGTGCGAATAGACGTCGCTAATTGGCAATCCGCCTTCGGCAATGGTGCGATAAAAGTTTTCTTTGTGTCCTTCGAACGGTTTACCCTTATACAGTTCTTTGAGTTGTTCGGGACCGAACTGTCCGGCATCCCAGTTTTCTTCAATCGGTTTCCCAGAGATTTTTCCGCGGTTGACGAACATGCGGCCCTTGGATCCTTCGAATAGAACCCCATTGTCTCCACGACTGGTAATGATCATTTCTACGCCGCTGGCGAATTTGCAGTTGATGGCAAAATCGTGCGAGGTGTTGTAAGAATCGATGGCAACTGGATAACCATCTTTGTATTCTACCGGGTGTTTGGCGTCCGAACCGTCGAACGAAATAGGACCTTGGCCGGGTCCGTTTTCGTTGAGAGCCCACTGCGCGATATCGACATGATGAGCGCCCCAGTCCGTAAACTTGCCGCCTGAGTATTCGTACCACCAACGGAATTCGTAGTGACACCTTCGTTCACGGTAGTCGTGTTTGGGCGCTGGACCTTGCCACATATCCCAATTCAATTCATTGGGTACATCGGCAACTGGAAATGGTCCACCGGTGGGGCTGCCATCGATTCCAACGGTGACTTTTTGAATATCCCCCAGCAGCCCTTTTTGAACCATGTTGACCGCACGTAAAAATCTATCCGCATCGCTGCGTTGTTGGGTGCCGATAAAAAACACGCGATCCTTGTGTTTTTGACATGCCGCGCGGATCAGTTGGTTTTCTTCCAGAGTCAATGTCAACGGCTTTTGACAGAAGACGTGTTTACCAGCCGCCAAAGCCTCCAAGGCAATTTTGATATGCCAATGGTCAGGCGTGACGATACTAACCACATCAATATCGTTGCGCTCAAGTACTTTGCGATAATCTTCGTAGGAATCTGCTTTTCCCTTGCCAATTCGTTCGTCGTTCTTCGCGCGGGTACGATGACGTTCATCAACGTCGCAGACCGCTAAGACGTCGCCAAACCTTGCATGTTCGGTGGCGTCGCCCGTACCCATACTTCCGACTCCAATGCAGCCGATCCGCGGTCGATCGTTCTTGCTGTGATTAGCAAATGCAGATTGCGTCCAGCTGAAATAGGGCACGCTCGTGGCCACAACACCAGTGGCAGCTGTTGTTTTCAAGAACTCACGACGAGAATTCGATGATCGTTGGGGCATGTTTTAACTTCTTTATAACAAAACCTGATGAAAACCGGGTAACGCTTGATCGCTTTACAAACCAGCCGCTATTATAGTTGGACGGAAACAGAACTGCCAACCATAGCGCGGAGTCGATTTTGATTTGCGTGTCGATGTCGAATAGCGCGATGCAATCAGCCTGTCAAATGAACGACCAAGAGGTATTGAAAGAGAAAAAACGTGTTTCAAGGACTCGAGACTTTATTTATTATTGGACTGGTCTTACTGGCCCTGGCAGTTGGTGATCTAGTATTTTCAACCTTGAGACGATCTCGCCGCAGTCTTTGGTTTTCCCTCGTTGTGGGGCTAGTCGGTTTAGGTGCTGTTTCGGGTCCCGCAATATATACTCGGTTTTGGCAAGATATCGACCTGGGACCGCGCGAACGAATTGTCGAGGGCGAACGGCATTTGTCACTGACCGGCTGGGACGGTGATTCTTACCAGTTTCTGGCCAGCAAAACAGATACCGTCCTTTTGCAAATGGCCAACTCAGATGTAACCGATCAAACCGTTACGCTAATTGAGCCTTTGGAACGGTTGCGCGAACTCGATCTCAACGATACTAAAATTACCGATATCGGGTTGGCAAGTTTAGCCAAGCTCAGGTCGCTAGAAGTCTTGCGACTGCGTGGCACTAAGATATCCGACGCAGGGTTTCGCGCTCATTTGATGTCGCTTTCAGAATTAAAGAATTTGGATGTTCGCAGTACCACAATCTCTGCAGAATTGATTGCGGAATGGAAACAGGCCAAACCAGGGCGACGTGCTTTTCAATAGACGATACGACTTAAACAACAATCCATCGCACGCAATAGGATCATGGTAGTGCGACACAAATCAAATAGGTTCAGTTGATTAACGATCATAGTCATTGCATTAATCTAATTATTGTTGGTAGATAATGCACTCATTTGCAGCCACGTAAAATTCGATAAATGAACAACTCAGAAACCTATACACAACTGGATGCCACACAGCCGCATTCGCCAGCACAGGCAGCGTATCTGGGCAAGGCCTGTGAGTTGGCATATTTGCCTGCCGCATCTGGTCCCGCAGCGTTTCGCGAACAATTGCAGCTTGAGGCCCAGTTGATTAGCGTTGACAATACGCAAGTATATGTGGGCCAAAACGATCGAAACATTGTCGTGATTTTTCGGGGATCTGAGTCGTTTTTGAATTTAGATGGATTCAAAGATTGGTTGTTGACGAATGCGAGAAATTTCTTGATCTTGCCTGAGGGGCGAATCGGCAGTGATTTTGCTGCGGCGGGAGTGGGTGCACGATTTCATAGTGGCTTTATGGGAGCGCTCGACGAGATTTGGCAGCCATTGTTTGCTGCAGTTGACGAGCTGTTTGCTCGTTTGGAACGACCGGTTTGGGTGACCGGCCACAGCCTCGGCGGCGCTTTGGCATTGTTATGCGGTTGGAGATTTCACCAACATTTTATTGCGGTTCACCAGATTTGTACTTTTGGAGCGCCGATGATTGGCAACGATGCCGCAGCCGCCGCGTTTCAGCGAGAGTTTCCCGGAAAGATTTATCGTTACGTCGATGCCGGAGATCTGGTTCCCAAACTGCCAACGATCAGCTTATTTAGCAATTCATATATGCATTGTCAGCAAGAAGTCGTGGTTGGAGGTAGCGAATCTGATTCCGTATGGCAATCGTTGTCGTCGGTCGCTGGTGATGCCGCGGCTGATGCCGGAGGGCTGAGCGCTGCGTTAATCCAATCCATTTGGAACGAACTGGCTAAAGGCATGCCGTCACATATGATGGGAAATTATTTGGGACGAATTACTAAGCGTTAAAAATTGAAGGAGCGTGAGTTAGGAGATGAAGAGCGAGAATGAGAATGATTCGGAGTAAGGACTAGTAGCACGAGAGCGAGTTAGAACCTGTTATACATGGTGCTAGATCATATGATTCGCGTTCGAAACCGCCGTTAGCTTGTCCTGGAGTAAATTCTGTTTTTCACTACACTCGGCCGCTGCCAAAAAAATCTTTTCGAGTCAGGAACGAATACCCCAGGGCTTGCCCCGGGGATTGTTCTGCTTTTCACTACAAACACATTCGCGAAAACCGCGCACGAATACCCCAGGGCGAGCGCACTATTTTACGCTGAAATTCCGAGAATTTTGAACAGGTAGGACTCGTCCCAGGCACACTTTAGTTTTCGTTGTCTCACACTTTCTTTGTCACCCTTGTAGTTCTTTAGCAATGAAAGTGCCATCC